>JBBQCA010000029.1:0-23013 GCA_038318315.1 Burkholderiales bacterium | reverse complement strand
ATCCGCATCCCGGTTCACATGATCGAGACGATCAACAAGATGAACCGCATCAGTCGCCAGATCCTGCAGGAGACCGGCGCCGAGCCCGATCCGGCCACGCTCGCGATCAAGATGGAGATGCCCGAGGACAAGATCCGCAAGATCATGAAGATCTCGAAGGAGCCGATCTCGATGGAAACGCCGATCGGCGACGACGACGACTCGCATCTGGGCGACTTCATCGAAGATCAGAACACGCTGGCCCCTGCCGATGCGGCGCTCTACGCGAGCCTGCGCGACGTGACCAAGGATGTGCTCGACAGCCTCACGCCGCGCGAAGCGAAGGTCTTGCGCATGCGCTTCGGTATCGAGATGAGCACCGACCACACGTTGGAAGAAGTCGGCAAGCAGTTCGACGTGACGCGCGAACGCATACGGCAGATCGAAGCGAAGGCGCTGCGCAAGCTGCGTCATCCGAGCCGCAGCGACAAGCTCAAGTCCTTCCTCGAAGGTAGTTGATGTCCCTCCATGCGCACGCAACAGCGTGCGCATGGTTCGCTTTGCGGCCGTGCCCGTATGGGCGATCATCCCGGCGATCATCCCCGCTGCACGCTCTCTCAGGGCCGTTAGCTCAGTTGGTTAGAGCAGTGGACTCATAATCCATTGGTCGCTGGTTCAAGCCCAGCACGGCCCACCACTTCCACGCTGCTTTCCTTCAGACGAAACGGAACGACACGGCGCCGAGCGGTCCATAGTCGGCGTGCAAGGTGTCGCCCGCGACCGCGCCCGTCGGTCGCGTGAACGAGCCGGCGAGAATCACGTCGCCAGCGTTCAATTGCTCGTCATGTCGTGCGATCCTGTTCGCGAGCCACGCGACGCCGGTGGCCGGATGGTTGAGAACCCCTGCGGCAAGGCCGGTTTCCTCGATCACGCCGTTCTTGAACAGCATCGCGCCGACCCAGCGCAGGTCGATCGCGTCGGGCTTCACCGGCCGGCCGCCGAGCACGACGCCCGCATTGGCGGCGAAGTCCGAGATCGTATCGAACACCTTGCGCGGCGCGCGCGTGTCGCGATCGAACTGCTCGATGCGCGCGTCGATGATCTCGATCGCAGGCGTCACGTAGTCGGTCGCGGAGAGCACATCGAACAGCGTCACGTGCGGACCCTTCAGTGGTTGACCGAGGATGAATGCGAGTTCGACTTCGACGCGCGGCGCGATGAAGCGCGCGATAGCAATGTCGCCGCCCTGCTCGAAGAACATGTCGTCCATCAGCGGCGCGTAGTCGGGCTCGGTGATCTGGCTGGCCTGCTGCATCGCGCGCGACGTGAGGCCGATCTTGCGGCCGCGGATCGTGCGGCCATCGGCGAGCTCGAGACGCACCCACGCCTGCTGGATTGCGTAGCCGTCGTCGATCGTCATGCCCGGGTGCTGCGCCGAGAAATGTCGCAGTGGTGTGCGCGCTTTGCGCGCGTCGTAAAGCTGCCGGGCGAGGGCGTCTATGGTGTCCTTGGCGAGCATCGGGTCGGCCTTCAGCGCGCGGCCGGCGCGAGCGGAGTCACCGGAAAGATCGCATTGATCTGTCCGGTCCCCGAACTGCCGAAGTAGGGCGTGACAATCTCGACGCCCTGATCGTAGGCAGGCCCGCCGAGCAGGCCGAGCAGCATTGCGGTGTCGTGCATGCCGCCTTCGCCCCAGCACTTGTCGTTGTACATCGGCAGCATGTCGACGAATGTCTTCCACTCGCCGCGCTTCCACAGTTCGATCACCGCGAGATCGGTCTGCTCGAGGAAGGGATCCCATACCTTGTGCATGAACTCGGGCGCGGTGCCGTTGTCGGCGAAGTGGTGAGACAGCGAACCGCTGGCGAACACGGCGACGGTGCCGTCGTAGCGCTCCTCGATCGCGCGGCGCACCGCGAGACCGAAGCGTGCGCTCTCGCCCAGGTCGTGCCACATGCACCAGCCCGCCACGGACACCACCTTGAAGTGCTGGTCGGCATTCATGTAGCGCATCGGCACCAGCGTGCCGTACTCGAGTCCGAGCGTGGTGTCGCTGTGCGCGCGTGACTTCACGCCCATCTCATTGGCGACCTCGGCGATCAGGTGACCGAGCTGCGGATTGCCCGGGTACGCATAAGGCATGTTCCTGATGAAGTGGGGCAGCTCATTGCTGGTGTAGATGCCGCCGAACGAAGGCGCGCAGTTGATGTGATATTCGCTGTTGACGAGCCAGTGCACATCGAACACGACGATGGTATCGACGCCCAGTGCGCGGCAACGCCGGCCGATTTCGCGATGCCCGTCGATCGCGGCCTGCCGGCAACCCTTGTGCGGACCGTCGAGCTCCGACAGATAGAGCGAAGGGACGTGCGTGATCTTCGCCGCGAGCGCCAACGTGCCCATGATCAGGCTCCCCAATGCGGTATGTAATGCGACCCGAGGCTGACGGAAATATTCTTGGGCTCGAGGAAGACCTCGTAGCTCCAGGTCCCGCCCTCGCGGCCGGTGCCGCTGGCCTTGGTGCCGCCGAAAGGCTGGCGCAGGTCGCGCACGTTCTGGCTGTTGACGAAGCACATGCCGGCCTCGATGGCCGCGGCGACGCGGTGCGCGCGTCCGAGATTCTCGCTCCACACATAGCTCGACAGGCCGTACGGAATGTCGTTGGCCTGCGCGATCGCGTCGGCTTCGTCGACGAAGGGGATGAGGCAAGCCACCGGCCCGAAGATTTCTTCCTGGGCGATCTTCATGCGGTTGTCGACGTCGGCGAACACGGTCGGCCACACGTAGTTGCCGCGCGCAACGCGTTGCGGCAATTCGGCCGCGTAGCAAGGACGGTCGATGTCGCCGCAGAGGATCGTCGCGCCTTCCTTGGTGCCGAGTTCGATGTAGCCGCGAACCTTGGCCAGATGCGCTGCGCTGATCATCGGGCCGACGATGGTCTTCTCGTCGAGCGGATCGCCGACCGCGATGCGCTTGGCGCGCTCGGCGAAGCGTGTCGCGAAATCGGCGTAGATCGATTTCTGCACGAGAATGCGCGAGCCGGCCGTACAGCGCTCGCCGTTGTTCGAGAAGATCATGAACAACGCTGCGTCGAGCGTGCGCTCGAGATCGGCATCGTCGAAGACCACGAACGGGCTCTTGCCGCCCAGCTCCATGCTGAATTTCTTCAAGCCTGCGGCCTGAACGATGCGGTTGCCCGTGACGGTCGAACCGGTGAACGAGATCGCGCGCACGTCCGGATGCCGGCACAGCGGTTCGCCCGCTTCGCGTCCGTAGCCGTGCACGACGTTGAGCACGCCTGCCGGAATGCCTGCTTCGAGCGCTAGTTCGCCCAGGCGAGCCGCGCTCATCGGCGAGAGCTCGCTCATCTTCAACACGGCCGTGTTGCCGAACGCGAGCGCGGGCGCAACCTTCCACGTGGCCGTCATGAACGGCACGTTCCATGGGCTGATCAGCGCGCACACGCCGACCGGGTGATAGAGCGTGTAGTTCAGGTGCGTCGGGGTCGGGTAGGTGTGCCCGTCCACGCGCGTGCACATCTCGGCGAAGTAGTGGAAATTGTCGGCGGCGCGCGGGATCAGCTGCTTGGCGGTTTGCGCGATCACCTGCCCGCTGTCCCTGGTTTCGATCTGCGAGATCTCCGGTACATGCGTTGCGATCAGGTCAC
Organism: Burkholderiales bacterium; assembly: GCA_038318315.1. GTDB lineage: Bacteria > Pseudomonadota > Gammaproteobacteria > Burkholderiales > Burkholderiaceae_D > CAHJXF01. Next base: position 19,367 of record JBBQCA010000029.1, on the reverse strand, counting down.
CGAGTTTGCGCATCAGCTTCGCGCGCTCGATCGCGGGCTTGCCGGCCCAGCTCGGGAACGCCGCCTTGGCGGCGGCGACCGCTGCATGGACTTCCGCGTCGCCACCGGAGGCGACCTCGGCCAAGGTCTCTTGCGTCGCCGGGTCGATGGTCTCGAAATAGCGGTCGCTCGTGACCGACTTGCCGTCGATCAGATGCTCGATGCGCATGGAAACGGTTCGCAGAGATTTTGCAATGAAGACACTCGCGCACGCAGTCTGGTCATAATCGCTAACATATTAGCAAACTTCCGGATATGATTTCACCATGTCAAGCCGCTACCCTGCCGCTCAGGCGGTATCCCGCAGCGCCTCGCTCACCAACCGCAATCTGCCGCTGCTGTTGCTGCAGGCACGGGAGAGCGTGATGGCGCGCTTTCGCCCCATGCTCAACGATGTCGGCCTCACCGAGCAGCAGTGGCGCATCCTTCGCGCATTGCTCGAACATGGCCCGATGGAGCCGCGCGACATCGGCGAAGTCTGCCGCATTTCGAGCCCGAGCCTGGCTGGGGTGCTTGCGCGCATGGACGAACTGGGGCTCGTGAGCCGCAAAGGCATCGCGCATGATCAGCGGCGCGTGATGGTTTCACCGACCGCTAAAAGTCGCGGGCTGGCGCGGCGACTTGCGCCGAAAATCAAGGCGACCTACGCCGCGATCGAAACATGCGTGGGCGTCGAATTCATCGCGCGGCTTTACGCGAGTCTGGACAAATTGATCGTCGCGCTGGAGCCCGTTGGGATGCAGGGCGACGACGCGGCCCGTCGACCGCGACGATAAACGCGCGCTGTCGGCGCTTGCGACCGACCGCGCCGCGGTCAAGTTTGGGGCTCCAAGCCGATCTTGCAGGTACCATTGCCACGACCCGTGCGTGGTCTGCGCAGGCCCATGGCACTGTCTTGGGCGCCGAGAACCGCCAACGACAGAAACACGAAGAACGCGACCATCCGAAGACGATCGTAGCCTGCGTCCCCTTACTTGATTGAGACATTCGCCCCGATGAGAATTGATCGAACCGCATTCCCTCGTTTCGCCACCTGGTCGATTGCAGTGTTGTCTGCGGCCTGCCTCGTGACCGCTTGCGATTCGACCAGCAGAATGACCGAGGCGGAACACTTCGCCAAGGCGCAGGAGTTGCATGCGAGCGGCAACGACAAGGCGGCCATCGTCGAAGTCCGCAACGCGCTTCAGAAGAATCCCAAGAACCTCGACGCGCGCCTCCTGCTTGCCGACATCTATCTCGAGCAGGGTTCGGGCAAGCAGGCGCAGAACGAATTGGAAATCGCGGTTCAGCGCGGCGCCGCTGCAGCACGGTTGAAGCTGCCGTTTGCGCGTGCCTATCTGATGCAATCGAATTTCGACCAGGCCGCGAACCAGGCCAAGGTTACGTTGGCGACGCCGCCGGATGATCGCGCTGCGCTGATGGAAGTCGAGGCGAAGGCGCGCGTCGGGATGCGTCAATACGAAGCGGCATGCAAGCTGTTCGACGGCTCACGCGCCGCCGATCCGAAGTTCATCAAGGCCTACTGGGGCAGCGCGACCTGCGCGGCGGGCAAGGGGAACAGCGAGCAGGCGCGTGCGATCGTCGGCGAGGCGATCCAGATCGATCCGAAGAATTCGGGATCATGGGTGTTGCTGGGCGATATCGATCGTCTGGATCGCAAATTCGATGCCGCCGAAAAGTCGTACGGCAAGGCGATCGAACTCAAGAAAACCAATGTCGACGCCTTGCTAGGCCGCGCACTGGTGTATGCGGAAAGCAATCGCCTTCCCGAAGCCGAGGCCGACCTCAAGACGCTCTCGACCGTGTACAGAGGCCACCCCCTGGCGGGCTACATCACCGGAATCATTCGCTTTCGACAAGGGCGCTATCAGGAAGCGAAGACCGCCTTCGAGACCACGCTCACGACCGCTCCCGGACATTTCCCCAGCGTCCTCTGGCTGGGCCTGACAAACTACGTGCAGGGGAACTACGAAGTCGCGGCGACGCAGCTCAATCAATACGTGGCGTCGGTCCCGAATGCGCCCAAGGTTCGTGCGTTGCTTGCCTTGACACGCGCGCGCATCGGCGGCGTGCAACAGGCCGAGATCGACCTGGGTGAATTGGGAAAGCTCAAGATCGACGATCCGCAAACCCTGGCGCTGATCGGCGAAACGCATACCTTCCTCGGCAACCCGGACGCCGGCTCTCAATTTCTCGCGCGTGCGGTCGAGCTCAGCCCCAACACATCGGATACACGCGTCAATCTGGCCGCGTCGTTGATCGAAAAGAACGATATCGCGGGTGCTATCGCGCAGCTTCGCGCCGTTCTCGTGCAAAAGCCCGGTGATGCGTCCGCAACCGGAATGCTGATTCAGGCGCTCGTCAAGAAAAAGGACTATGCAGAGGCGATGCGCGAGGCCCGAGCTTTCCAGCAACGAGCCCCTGACAATCCGATCGCCGGCAACTACATCGGCAGCCTCGACATCCTGATGGGTGATGAGAAAGCTGCGCGTGCTGAATTCGAGAAGGTAGCGGAGAAGCATCCCGATTTCTTTCCGGCGTCGAACAACCTCGCGTTGCTGGCGATCAAGAACAAGGACCTCGAAAGGGCGGCATCGATCTACCGGGGCATGCTGAAGACCGATCCGAATTCGCTGGCCGCACTCCTCGGCCTGCATAGCGTCGAGCGCGCCCAGGGGCATATTGATGAAGCAGAGAAGGCGCTCGCTCGTGCCGTTCAGTCGCATCCCGATGAGGTTCTTCCGGCGCAGATGATGGCGCAGACATATCTCTCGTCACGCCGCCCACGCAAGGCCGTCGATGCAACGGACGTGTCGATGCGGACTCATCCGAACGATCCGGGACTTCTCGAGGCGCGCGGACTCGCTTACCTCGCGCTCAACGAGCCGGCCAACGCGATCATCCCGCTCAACAAGCTGGTTCAACTGCGCGGCGACTCGCCCGAGGCCTACGTCTATCTGTCGGCCGCGCAGACGGCGTTGGGCAACAAGGCCGCAGCCAAGGCAGCGCTCGGCGCGGCATTGAAATTGAACCCGGCGCACTACGGCGCGCGACTCGCGGCCGGTCGCCTGGCTCTGGTTGACGGCCGCATCGACGACGCGATGACAACCGCCAAGGCGCTCCAGCGCGACAAGCCAAACGAGCCGAACGGCGTCGTGCTCGAGGCATCGGCCTTGAACGAAGCCAAGAAGCCGCGCGATGCGCTGCGCATCCTCAAAGCGGCAGCATCGCGTTTCCCCAAGTCGAATGAGGTTCGGCTTGCGCTGGTGAAGACGCTTGCTGCGGTGGGTGATTCGGCGGGCATGTTCGAATCGCTGCAGGAATGGCGTCGAATCGATCCCGACAATCCCCTGGCTGCAGAAGCGCTGGCCGAGGCTTATCTCCAGGCCGGCAAGGAGAGCGAGGCGGTCGCTGCATATCAGGCGCAAATCAAGCTTCAACCCGACAACGTTCGTGCCTTGAACAACCTGGCGTTTCTGTCGATGAAACGCGCGCCGCAGGAAGCGATCGAATACGCGCAGCGCGCGACGAAGCTCGAACCGAACAATGCCAATGTCCTTGATACGCTAGGACAGGTTCAAGCCGAACGGGGCGAGTTCAAGGAGGGCATTGCCGCTTACAAGCGCGCCAATGAACTCGAGCCCAAGAATCCGCGAATCCGCTACCACCTGGCCGTCGCACTGGCCAAGTCCGGCGAAAAGCAACTGGCACGCCGCGAGCTCGAGCGCCTGCTCGCGTCGTCCCCGAATTTCGAGGGCGAAGCCGATGCCCGTGCATTGCTCAGCCAGCTGCCCAAATCCTGATGTCGAGTTTGTTTACACATCAAAGCTTTGAGAGGGCGGCCATCGCCGTTCGATCCCTCTAAGTATTTGAAATTACAAGAAGCCCGTAAGCTGGCACGCTCCCTGCTTATGAAAGGATGTCCGAACTAACGTTGAACTAAGGAGCAGGAAATGAAAAAGAGTCTCAAGGCACTTGCCGCCGGGTTGACGCTTGTAGCCTCGAGCTACGCTGCGGCAGATGTGAACATCGGCGGTCTGACGATCCCGAACGGTCCGATTTTCAAGGTCGCGTCGATCTACGAAAACGTGGTTTCGAAAGTTGGCGATCCGCTGGCCGGGGTCGGCGAAGTCACCCAGATTAACGGGGTTCTCATTTCGTCGTTGTGCTCGGGTTGCGAATTGACCTACCGTTTCGGTGGTTATACGGTGTCAAGCATTTCCGCGACGAACATCTCGTTCACTGGCGGCTTCATCAATTTCTACTTGGGCTTCGGCGCCAACAACGACTTCAATCCGTTTGGTAGCTCGGGATCCGCTGCGGATCTTATCGCTGCAACCAACGGCACGTTGTTCCTGACGTTGAAGGGTCATCAAATCGATGCGGCTGGCAACACGTTTGCCGGTTCGGGAAACGACATCGGCTCGCCGAAAGCGGCTGGTAACGGTGCGGGATTGGCCGATGTTGACAAGACGGGTCTCGCCAACGGCAATACGGTTGGTGCCGGCGCGATTGCGAATGGCAACTTCGACACCAACTCGATCGCTGCGTTGTTCGGTGGCTTTGCTGACATTCAGCTCGGGTCGTCGTTCAGCAACGTGTTCCTGCCGCATACGGGCGAGTGCACGGTGACGCCGCCGGCCACCATCCCGTCCGGTCCTGAGTGCCTGGCTGGTAGCGCAGACTTCCGTGGTCTGGTGATTCCCGAGCCGGACTCGCTGGCTCTGATGGGTCTCGGTATCGTGGCTCTCGGCTTCAAGCTCCGTCGTCGCCGCGCTGCCAAGTAATCGGTCCTCGCTTCAAGAGAAAGCCCCGCAGTTGCGGGGCTTTTTTCATGGGCGAACGAAATGGATCGCGTTGTCAGATCAGATAATCCTCGACCGGCCTTCTTCCTGATACGACGCGTGGCTTGCGTGCACGCCCGATCCGGAACACGACCAAGGGGAGCGCCTCGCCGACGAGGGCCCGCCACCCGCTCTTCAGGGCTTCGCGGGTCCGATCGCTGACCCCTTCCGAGGCGTCGATCTGGGTGGCGAGAATTGCCGATGCCACCATCGGCTGGAGCGCAAGGCCGGATTGCTCTGCGGCCAGCCACAAACGTTGGAATCCAGCCCCGATGGCCAGCGCGGCCTCGGCCGGTGGAAGCGTCGAAGTCAGTGCGCCCAGATGCGGCGATGTTCGAGCCGGGACGTCGCCGACACGAAGTCCCAGGCCGCGATGAGCGCCGAGACGATTGGCCGCACGCATCAGGCGCCAGTGGCGCAGGGCACTGAATGGCCCGCGCATGAAAGCTTCGACTTCGAGCGTTGCCGGAGCAAGCAGCTCCGTGGTTGCATTTTTCCAACCGGCGTCGAACGCAATCGATTCGAACAATTCTTCGTGCAGGACGCGACTCTTGAAGCGTTCGGTTTCTGCCATGCGGATCAATTTCAGAAGCGCGTGGCGGCGCTCGGGCTGGTCGAACCATTCGAGCGTTGCGTTCGGCGTCGCGGCAACAGCGGCCTCGAGAGCGCTCAACGCTTCGGAAGACAGTTTCGGCCCTTTGAAGAAGCGCCGATTGGTGTGACGCGACTCGATGAAGCGGGCCAGCGGATCAGCGGCGGCAATAGGCATCAGGGCAGCCCACTCGATTCGCAGCAGAAGCGCGGGATGGGACGGGTCGGGAAACCAGAGCGGTTTGAACGTCCATCCGTATTCGGTAAGTTTCAACCGCAGATTCTCCACGACCGCTCCATACGACAGCAGCGTCAGCAAGCGGCGGTGAGTCGTATGACACTCAAGGAAGAAGTCATCCGCGTGCAGCGCGAGGCCGTCGTCGCGAATGGCGAATCGGACGTGATGCCGATTGTCCGCCGAGGGCGCTTTGATCGCTGCGGCGACGAGTTGAAGAACTTGGGATCGATCCGGAGCGAACACAGGCTGCGCTTTCAGGGGGTTTCGGGTGATTGCGGACGAAGCGCGAGTATGCAACGGCAGTGCCCCGATCGGCGCATCGGCACGGCCGGACGGTGTTTTCCCGTTATTCTTCGCGTGCCGTGAATCAGCTCGCCTTGCGCAATCTCTTTCGTCATCGTGTCCGATCGATCGTGACGCTGTCCGCGATCGCGTTTTCAACCATCGTCCTCGTGCTTGCGGCAGGTTTCATCGAATGGATCTTCTCCGACCTGCGCAGGACGACGATCGAGTCCGGGCTCGGCCATATCCAGGTGATGCGACACGATTATCTCGGGCGCGGCGTCGCCGATCCCTATGCGTATCTGCTCCCGGACAAGGCGCCCGAGCTTGCGACGATCGAGGCGACGCCACACGTCAAGACGGTGGGCGGCAGGCTCAACTTCAGTGGCTTGATAAGCTTTCAGGATTCCACCCTGTCTTTCGTCGGCATCGGCGTCGAACCCGGGAAGGAAGAAATCGTCAGTCGCAATCTGACCTTCATTTCGGGCAGCAATCTCGTCGATCAGGGTGGCAACGAGATCGTCGTCGGCGAGGGACTGGCTGCGAATATCGGTTTGAAGACCGGCGATCGGGTCGTGCTCCTGATCAATACAACTAGCGGCAGCGTCAGGGCGGTCGAGGCCACGGTGCGCGGGATTTTTTCGACACAAGTCCGCGCCTTCGACGAAGTCGCGATTCGAATGCCGCTCACCATGGCGCGGCGCCTGCTGCATGTCGGGGGTGTCCACGTCTGGGTGGTTGCGCTCGACGACGTGGCGAACGTGGACGAGGCTTCGGCGCACTTGAAGTCCACGCTCGACGCTTCCCGATTCGACGTTGTCCGCTGGGTCGATCTTTCCGACTTCTATACGAAGACGGTGACTTTCCTTTCCGGCCAACTGGGCGTGATGCGCGTTCTGATTGCAATCATCATCATTCTCGGCGTCTCGAACATGCTGATCATGAATGTGCTGGAGCGTACCGGCGAGATCGGGTCCCTGATGGCCATGGGCAATCGGCGCCGCAAGGTCGTCGCGCTTTTCCTCACGGAGAGTTTCTATCTCGGGCTCATCGGCGGAGCGATCGGCATCGTCCTGGCGCTGCTCCTCGCAAAGTTGATCTCGGCTATCGGGGTCCCGATGCCGCCGCCTCCCGGTCGTACCGTGGGTTACGTGGGGGCGATTCTCGTCACCGGGCCCATCCTCATTTCCGCCTTCGGAGTCACGCTCGTGACTACCGTACTCGCCGGACTCTATCCGGCGCGCAAGGCCTCGCGACTGGTGATCGTCGATGCGCTACGACACAACCGCTGATCGAAACCGAGCGAGCATCCCGTCATGATTCACCATTGGTTTACCGCTGCAGATATTCGAATGGCATTGCGCAATGTCTTTCGTCAGAAAGCGCGCACGGTCTTGACGCTGTCGGTAATCGGGGCGGGGGTCGCGGGATTGATTCTGAGCGGCGGATTTGTCGAAGACGCGCTCAATACGCTACGTGAATCGACTATCCATGCGCAAGTCGGTCATTTGCAGATTTATAAGCAAGGTTATTACGCACAGGGCAAACGAAGTCCATATAAATATCTGATAGAGAAGCCGGAAGAGATTCTCGCCATTACCAAATCGATTCCGCAAGTCGCCGACGCGATGTCTCGCCTGAGTTTCGCCGGCATCCTGAATAACGGGCGCAGCGACTTTGCGATTCTGGGCGAGGGGATCGAGCCCGCGAAAGAGGCCAAACTCGGCACGCAGATCCATATCATCGATGGCCGCAAGCTCGATGGCGATGATCGATTCGGGGTGATGATCGGTGAGGGCGTGGCTTCGAGCGCGGGCCTGCATCCGGGTGATGTCGTCAACCTGCTGCTGAACACCGAAGAGGGGGCGCTCAACAATCTCGAGTTCAAGGTGGTCGGCGTATTCCGTACCTTTTCGAAGGACTACGACGCGCGCGCCGTTCGCATTGCATTAACCGATGCGCAGGAATTGCTCGCGTCCAAAGCGGTGAATGCGATCGTGGTCGAGCTGAAGAACACCGAGCAGACGAGCGCGGTCGCGGAGCTGCTGCGTGCAAGGCTGGACGGCACGCGGTTCGAGATCAGAACCTGGTCCGACCTCGCGGATTTCTACGAGAAGACGGCGGCCCTGTTCAAGCGTCAGTTCTCGTTTCTCCAGGCCATCATCCTGTTGTCGGTGCTGCTGAGCGTGGCCAACAGCGTCAACATGACGATCTTCGAGCGGACCGGAGAATTCGGAACGTTGATGGCGCTGGGCACGCGGCGCGGGCCGATATTCCGTCTCGTCCTGATCGAAAATTTCTTCGTGGGCCTGTTCGGCAGCGCGTTCGGCGTGGTGATCGGCATCGTCCTCGCGTGGTTGATCAACGCACTCGAAATCCAGATGCCGCCGCCGCCGAATTCCAATAGCGGCTATTTCGCGGGTATTCAGCTTGCGCGGTCGATTATCGCGACAGCCTTTATCGTGGGATTTCTGGCAACGCCGCTGACGGCCCTGTTGCCGGCCCGGCGTATCGCGCGGGTACCGGTCGTCGATGCATTGCGAATGAATTGAATTTCGATACGATGCATCCATTCAATTGAGTTTCTTCAAATATTCTTTCGTGAACATTTTGTCGGGTAATTCCTTCAATCGCATATTGCTGTATTCGAGGATCGATTTCTCGTTCTGTTTCAGGGCATCTTCCATCACCAGGCGGGCAGGGCGCATCTGCCCGGCCATCTTCTGGAAATTTTCGTAGTGGCAGGTCTTCAACAGGCGATCGGACAAGCTGTAGAACTCGGCCTTGAGCGGGCGCGAGTCAGAACGCCGCACCCAGTACATCACGCGGTGATAGGTCACGCCCCGATCGACCGCTTCGAGTTCGAGCACGTTGTAGGCATCGCCGTCGATGGTTTCGCTGCGAACCAGTTTGGGCGTGTAGTCGCCGGAAAAATTGGCGCGCGCCAGATCGCCGTTGGCGACTTCGCCGGTCAGGCGCTGGCTCAATGAAAGTCGGACGGGTTGCGAAATGTCGGGCAGGAAAATCCACAGATCGCGGTCTTTCATCAACAGGATCTGACCATTGTCCGACGCCGGTTCGGTCGTGATGACGATGGTGTTGGCATTCCCTTTCGAAAGGATCCGATATTTGCGCGCATCGTTTTCCTTGCCTGGGGCAATCGATGAAATGCTGACGTCGACCTGAAAGCCCTGGTTCGGGAAGCGGATGTGGTCGGACGCTTCGACCTGCGCCTTGGGATCGGGTTCGTCGGCCGCCATCGCCTCGCGCATCGGACTCGGACCGACCATCGCGGACGCGAGGAGGAACGCGTAGAACATCGAAAGGGCATGGCTGGATTTCATGAGGATCCGATATGACAAACAATGGAATTCGAAATGAACCTATACGCGGGACAATTGCGCGGGACGACAACGAGAACTCTCACGCTATGATGCTGCGCGTCGCGAATTCTGGCGCGGGCCGCGCGCGAGCGCAAATCCGAGGAACGAGTGTGATGAACGAGTGCGGCCCATGGAAGTGATACGCCTGGAAAACGTCACCAAGTCCTATCTATTGGGAAAACAGACGGTTCAGGCGGTCAAGGAAGTCACGCTCAGCATAGAGGAGGGCGTGTTTCTAGCGATCGCCGGACCTTCGGGCAGCGGCAAGACGACCCTGCTCAATCTGATTGGCTGCATCGACAACGCGACTACCGGCAAGATCTTCATCGACGGCATCGACGTGAGCGACAAGACGTCCGATGAGCTCGCCGATCTGCGCGCGCAAACCATCGGCTTCATTTTTCAGACCTTCAATCTGCTGCCGGTTCTGTCTGCCGAAGAGAATGTCGAATATCCGCTGCTGCAGATCAAGAGCCTGTCCAAGGCCGATCGCCGCGAGCGCGTGGCGCACTACCTGAAAGTCGTCGGCATCGGCAAGTACGCGCGGCATCGACCGAATCAATTGAGCGGCGGACAGCGCCAGCGTGTGGCGATCGCGCGCGCGCTGGCAATCCATCCGCGCATCATCCTGGCTGATGAGCCGACCGCCAACCTCGATCACAAAACCGGCGACGGCATCCTGCGACTGATGAAAAAAATCAACAACTCGACAAAAACCACCTTCATTTTCTCGACCCACGATCAAAAGGTGATCAACATGGCGGACAGACTCATCCGCATCGAGGATGGTGAAATCAAGCGCTTGGGCATCAAGGTGGATCGCGCCTGGCTCTATGCCGACAATCCGGATCGCGCACTCAAGGTGAAGTGAATGGGAAATGCATTCGTGAATGGCCTGCCGCACGGAGTGCGGATTGGAGCGCGCGTTTTACGGAACGCCAGCGCCGGCTTCATCCTCGCATCCGCATTTGCGGGCGCGCATGCCGATGAGTCGGCAGTGCCGATCGTGGCGACGGATGCGCCGGCATTCGATGCGTCGCGCGTCATCGATACCTCACTGGACGCGGGGCTCCGGGTTCCGCGTCAGACCCCGTCTCGCGCGTTGATCGCGCAGCGGTCCGAAGACCAGGATGGCGCAGATGCCGCCAGGCCGAAAGGCAAGAGCCGCGCCGACGCGCTGCTTGCCGACGACAACCTCGAGGAAGCGCCGAGCCTGCTCTCGAAGTTCTACGGCTTCGACCAGGTCGAGGCCGCGTTCATCACTCCCCGACCCGCGCATTGGTCCAAGTTGACCAATCGGCTGGAGTTGGGTGCGCAGGGCGCATTGAGCGAAAACATCAAATGGAAACTGAGCGGGCGTTTCGACTACAACGCCATTTACGATCTGAGCAATTTCTATTCGACTCAGGTCAAGGACGATCAACGTGTCGATGCGATGTTTCGCGAAACCTATATCGACGTCGGCACGGGCGATGTCGATTTTCGATTCGGGCGTCAACAGATCGTCTGGGGCGAGGTGGTCGGCCTCTTCTTTGCCGACGTGGTTTCCGCAAAGGATCTGCGCGAAACGATATTGACCGACTTCGATCTATTGCGTATCCCGCAATGGGCGGCACGCGCTGAATACTTCAAGAACGATATTCACCTCGAAGCGGTCTGGATTCCGTTTCCGAGCGTCGACCGGATCGGAAAGCCGGGAAGCGATTATTTCCCATATCCGCCCGCGCCGCCCGCAGGCTATGCGACCGTGATCAACAACGAACGAAGGCCCGAACGGAATTCTTCCAATCAGAATTACGGCCTTCGCGCCTCGATACTGCGCGGCGGCTGGGATGTGGCCGGGTTCGGATATCGCAGCGTCGACTCCTCTGCCACGTTTTATCGCGACGTGGTCGCAGGCCCAAGCCCGGCGGTGATCTATACGCCGCGCCACGACAAGATCACGCAATACGGATTGACCGCATCCAAGGATCTCAATAATTTTCTGATCAAGACCGAAGCGGTCTATACCGTCGGAAAGAATTTCAATGTGACGCGCCTGTCCGACAGCGACGGCGTGGTTCGCCAAAATTATCTCGATTACATCGTCAGTTTCGAGTTTCCATTACCCGATGAAGCGCGATTCAATCTGCAATTCTTTCAGCGCCGATTCAGCGACCACGACCCGGATATCATTCCCAAGAAAGTAGAAAGCGGCGTCACGCTTTTCTGGTCGGGCAAATGGAATAACAAGCTCGAACCGCAGATACTCCTGATTCACAGCCTGAATCGCAGCGATTGGTTGCTACGCCCGAAACTCGTCTGGAATTTCCAGAAGGAATGGCGAGCGGTCGCTGGCGTCGATATTTTCCACGGGCCGCCGACCGGTCTGTTCGGTCAATACGACAACAAGGACCGGGCGTACGTCGAAGTCCGCCGCAGTTTCTGACGCGCAGTTTCTGACGGAAGGGGAAACGACTATTTCGGCGCCTGCGCCAATTGGCGACGGGCGATCGCAAGCATCAACTTCTGGAGCATGTTGCTGTTGCCGCGTGGGCGCCAGGTCCGTGCGAGCCGGTAACGATAGGCGTCGAAGTGAACGCCGCGGGGCGCTACACGCAGCGGGCCGCGCTTGAGCAGGATCTTCAGACTTTCGGTGGCCGCGAATCCCGCGCAGAGCTGGCATGCCATCACGGTCGATGGGCCACGCTTGTTCTTCAGATCGACGCGCGATCGATCGACCAGATAGGCGAGCTGCAACATGCGCGGCGACAAGCCGAGCAGGAAGCGAATCGCCTGCTCGTCGGGCGGCAGACCTTCGAGCTGGAAATAGTCTTCGAAGCTCATGCTTCCCGGCAGGAAATTGAGCAGTGCCACGCCCATGCCGAGCGGAGCGGCCGTCACCGCGGGAATGCCGAGTTGCGCGCAGCGCGCGAACACCTTGCGGCGGATGTCGAGTGCAAAGTAGTCGAGCCCGTCGACATACAGATCGACGCCGGCGAGAAAGGCATCGATGCCGTCTTCGGTCACGCCCAAGGCAAAGCGCTCGATCGCGAGTTCCGGATTGATGGCTAGTGCCATCGACGCCAGCACGTCGATCTTGGGCTGATCGATGCTCGCCATCGTCGCGCCGGCCTGTCGATTGAAGTTGGCAAGCGCGAAGCGATCGAAGTCCGCGATGTGGAAGGCACCGATACCCAGGCGTGCGAGCGTCAGCAGATGACTGCCGCCGACGCCGCCGAGGCCTGCGATGGCAATGCGCTTGACCTTGAGTTGCTGCTGCTCTGCCTCGGTCACCCAGCCGAGGTTGCGGGAGAAGGCTTGGTCATACGAGAAAGGCTCGGCGCTCATTTCACCCGCGTCATTCGTCACGGGTCAGCGCAGCTTGTTGAGCCGCCCCATGATCCCGCGCTCTTCGGATTCGGAAAAGAAATAGGGATAGAGGGATTTTTCGACGCGCGCCTGCTCGGGCTGCCCGCCGAACTTGGTGATCTGCGCGGCCGAGTGCGAGAAGTCGAGCCGCATCAAAACCGCGGGCGCGTTGACGCGGGCATTGAGACGCTCGGGACCGAATTGCCTGAAGCCCAGCATCTGTTCGTAGAAGCGCACGTGACGCGGATTGACCTCGATGAACAGATCGGAGAACCCGTTCATGCGATGCGAATAGATGTAGGCGATGTGAAAGAGTGTGGCCAGCACCCGCTTGGAGCGGATCGCGCCATCGACTGCGAGCTTGGTGAACTCGCAGATACGCCCACCCGCCTCGCGAAGGGCGTCGACCTCGGGCTTGTAGAGATCGTCGACCAGAAGGCCGTCGGGCGAGTCGAAGCCGATCGAAATCGTCGCCATCGGGGACGTGCCATGCGAGGCAACCAGCGTGATGCGATTCGGTTGATGCTTGGCGTGCCACGCGATTTTGTATCCGCGCCACGCATACATCTTCTTGACCAGCATGCTCGCGGTATTGCGGCGGCCCTCGTTGTCCGCGAGACGTACCTTGAACAGCGTTTGATTGAGCGCGAGTTCGCGGGCGCCCTCGGTGTCGGACTGATCGACGACCAGCGATGTCAGGACTCGAGGCGCATCGAAAGGCACGCCAACGATCGTCCGCCCGACGAGGTCATCGTTCGGCGGAGATCTATCCTTATTTGCATCTGGAGTGGAACGCCAACTCTTCAAAACACCGTGCTCCGCATCGACTTTCCGGGAGCCTTCCCCGAATCCCAAAACGTGAGTGGTCTTTGGGCTGAGTTTTTATTTATCCTAGCATACGCAGAAAATGAAGCTGGTGGCGCAATCGTTGTGCACAAGGCAACACTGCGCAGCAATCATGTATCGACCATCCGCTCGCCGACTTGAGGATAGCTTCCGTGCCCGATCTCCTGCCTGATTCCGTGCCCGCGCGTTCCGCGGGGACCGCGCCCAAGCTTTCCGCGTGGTGGATGCCCTTCACCGCAAATCGCGAATTCAAGGCGGCGCCGCGCCTTCTGGTCTCGGCTTCCGGCATGTTTTACACCGCACAGGACGGACGCCAGATTCTCGACGGCACCGCGGGGCTGTGGTGCGTGAACGCGGGACACGCGCAACCGCGCATCGTGCGTGCGATCGGCGACCAGGTCGCGACGCTCGACTATGCGCCGAGCTTTCAGATGGGACATCCGAAGGCGTTCGAGCTGGCCGAACGCCTCGTCGAATTTTCGGGCGGCCGTTTCAGCCATGCGTTCTACACCAACTCGGGCTCCGAGGCGGTCGATACGGCGCTCAAGATCGCGCTTGCTTGGCATCGGGTTCGCGGCGACGGAACGCGAACGCGTTTGATCGGCCGCGAGCGTGGCTACCACGGCGTGGGCTTCGGCGGGATATCGGTCGGCGGCCTGGCCAGCAACCGCAAGTGGTTCGGTTCTCTGCTTGTCGGCGTCGATCATCTGCCCCACACCCATGACCTCGCGCGCAATGCCTTCGCACGCGGACAGCCGCAACACGGTGCCGAACTGGCCGACGAACTCGAACGCATCGTCGCGCTTCACGACGCCTCGACCATCGCCGCCGTTATCGTCGAGCCGGTCGCCGGATCGACCGGTGTGCTGATCCCGCCGGTAGGCTACCTCGAGCGCTTGCGCGAGATCTGCACGCGCCACGGCATTCTTCTGATCTTCGACGAAGTCATTACCGGCTTCGGTCGTCTGGGCGCGCCCCTCGCCACCGATTTCTTCGGCGTCGAACCGGACATGGTGACGCTCGCCAAGGGCATTACCAACGGCTGCATGCCGATGGGCGCGGTGCTGGTCAAGTCCCACATACACGACGCGTTCATGCAGGGGCCGCCCGGCACGATCGAATTGTTCCATGGCTACACCTATTCGGGCCATCCCCTGGCGTGCGCGGCAGGACTTGCAACGCTCGATGTCTACGAGGAAACCGGCGCGTTCGCCAACGCGGCGGCGCTGGCGCCGGTGTGGGAGGACGCGGTGCATGCGCTGCGAGATCGGCCCCATGTCATCGATGTACGCAACCTGGGTCTCGTCGCGGGCATCGAGCTCGCTGCGCGCGATGGTCAGCCCGGCGCGAGGGGCATGGAAGCGTTCAAGCGTGCGTTCGAGAAGGGCATTCTGGTTCGCGTGACGGGAGACACGATTGCCATGTCGCCGCCGTTGATTCTCGATCGCGGACATATCGATCGCCTGTGCTCGACGCTTGCCGAAGTGCTCGACAGCATCGGCTGAGCGTCGATCACAAGAGTCTGCGATAATCCTCGGTTGAACTCCGAGGCGAAGCTAGCACTGCCCGCCGGTTCCGCCTATCCTCTTTTGACTGCACACCACGGTGACTGAACGCGATTCCTCCGGCCCTGATCTGAACACGCGCGACGACGGCGGGTCCGAGCGGGTTGCAGCAACATCGGCACCGACATCGTCTTCAAGCGGACTGGAAACCGAAGTGCCGACGCTGGCGCCACCTGCCGCGGCGGACTTCAGTGGCTTCGGTCTCGATGCGACGATTCTTCGAGCGCTCGCCGATCAGGGCTACCTCATCCCCACGCCGATCCAGGCGCAGGCGATCCCGGTAGTGATCTCGGGTCGCGACGTGATGGGCGCGGCACAGACCGGTACCGGCAAGACCGCGGGTTTTTCGCTGCCGATCATTCAGAACCTGTTGCCGCTGGCCAGCGGCAGCGCATCGCCCGCACGTCATCCGGTACGCGCGCTGATGTTGACGCCCACACGCGAGCTGGCCGACCAGGTTGCCGACAACGTCGCGCGCTATGCCAAGCACACCAACCTGCGCTCGACAGTGGTGTTCGGCGGCGTCGACATGGCGCCGCAGACGGCTGCACTGCGCGCAGGCGTCGAGTTGTTGATCGCGACGCCCGGGCGTCTGCTCGACCACGTGCAGCAGAAGACGCTCAATCTCTCGCAGGTGCAGGTGTTCGTTCTCGACGAAGCCGATCGCATGCTCGACATGGGCTTTCTGCCCGACCTGCAACGCATCATCAATCTTTTGCCCAAGAAGCGTCAGAACCTGATGTTCTCGGCGACCTTCTCGAACGACATCAAGAAGCTCGCGCAGAGCTTTCTGCATGATCCGGTGATCATCGAAGTCGCGCGACGCAATGCGACGGCCGAGAACGTGCAGCAGATCGTCTATGCGCTGCCGTCCGATCAGAAGCGCGCGGCGGTCGCTCACATCATCCGCACTCGTGGCTTGAAGCAGGTGCTGGTTTTCTCGAACACCAAGATCGGCACCGGACGTCTTGCGCGCGAGCTCGTGAAGGAAGGCATCAACGCCGACGCGATCCACGGCGACAAGAGCCAGAAGGACCGCATGATCGCGCTGGATGCCTTCAAGAAGGGTGACACCGAAGTGCTGGTCGCGACCGACGTCGCGGCGCGCGGTCTCGATATCGTCGAGTTGCCGGCCGTGATCAACTACGATCTGCCGTATGCGCCGGAGGACTACATCCATCGCATTGGCCGCACCGCTCGCGCGGGCGCCTCGGGTCTCGCGATCTCGCTGATGTCGCCCGAAGAAGAACGTCTGCTTGCCGACATCGAGAAGCTCATCAAGAGCCCGATCGAGCGCGGATCGCTATCCACCTTCCAGCCGCGCGATCGCGAGCGTCGCCCACCGCACCGCGACGAAAGCGGTCGCGGCGAGCGCGAGAGCCGCGAGGTTCATGGCCAACAGGCCGGTCAGCGCGCTCCGCGCTATGGATCGCCGCGGCGCGGTCACCACGAAGTCGTCGACGAATTCTTCTTGAAGCCCTACGAGCCCGACGTCAATGCGACGCCCGACGAGGTGGCCGAGTCCGCGCCTGTCTCGACTTCGAAACCGGCTCGCAAGATCGCCGCGCTGCTCGGCGGCACGAAGCGGGGCTGAGCTCGCCGCTCCCCCCTTTCTTCGTCGGACTTTTTCGCCCGACTCTTCTTCGTTCGACGGATTTGTTCAACGCCTCGCCACGAGCAGGCGGCGATGATCCACCATGATGCAGCGGTCCATCACGACCAGCATGCCGGCCGCGCGCGCGCGCTGCGCTGCGGCTTGATTGACAACCCCGAACTGCATCCACAGATGGTGTGCGCCGATCGCGATTGCCGCCTCGGCAATCGGCGCGATCTCCTCGCTGCGACGAAAGCACACGACGGTGTCGATCGTCACGCCTTCGTCGGCCAGCACCCCCAGGCTCGCCACGCAGCGCAGGCCCGCAACGCGCGTCGCATTCGGATTGACCGGATGCACGTCGAAGCCCGCTGCACTCAGATAGGCGGTGACGTGATGGCTGTCGCGCGCGGGATTGTCCGATGCGCCGACCACCGCGATGTTCTTGGTCGCGTCGAGGATTCGGGACGCGACGGTAAAGTCATCTTTCACTGTGTGCTCCTTTGATAGTCGTTTCGTCGGTGAGGCACAACGGCCAGCGGGCGGCCCATGCATCGGTCGCACGTTCCCAGAACGAGTCGACGCCGGTCGCGCCCTCGATCGTCAAGTCGAGATGGCGCGCGGCTGCAAGCAGCGCGGTCATCGGCTGCTCTCGAGGCAGCGGCGTCGCGCCGTTCTGCTTGGCGAGCTTGTCGCCGTGTGCATCCAGCACCAATGGCACATGTAGCGTCCGCGGCATCCTCAGGCCCAGGGCCTCCTGCAGCCAGCGCTGGCGCGGGGTCGAGTCGAGCAGGTCGGCGCCACGAACCACATCGGTCACCCCTTGTGCGTCGTCATCGACCACCACGGCAAGCTGATACGCCCACAGCCCATCGGCGCGCCTGACGACGAAATCTCCCACCTCGCGCGCGAGGTTCTGCGTCACCAGGCCGGCAGCACGATCGCGAAACGCTACCACCCGGTCGGGCACGCGCATGCGCCACGCACGCGCCACGCGTCTTGGGGGCAGCCCTTGGCGACAGGTGCCCGGGTACACCGCTGCAGCGCGTGCACCGTGCCGTCGCGCGGGCGCGATGGGTGCAAGCCCGGCCTCTTCGACTTCATGGCGCGTACAGCCACAGGGATAGACCAGTCCACGGGCCTGCAATCGCTCGAACGCTTGTCGGTAAAGGGCATCGCGCTCGCCTTGCCGCACGATCGTGCCGTCCCAGCGAAACCCGTAGGCTGCGAGGGTCGTGAGGATGTCTTCGGCCGAACCCGGGATCTCGCGCGGACCGTCGAGGTCCTCGATGCGCACCAGCCAGCGTCCGCGATGCGCGCGCACGTCGAGCCAGCTCGCCATCGCGGCAACCAGCGAGCCGAAGTGGAGGTGGCCGGTCGGCGATGGAGCGAATCGACCTACCACGGAAGTGCGGCTCACGCGTGACTCGCTGTTCACTTACAACTCGTCGCGCCGATCGAGCCGAAACAACGTTTCAGCGTTCGTCCGATAAAAAAATCATCCGATTTCACGTTAGCTCTGAAAAAGTTTCGAATGCTTGCGATAATGCCGAACAATTGCGAACCACGACATTCAATCGATCGCGGTCGACCCATTCTCGACATTCGAATCCGCCCATCGTGCCTCGCCAAAAAGCTTCGGTTCCATCCATGAGGGGTTCGCGCGGCACCGCTGGCCCACTCTCCGATTTGCGGGTGCGCTTCGAATTGCTCGCCATCGTCGCGCAGAACGGTCGCGTCGTGGGTGCGGTGGCGATAGTGGCGACGCTGTTTCTCTGTGCACTCCTCTATACGCGTGCGCCCGATTTCGCGCTGATCGCCTGGGCCGCATCGATGGTCGTCGCCTCGGTGCTCCGGATCTCGACGGGCGTGGCCTGGCAACGCGGCCGTGGACGTCGCTGGGGGGGCGAGGCGCAACCGGCCGCACGACGCCTCGACCCGGCCAGCCTGCAGCGCTGGGAACTCGCCATCGGCGGCGTCGGCTTGATCAATGGACTCGCATGGGCATCGCTTGTCTTGCTCGCAGAGCCTGGCGTGGAGCGCGTCGTCTTCCTGGTTACGCTGGCCTTGTCGGTCGTGCTGGTCTTCGGCAACAGCTCTTACGCCGCGTCTCGCATCGGGTACGGGTTGTTCGCACTGCCGATCGCGCTGGCGGAGGAATTCAATCTCCTGCGATCCCACGTAGGATTCGGCGACCTGCTCGTGATCGCGTGGCCCTTGCTGGTGATCGGCCTCTTCGCGCTGCACCGCGTTTTCTTCGCGTCGTTGATCGGCAGCCTTGCAAGCCGCATCGATCACGAGCGCATGGCGGTCGAGCAGAACGCGCTGGTCGACACGGCGCCGCTGGGCATCATCGTCGTGCGCGAGGGCCGTATCGTGATCTGCAACGACGCGTTGCTGAAGCTCTTCGGTTATCGCGACAAACAGGATCTGCTGGGCCGTAGCGTTCGCATGCTGATTCCCGACGACGCGGCGTGGCGCGAAGCGCTCGACGACTCGTGCAACGCGATGCGCGGGCCGGTGAGGTCGCGCATCGTACGGCGCAGGCATGCGGACGGGAGCGTGATCGACGTCAAGCTCGATATCGCCGCGGTCACCGCGAGCCATGGTGAAACCGAGTACATCGGCATCTAC
>JBBQCA010000028.1:0-23158 GCA_038318315.1 Burkholderiales bacterium | reverse complement strand
GGGCTGAAGTTCGCGGCCGCCGGTCTGTCGGACAAGGCGCCCCAGGCAAAACGGATACGTCGCGGCGCAATCATTCGCGTGATGAAGAACGCCAAGGACAATTGGGAAATCATCCAGATGCCCACGGTGCAGGCCGCATTCATTGCGTCGAGCGTGAAGGACGGCGCGATCCACGCGTTGATCGGCGGCTTCGATTTCAACCGCAATAAGTTCAACCATGTGACGCAGGCGTGGCGGCAGCCTGGGTCGAGCTTCAAACCCTTCATTTATTCGGCCGCGCTCGAGCGCGGCTTCACGCCCTCGACCATCATCAACGATGCGCCGGTTCATATCGACGCAGGCACCACCGGAAGCCAGGCCTGGGACCCCAAGAACTACGACGGCAAGTTCGAAGGTCCGATGTCGATGCGGCAGGCGCTGGCGAAGTCGAAGAACATGGTGTCGATTCGCCTCTTGCAGGCGATCGGACCGAAGTACGCGCAGGGTACGTTGGCGCGCTTTGGTTTCGAGCCCGAGAAACACCCGGCCTATCTGACGATGGCGCTCGGCGCAGGCTCGGTCACAGCTTGGGAAATGATCGGCGCGTATTCGGTCTTCGCCAATGGCGGATACAAGATCAATCCCTACTTCATCACGCGCATCGTCGATACCTCGGGGCACGACCTGGCGCGCGTGGACAAGCTCGTGGCGGGCGATGAGGCCAATCGCGTGATCGATGGCCGCAATGCATTCATTACCGACAGCCTGCTGCGCAGCGTTGCGAAATTCGGCACGGCCGCGCGTATCACGGCCGTGTTGAAACGCGGCGACCTCGCCGGCAAGACCGGTACGACCAACGATTCGCACGACGCCTGGTTCGCGGGCTACAGCAACGACAATCTGGCGGGTATCGCATGGATAGGATTCGATCAACCGAAGTCATTGGGTGATCGCGAAACCGGCGGCGGGCTGGCGTTACCGATCTGGCTCGGCTACATGAGCAAAGCCTTGAAGGGCGTATCGGAAAAGGTGAGGCCCATTCCTCCCGGCATCGTCACCGTGAACGGCGAGGTCTATTACGTGGAGAATCAGCCGGGACAAGGCGTGCCGTCGCTGGGTCTCGATGATCCGGCGCCGACCGACGCGGCGCCGTCGATATTGCCCAATGGACCACCGATACGCGTCACACCGAGCGGCGAAGAGCCGCCCCTGCTTCCCGTCGCTCCTCGTCCCGAGCGCCCGGTCTATCAGGACCCGCGCGATCGACCTTTCGGCGCATGAGCCTAAGGCACGCGCAGGGTGCGACGGGGCACGAGGCCGCACACGTCAGAGTTCGAGCGCAGGCGCGACGCCGGTCTCTATCTCGATCAGACGGCCCAATGCAACACGCAGATCCTCGCCTGAGCGCGTGTCGGTCCAATGATTCGTCGCCTCGTTCAAGCGAAAATGAAAGCCGCCGGAACGCGCCGCAATCCATACTTCCTGCATCGCTTCCTGACTGTTGACGATGATGCGATGCTGGTTCTCGAAGGTCAGCGTAAGTACATTGCCTGCGCGCAATGCATCGATATCGGTCTCCTCGGACAGACGATCGATCGTCGCTTCGAGGCTCGATAGCAATGCTTCGATGCGGTCGGCAAACGCTGCGTGATGGCCCTGCTCTCCCATGCTAGACTCCGACCCCGTTTTTGAAATCAAGACCATGATGCCGCGCCCGCTGACACCGAATCGCGTTGCGCCGAATCAGATTTTGCGTCTGGGCATTGTAGCGATGCTCGTCGCGCTGTTCGCGGTGGGCACTGCGGGCTGTGGTCAGCGCGGGCCGCTGTATCTGCCCGATAAAGACAATCCCGACAAACACAAATGAGCATGCCGCCGGATATCGCGCCGCATTTCGAGTTTCGCGGCGGGCGGCTCCATGTCGAGAATGTCGCCCTCGAGACGATTGCCGCGCGCTTTGGCACGCCCGCGTATGTGTATTCGAAGGCGGCGTTGGTCGATGCGTATGCAGCCTACGCACACCCGGCCGCCAAGTATGCGGAGCACGGCGGTGCACTGGTCTGCTACGCGGTCAAGGTCAATTCGAACCTCGCGATTCTGAATCTGTTCGCGTCGCTCGGCGCCGGCTTCGACATCGTTTCGGGCGGCGAACTTGCGCGTGTGATTGCCGCGGGGGGAGATCCCGGCAAAGTCATTTTTTCCGGTGTCGGCAAATCGCGCGGCGAAATGCGATCGGCGCTGGCCGCGGGCATACGCTGCTTCAACGTCGAGTCGGTATCCGAGTTGCGTCGTCTTTCTGCGATCGCTGGCCAAGCCGGGTGCGTCGCGCACATCTCGCTGCGCGTGAACCCGGACGTCGATGCCAAAACGCATCCCTATATCTCGACCGGCCTTGCGGAGAACAAGTTCGGCATCGCACATCGCGACGCGCGCGAGGCCTATCGCGAAGCGACGCGCTTGCCGCACCTCGCCGTGATCGGTATCGACTGCCATATCGGCTCACAGCTGCTCGACGACACGCCACTGCTCGCGGCGCTCGATCGTTTGATCGAACTCATCGACAGCCTCGAGGAGGACGGAATCGAAATCGAACATATCGATCTTGGAGGCGGACTCGGCATTCTGTATGGCAATGAATCGGATGGCGCGATTCCGCCTGCGCCGGCCGACTATCTCGCCCGCGTGTTCGCGCACGTCGATGCGTGGCGTGCCGTCAAGCACGACGGCAAGCCCATCGGCGTGATCTTCGAGCCGGGCCGGTCGCTGGTCGGCAAGGCCGGCGTCCTCATGACCGCCGTCGAAGTGTTGAAACCGGGTGCGGCCAGGAATTTCGCGGTGGTCGATGCGGCGATGAATGATCTGCTTCGGCCGGCGCTCTACGATGCCTGGCACGAGGTCGTCCCGGTTGTCGAGTCATCGACCGCACCCGAAATGACGTGGGACCTGGTAGGTCCGATCTGCGAATCCGGCGACTGGCTTGCGCGCGGGCGCAAACTCAAACTCGTCGAAGGCGATCTGCTGGCGTTGCTGTCGGCGGGTGCCTATGGCATGGCGATGGCATCGAACTACAATACGCGACCCAGAGCGATCGAACTACTCGTCGATGGCGACGATGTCCATGTGATTCGCGAGCGCGAATCGATTGCGTCGCTTTTCGCGGACGAACACGTCATTGCTTGAGCAAAAAAAACGGAAGTATATACTTGACAAACCCAAGAGTATGACCGATACTGAGGTCATACAAGGAGTTTGTCATGGCCGAATCGATACTAAATCAACCGCAATTCCAAGACGCAGAAAAGGCGCGTGAGTACCTTGAAGCGCAACGCTGGCCCGAGGGGGCGATTTGCCCGCATTGCGGTGTTATTGGCAAAGCGGTCAAGTTAGAAGGAGAGGCGCATCGCGCCGGTCTGTGGAAGTGCTATGACTGCCGCGAGCAATTCAGTGCAACGGTAGGCACAGTTTTCGAGGACAGCAAGGTGCCGCTCAACAAGTGGCTACAGGCTGTTTACATGATGTGCGCGAGCAAGAAGGGTGTGAGTTCGAAGCAACTGGAGCGAATGCTTGGCGTGTCCTATAAGACCGCTTGGTTTATGACTCACCGCATCCGCGCGGCTATGGCTGATGAACACGTCAAGCCCCTCGGCGGGGAAGGAAAGGCAGTTGAGGCGGATGAAACGTACTGGGGTAACAAGGGCAAGCAACGCAAAGGCGCACGCGGCTACGATCACAAAATGAAGATCGTTTCGCTGGTCGAGCGCGGCGGCGAGAAGCGGACTTTTCATGTCGCTAGCGTGACCGCAAAGACCGTCGCGCCGATTCTGCAAGCGCAGATTTCCGAACGCTCGCGGCTTATGACAGACGAGGCTGCGATCTACACGAAGGTAGGTCGCACTTTCGCTGAGCATGGTGTCGTTCGGCACGGAGCGCAGGAATACAGCCGCGGAGATATTCACTCGAATACGGTCGAGTCAAGTTTTGCGATTCTCAAGCGCGGCCTGTACGGCACATTTCACAGCGTGAGCGAAGCACACTTGCAACGCTACGCTACAGAGTTTGACTTCCGTTGGAATACTCGTCAGAAACTCGGTTTCACAGATTCGCAGCGCGCAGAGATTCTTCTCAAGCGCATCGCAGGGAAACGGCTGACGTACAAACAGCCACACCAAGCGTAAACGCAAGACGAAATAGGCGGGCCGCCTTGTCAGCCGGCCCGCTACAGGCTATATTGCCTAAGTGCTAATCATTTTAATGGCGGCGGCATTCTGTTTCCTCCTCTCATTGGGTTAGTACAGCGTTAGGGAAAAGTGGAGCCGGTCGGAATCGAACCGACGCGCGCAGGGTCCAAAGTCCAGCGCGTCGTAACCAACGACGGCCCCATTACATTTTGCTTAGTGTCTGTTGCTCTTTTTTCCAGCCCCTTCAAGGCTTGCGCCTTGAAGGGGCTCTTCATTTGCAAGGTAGTAACCGCCTCTTGTACGGTCGGATTTGAAATGCTCCTTGCCTCTTGACAAGATTGAGCTCAATGTCGAAAGGCGCGCGTCGAACGTGGGGCCTGTTACGAGTTCTCCCTGTCCAGATTGGTCAAAAGCTGTTAGCAACGCCCTAGATGTCATAGGCCCGTGGCTTTGAATCATCTGAGTAACCATATCGATGATCCGAGATTTTTTTGTGATATTGGCGGCGGGAGTGACTTGCCTTGCCGGACGAATTATTCGCCGCTTGAGTGGGGCGGCCTCGCTTTCGTTCGGCATGTACTTGAGCAGCGAGCGCCTGAAACGCTCTGCGTCATCTAGTTCTGCCTTGAGGCGATCAATATCGCGACTGACGTTTTCCAGCAACTGATCGACAGAGACACTCATGGCCAAACCCCTTCAATCTGAGAACAATCGCGATTCTGAGCCAAGTGAGTCTGCGGCGCAAGTTCTATTTGAGTCCACGCTCGCGCGGATGGCCCGAATGCCGCCAATGTCTCAGAAAGAGTTGGTGCGGCAGTTGAAACAGGAAAAGAAAAAGCCGGCTTAAGTGCCGGCTTTTTTGTGCTCACTGGGTTTGTTTGCTACATACTTCCGAAAAAAAAGCCCCCGGTTAGCGGGGGCTTGTCGAGCATCGCTTGCACCCCGCACCGCAGCCTACTGGAATGCAGCGAGCGCGGTCTTCATTTTCTTCATCGCGGCCACTTCAATCTGTCGAATGCGCTCGGCAGACACACCAAACTCCTCGGCCAGATCATGGAGAGTGGCGCTGCCGACCTTTCCGTCGAGATCTTCTGTGAGCCAGCGCGCTTCGACGATTCGACGGCTACGCGGATCGAGCTTGTCGAGAGCAGCAGCGATGCCATCGGTGTGCATGCGATCACGTCGCTTGGCCTCTAGCACCTGCGTGGGCTCGTTGTTTTCGTCCTTGAGATAAGCGATCGGGGCAAACGATTCTTCGCCGTCATCGACCTGGCCTTCGAGCGCGATGTCGCCACCCGACAGCCGAGTTTCCATCTCGATCACTTCTTCGCGCTTGACGTTCAATACCTTTGCCAGGGCATCGACCTCGGCGGGCGTGAACGTCCGAATGCCGGACTTATGCGATCGCAGATTGAAGAACAGCTTGCGCTGGGCCTTCGTCGTCGCGACCTTGACGAGCCTCCAGTTCTTAAGGATGTACTCGTGCATTTCCGCCTTGATCCAATGCATGGCAAAGGACACGAGCCGAACCCCGCGAGTCGGATCGAAGCGCTTGACGGCCTTCATCAAGCCGATATGGCCTTCCTGAATAAGATCGCTGTGCGGCAACCCGTACCCGAGGTACCCGCGCGCGATCGATACGACCAGCCGTAAATGTGAAAGCACAAGGCGACGCGCCGCCTCGATATCCTCATCATCGCGAAGGCGCACGGCATAGTCGCGCTCCTCTTCCGCGGTCAGCATCGGAAGCTTGTTCACGGATTGAATGTACGAATCGATAGTTCCCAACGCGCCCGGATTGGACACGGCGAGCATCATGCGACCGACTCCCGAACCTGCAGAGCGGTCAAAACCCCAGTCATTCGTCAACGCCAGATCAGCCATTCTATTTCCTTTCATCACGACGCATTTTAGCACTCCGAGTCGTCGAGTGCTAATTCGACCGGAGAGCAGGTCGATAGTTCGTTTAGGCAGAAAATCTCAATGACATTCAAAAAAACTATCGTCTCCGTTAGATCGATCTATGGGCGTCGCGGCGAATCAATGCCGCGCTCAAGGCCGCAACGAGAATCGCCCCCGCGATGATCAGCGTGTCTTCAGTACGAGAGTGACCAAACGCAGTCAGCCAAGTTTGCAGCGGGCCGGGCAGAGGCGTAACCAATTGACCCAAAGCGAAGGCGACGAGTCCATGCAGCAGAAAAGTGGCTATTCCGGCAAGTGATGCAAAAAAAAGCCCGATGTAAGTAAATACTCCAGCCTTCAGGCCCAAATTTTCGGGAAAATTGATCGAGCTGCTTCCCAGCAATGCGCGGCTCCCCAAGAAAAAAATACCGAACAAAAGGATGAGCAATACGCCGACAACCGTTACAAAAATCCCTGTAGACGAATCGCGACGCGAATGGACCCACCAGTCGAGTTGGGCAATCCACAAACGGTCGAAACGAGCCGACTCCACTCCCGGAAAAGTAGCGGCGGTTTTTTGCAATCGCTCAGCCATCGAGATCAGCGAGGGCATATCGGTAGCCTGGTTGCTCGGCGTCACTTGCAACGACAAGACCCACACGTCCGGCAGCATGATTTCACCGGTCGCCGACAAGGGGTTCATGCGAGCAGCTTCAATTTCCGAAAATGCCTCTTCCTTCGAGCGGAAATGGGCATCTCGAATTCCTGGCTCTGCTTTGAGCCGCGCTCCAACGGATTCCGCGTCCTTGCGCGAAGTCCGAGGGTCGAGGAAAACCACGATCTTGGTCGCACCGATCATCTGGTTCAAAACCGCAGCCACGCCCTGACGCGCATCCAGGGCCAAAAGCGCGATGCATGCCGTCAGTGCGGCAACGAGAACCACTGCAACTACGACCACCGCTTGTTCGGCCAGCATCGCCGACGCTCTGCGCAGCGCCGACAATTGTGAAACGTCCGATCGATTCGGCTCGGCCGGCGGCGTCGAATTGCCGATAGAGGGGTCAAGCCGCCGCTGCATGCTTGTCTGACGGGACTGCGTTCACGTGTCCGAGCACCCATTCCTTGAATTTTTCGGCGGGGGCTCTGAGGGTCCGGCGCGGCCAGACGAGATAGTAGCCGAGCCCGCTGTCGTAGATCGCGTCGTCCGCCGCGACGAGCGTCCCATGTTGAAGCTCACGTTCGACATATTCGGGAGGCTGCAAAGTAGCCCCTTCGCCGTCGATCGCCGCCAGAATCGCGAGTTGGCCATGGCTGAAATAGAGACCTGTTTCCGCGTTGGATTCCGCCAGGCCGTGCTTGGTGAGCCAGTGAGTCCAGAGGTCGAAGGGATGGTTCTCATGGAGCAAACGGGCATGCGCCCAAGCGTCGGCTGTGGTCCGCTTCCTGAACAGACGCTCGAAGTAGACGGGGCTGCAATATGGGCGCACACGGAGCCGAAGCAGCAGCGCTGAATTCAGGTGCGCTGGCGGCTGAAGCGAGGTGCGAATCCCAAGATCAAACGCATCGCGCTCGAAGTCAGCCAGTCCAACCGACGCATCGACGCGCACTTCGACCTTCGGATACCGCGCGGTGAACGCGCCAAGCCGCGGCATCAGCCATCTCGACGCAAAATCCGGCGCTACGGTAAGCGCGATTTGCTGCTCCGCCGGCCTCAATCGATCGGCAGCCTGGGCGATGCCGCGTAAATGCCGCGTTACGGCTGAATAGAACTCCAGGCCGGCTGCCGTGAGATGAATGGCGCGCGGGATCCGCTCGAAAAGCGGGAGGCCGAAATGCGCCTCGAGCGATCGAATCTGCTGACTGACCGCCCCTGGAGTAACGAATAGTTCTTCTGCTGCCTGACGCATCCCCCCCAGACGCGCGGCGGACTCGAAAGCGCGTACTGCATTCAGGGGGGGAAGTCTCATAGTCGAAGTGGCTGCCTGAATCCATTATAGGATAGTTTTTCTAACATATGTAGCCACTTCAAATCGTTTGTGATGTGCGTGGCGCAGGGCCATTATTCCAATCAAGCAAAACACGGAGAACACGGAGAACACCATGCACTTTACGATCGATCACCTGCCGATCAGCTTAGCGCCCGGAGTGCCCCTCGCCATCGCGGGCGGCAAAGGAACATCTCTGCGCGTATTGCGCGGACGCATTTGGGTCACGCAGGAAGACGTTCCCGACGACGTCTTTCTCGACGAAGGAGCGGTCCACACGCTCAACGCTGGTGGGAGAACGGTGATTTCAGCCGAGGGATCCGCGTGCGCATCGGCGAGCGTTGTCTTCGACGCGCCGCTTTCGGTCCGGTCACGAAGTAATTTCCCCCTTGGCTGGTTGCCCTGAAGGGCCTCCCTCCAAGACGAGCCTGATCATCGGTCCCTGATGGCGTCGAAGAAGCATCGCAACGTGCGCGGTTAGAATCGTGTGGGGCACGCGATCGCCGAGCGCGCCGGCTTTCGGTTGCGCAATTCGCCACTTTCGATGCTTTCGTATTTATTGACTACTTCCCGCGATGACGCGTCGCGCTTGGCCGCGGCGCTCAACGAACGGGAGATTCTCGTGGTCGGCCTTTGCGCGGCGTGGTGCGGTACTTGCGCAGAATTTCGCGAGGCTTTCGAATCACTGGCGGCGGCGCATCGCGATCGAGTTTTCGTATGGCTGGATGTCGAGGACGATGCGGATCTGGCCGGCGATATCGAGGTCGAGAATTTCCCTACGATTGCGATATATCGACGCGGCCGATTGCTGCACTTTGGCGTCAGCCTGCCTCAACGAGGGGTCGTTGCGCGCTTGCTCTCGTCTCTCGATGATCGAAGCAAGACGGCTACGGCCGATACGGCGGTGACCGCCTTGCCCGCGTTGCTCGCGTTCCATGCTTCGCGGCAATCGGACGCCAAGGCGCGGTGAACGCCCTGCTTTCAGGGTGCGCCCTCAGCCTGCCAGCAGCGCCGCCACGAATTGGCTCGCAACAAAGGGCTGCAGATCGTCGAGCCGCTCGCCTACCCCGATGAAGTAAACCGGAATCGGCGACGCGTCCTTGCGCGCCAGGGCGATCGCTGCGAGCACCCCTCCCTTCGCCGTTCCGTCGAGCTTGGTGATGATCAGGCCCGTCAACCCCACCGCAGCGTCGAACGCCTTGACCTGCGAGATCGCGTTCTGACCACTATTGCCGTCTATCACGAGCAGTATCTCGCGCGGCGCCACGAGGCCCGCCAAGGCAGGCGCTCTGCCGATCACGCGCTTGACCTTCTTCAACTCGTCCATCAGATGAAGCTGCGTCGGGAGGCGGCCGGCCGTGTCGGCAATCAAGACATCGATATCGCGCGCCGAGGCCGAAGCGACCGCGTCGAACACGACCGCCGCCGCGTCACCTGACTGCTGGGCAACGACCATGACGCCATTGCGTTCACCCCAAACGACGAGCTGTTCGCGAGCCGCAGCGCGAAAGGTATCCCCTGCGGCCAGCATGACGCTCCGGCCCTGCCCCTGAAGGAATTTGGCGAGTTTCCCGATCGAAGTCGTCTTGCCGGCACCGTTCACTCCGACCATCATCATCACGACAGGAGCAGTTGGCGCGGCCGGATCACGCTCCGCCTTCAAGGGTTTTTCGAGCGATCGCAACAGTTCGACGAGTAACTCGCCGAGGGTTTCCTTCAGAAGATGCGCGTCCTCGATTCGTTCCTTCCGCGCTCGCGCACGCAGCTGCCGGATTAGATAGTTGGTGGCGTCAACGCCTGCATCCGCCATGAGCAATGCGGACTCGAGGTCCTGGAACAGCGCCTCATCCACCTTGCTGCCAACGAAAAGACCCGTGATACTCGAGCCGGTCTTGGCCAGCCCCCCTTTGAGCCGCTGAAGCCAGGAGGCTTTCGATTCGGGCTCAGAAGCGGCGACTGTCGCGCTGTCGCTCGCATCGACCGTTGAATGGGTCGCGACGGCCGAGGCGGCTTCAGCCGGCAAGGAGTCCTCCGATGAATCAGGACGTTTCCAGAACTTGAGCATGGGAAAGCGCGCGAGAATCGCGGCCGAAGTCAATATCGGGACGGGCCGAAACTGAGTAACACGCGGCTCCGAGGGCGGGTTGCCGCGGTCGATCGTGGTGCCCTTGCAGGACCCAGCGACGGATCGATCTTAACATTGCACTTCCATCCTCCATCGCACCCGATGACCTCACGTCCGCTGAGCAACAAAGACCTAAGACAAGAGATGCGACGACCGAAAGGCGACATCCGCATCATCGGTGGTCAATGGAAACGCACGTCGTTGCCAGTCATCGATGCCCCCGGCTTGCGGCCGACGCCTGATCGCGTTCGCGAGACTGTTTTCAACTGGCTGACGCATCTGTTCGGCGGCTCGCTCGCGGGATGTTCGGCTCTCGATCTCTTCGCGGGCACCGGCGCCTTGGGCCTCGAAGCCGCTTCGCGCGGGGCCGAGCCGGTCATTCTCGTAGAACGCGATCGCACCGCGCTCGCCGCCCTCCGCGCAATCGCGACCAAACTCAATGCAAAGCAGGTCGCTGTTCGTAGCGACGATGCCGTGAGCGTCGTCCAGGAGTATGTCGCGGTCGGCACTCACTTCAGCATCATTTTTCTCGATCCGCCCTTCGGACAAGGCTGGCTGACCAAAGTCCTTCCGCTCACGTCCGATCTATGCAATTCGACCGGCGTTATATACGCTGAATCCGAAGCGAGGCTCGAGAGTTCCATTCTGGCGGCGTGCAGGCTCGAACTGTTACGCGCAGACAAGGCCGGCGACGTGTTTTATCATCTGCTGCGTCGCAATAATAATGAATGAAGAGGAGACATCCATGCTGGTCGGCGTTTATCCGGGAACCTTCGACCCCTTGACCCGGGGGCATGAAGATCTTGTGCGGCGGGCATCCAAGCTCTGCCAGAAACTGATCGTCGGCGTCGCCGACTCACGCAACAAGCGGCCTTTCTTTACCCTCGAAGAGCGGGTGGACATCGCGCGGGAGGTGCTTTCGCACTACGACAACGTGGTGGTGGCGGGCTTTTCCGGGCTACTGAAGGATTTCGTGCGCCAATACGACGCGAGCGTCATCATTCGCGGGCTTCGAGCGGTTTCCGACTTCGAATTTGAATTTCAGATGGCCGGGATGAACCGCTACCAGATGCCTTCGGTCGAAACCGTCTTTCTCACGCCGTCTGACCAATACATGTTCATCTCGGGCACGATCGTCCGGGAGATCGCGTTGTTGGGAGGCGATGTTTCGAAGTTCACCTTCCCTTCGGTCGAACGCTGGCTGAAAGACAAGGTGACGCGGACCCCCGAAGAGGAGTTGACCGCTTGTCCCGCCAAAGGCCCTTGGCAGCCGCGCGATGGCCCTGATCATCACCGATCAGTGCATCAACTGTGACGTGTGCGAGCCCGAGTGCCCAAACGGCGCTATCTCGATGGGGCCGGAGATCTACGAGATCGATCCGCACAAGTGCACCGAGTGCGTCGGCCACTTCGAACAGCCCCAATGCCAGATCGTCTGCCCGGTCGAGTGCATACCGTTCGACCCGGTGTGGCGCGAAAGCCACAGTGAACTGATGGCCAAATACCATGCACTTCAGGCCTCGATCGAGGGCGCAAGCGGCGGTTGATGCGGTCGTCGGTTTGTCGGTTGAAGGCACCTTCCGGCAGCGCGTTCGGCCTTTCCCAATTGGGTGATCCGCGTACCGGCGATAAAGGTCGGGATCGATTTTCTGCATTTCAATCCGCAGTTCCTTCGTTCGGTCGCTTTCTCCTGTTGATCAATCAAGCGCGCATCTAAAGTTGATCTCAAGGCACGGATGTGCCGCCACCCACCGGGAGAGGAACATGAATATCAACGCTCGCGCACTGATTGTCGGAATTGCCGCTGCAGCTGCCATGACCTTGACTTTCGACGCTGTCGGCGCGTCGCGAGGCCGGGAAATTATTCGCCTCGAAGGCATTACCGTGACCGCTCATCACGAAAACTTCGATGCTGACGGCAACCTGAAAGTGATTAGACTGGATCCGGTCGTGGTTACGGCGCACAAAGGAAACGAATAATGCGGTTGTCAGTCACGAGACGGTATCGCTCGATAGGCACCTCTTATTTTCATTTGCTGGCTGAGTACAAGCCGAAACAAGACCAGGAGCGTTGACCTTTTTATCTCGAAACAAGGCGGATGAAAACGCGCTTGTTTGGCCAGGTGACTGCAATGCGCAATTGCGCATCCGCGCATGACGGTTTATTTATTTCCAGCCGCGATCGTTTCCATCAGCTTCCTGCGCGACGAGATCAACGCATTCGAATCCATATCGGCAAATCCTGGAATTGCATTGGCGTCCAGATCAGCAAGATAGCGATCCAGCACCTTGACGAATGGATCCATCAAGTCGGGGTCGAATTGCACGCCGCGCAATCGCAGAATTTCTTCAAGCGCGCGCTCATGTGTCCACGCAGTCTTGTATGCGCGTGCGTGAGTCAATGCGTCGTAAACGTCCGCAAACGCGCAAACGCGAGCGGATATCGGAATCTCCCGCCCAACAAGACGCTTCGGATAACCGCCGCCATTCCACCATTCATGATGGTAGCGAGCAATTTCCGCCGCCATCTTTAATGTAGGATCATCGGATCCCGCCAACATTTGGCCGCCGACTTCAGTATGCAGGCGCATCGCCGCCATCTCCGCCGCATCCAGCGGTCCCGGCTTCAAGAGAATGACCTCATTGACGGCGATCTTGCCAATGTCGTGCAAGCGCGCCGCGTGTTCGACCTGCACGCAGAACGTATCGTTCATGCCGATCTCGCGCGCAAGCATGCCCGCGAGGTGGCCGACGCGGTAGCAATGCTGGCCGGTTTCGTCGTCGAATAGTTCGGCGGCGATGGCCCAGTTCTCTGCGGTGTCAACGGCGTCGGTGCGGATTTCGCGACGTAAAGTAGCTGCGCGCAACTTCGCCATGTCTTCATGAATCGCAGTGAGCTCTTCGTGTTTCGCCAATTCGCCACGGTCGTCAATCGGCTCGGAGGTGTCGTCAACATGGGTCGCACTGAGCCAGTCACGCATCGTCGTGAACGAATCGACCTCTGTCGCTTCGGCGCTTCTATCTTGCGACGAATTGCAATTATCCGCAGTCCTCTTACTCAGTTGCCGATAAAATTTCGCCCTCTTAACACTCGTCGTAAACTCAACGAGTTCCTTCGCATAGCCCAAGCCAGCAGCGACTTCTTCCGAAGTGCTTGCATCGCCAAAAGCCTTGACGAGCGCTTGGAGTACGAAGTGATGATAGAGACGTGACTCTTTGGTTTCACAATGCATTTGTTTCAGCAAGTCCCTCCCACTCTCCTTATCTTCACCTGCCCACTTACATAGACCAATCGAGATCTGCAGCAACGCCTCAACCCTTGGATTGCGTTCGCTCGTTGGTGACTGTAGCGCCATTGCTATGAGCTTCGTTGCGAGTTCTACCTGCCCGCGCTCGATCAAATAGGTTGCGCGATCTTTTTCAAAAAATGCGCGTGCTAACGAATTCGTTACATAAGGAAGATGTTTTTCGCCTTCCTTCAGAAAGCGTGCGGCCGCAACATCATCACCGAGTCGATGCGCCGCAAAGAGCCCGTTAGCCGAGCACTGCAGTTTAACTAATCTCGCATTCGCTGAATCGGAATCCAGCCGAAATACAGATTCGGCCATTGCGAGAGCCTGGCGATAGTGTCCCATTTCCTGCATGAGATTCATCACGTTAGCAAGGCATGCTGCGATCACTGTCAAATCACCAATTCTTTTTGCCAGCATCAACGCCGATTGAAGTGATTGCATCGCACGCGGGAAATCCGCGACATCGGTATATTGGACTCCTAATATATTGTGAATTCGACGTTGAGAATGTGTATCGTCGAACTGCTCCGCATACTTGCCTATTGACGTTGCGAACGCAATACCTTGCTGTGTCTTTCCAATCCGAAAATAAAAAATGCAACTCTCAAGTAGTAGCGTTGCGTGTCGCGAAAAAAATTCGCCATCCGTGTGTAGCAGAATCGCTGAAAGGCATTCTTCAATCTGGGTAGCGGAATCGCGATTTCCAAGCGACGTGAGAGTCTCTAGCTGACGTACCCGTTCTTCAAGAATGTATTTTTGAACAGGTGTTTCGCAGCGCTCCTTAACGAGGGCAAAGGTGCCCTTTGGCGAGACATAAGAAATTAACTCGCGTGAGCCGAGGATGGTTGTTTGCTGCAGGGACATTGGACGTTACTTGATAAACAACTTCCCAAAATTGCCGCGTTTTGACATTATTGAAGCTAGCCGGTAGAGAGTCGATCTGGCTATTAGCGGATCGGTGCAATTGTCAGCTGCCAGGCTCTGATTGCACCAATCATTTTTAAAACGAGGTATTGTCAAAGTTCTATCTAAGGATTTTGACTCTTTTCTTTAGGATTAAACCTATGTTTACGCAAATGACTGAAGTTGAATTCACGGTAATCGATGACGTCAGCCTAGCTGACGTCGGTGGCGGCACGAATGGCAACTTTATTTGATTTCGCGCGTTAGATTTTTCTAATGCTAGCAGTTCAGAACCCACCGCCCCCGCGGTGGGTTTTTTACTTATATCTTCTAGGTTTTTTCCCGAATAAACTGTTTCTACCTTCAAACTACCCCGCAGACGCTTCATCGGCACGCCATATCAAAACTTGAGTCTCTTTTGGCGTTACAAAGTCCGAGCTCGGTTGGCTGCGGACGCCGGGCTCAGACGTTGAACCGGAAGTGCATCACGTCGCCATCGCGGACGATGTAGTCCTTCCCTTCGAGCCGCATCTTTCCCTTCTCCTTCGCCCCCGCCTCGCCGTTGAACGCGATGAAGTCGGCGTAAGCGATTACTTCTGCGCGGATGAAGCCACGCTCGAAGTCGGTGTGAATCACGCCTGCCGCTTGTGGCGCGGTGGCGCCAACGCGCACCGTCCAGGCCCTGACCTCTTTTTCGCCGGCGGTGAAGTAGGTTTGCAAGCCCAATAGCGCGTAGCCAGCATGGATGAGACGGTCTAGGCCGGGCTCGACCATGCCCATGTCTTCGAGAAAGACGGTCTTGTCCTCGTCGGATAGTTCGGCAATCTCGGCTTCGATCGCCGCGCAGATCGCGACGACCGGCGAACCTTGGGATTTGGCAAAGGCAACGAGCTGATCGAGCAGCGGGTTATCGACAAAGCCGTGCTCGGCGACGTTTGCGACGAACATCGCGGGCTTCGCAGTGATCAGGCACAGCGGCTTGAGCAGCGATTGTTCTTCGATGGTCAGGTCGAGTGCGCGTACCGGTAACGCCTGATTGAGCTGAGGCTCGACCCGACCCAACAACGTGACCAGCTTCGCGGCTTCCTTGTCGCCGCCGCGGGCTTGCTTGGTCGCTCGGTGGACCGCCTTCTCAACCGTCGCCAGGTCAGCGAGCGCTAGCTCAGTCTGGATGACTTCGATATCGGCTACGGGATCGACCTTGCCGGCGACGTGAATCACGTTCGGATCCTCGAAGCACCGGACAATGTTGACGATCGCGTCGGTCTCGCGGATGTGCGCGAGGAACTGGTTGCCCAGACCCTCGCCCTTCGAGGCTCCCGCAACCAGGCCCGCGATATCGACGAATTCGACGATCGCAGGCATCACCCGCTCGGGCTTGACGATCGCAGCGAGTTTACCGAGCCTCGGGTCGGGGACTTCGACCACGCCCGTGTTCGGCTCGATCGTGCAGAACGGATAGTTCTCCGCGGCGATGCCGGCTTTGGTCAGTGCGTTGAATAGCGTGGACTTGCCCACGTTGGGCAGGCCGACGATGCCGCAGCGAAGCGCCATGAGTGACTCACAATTTGATTTGGGGAAACCTGCGATTTTATTCGAGCAGGTAGCCGCGTCCGTTGGACGGCCACGGCAGGGAATGCGCTCCCGGGAGCGCGGAGGCAAATGCGACGACTCTACGAAAGCAATTGCTTGAGGTCGTGGGTGATCGAAGTGGCGCTCTGGGCCTGGCGCAGGAAAAGCCGAATCCGCCCCTGACTATCGAATACGTACGTCCCCGCCGAGTGATCGAAGGTGTAGGAGGTCGGTGTAGGTCCGGGCACGCGCTGATAGAAGACCTTAAACTCCTTCGCGGTCCGCGCCGTGGTCGCCTCGTCGGCATAGAGCCCGACGAAGCGTGGGTCGAACGCGGGCACGTACTGCGCGAGCAGCGCGGGCTTGTCGCGTTCGGGATCGAGCGTGACGAACAGCACCTGTACGCGATCCGCGTCGGAGCCCAACGCTTGCATGACAGTCTTCAGATCGCTCATCGTCGTCGGACAGACATCGGGACATTGCGTGTACCCGAAGAACATCACCACCAACTTGCCGCGATAGTCTGCAAGGCTGCGGGGCTTGCCGCCCGCATCGGTCAGATGAAAGTCGTGCGCATAGTCGGCGCCGGTGATGTCGACGCCTTCGAACTGCGGCTTGCTCGGCCCACAGGCGGCGAGCGCGAAAGCGAGCGAGGCCAACAGGGAAAGGCCGGCCGCCTTCAACAGTGCGACGACGAAAGCCGAGCGCGTCACTGTCCTTCGATGCGACACGTGCTCACACGACCAGGTAATGATCGACCAGCAGCGCCGCGAAGAGCAGCGACAGATAGACGATCGAATAGCGGAAGGTGCGGCGTGCGAGACGATTGGCCTCGGTCTCCGACGCAGCGCGCCAGATCGACCACGACAGCCGCAGGAATTGCGCGCCGAGCAGCAGCGCCGCAAGCAGATAGGGCCACCCGCTCATGCGAAGCGCAAATGGCAGCAGCGTCGTCCCGACCAGCGCAACCGTGTAAAGCAGAATGTGAAGCCGCGTGTACTTCGAGCCATGCGTGACCGGCAGCATCGGCAGGCCCGATTTGCGAAAGTCCTCGGTCCGATAGAGCGCAAGTGCCCAGAAGTGCGGCGGCGTCCAGACGAAAATGATCAGCACGAGGACCCATGCCTGCGCTGGAACCTGATCGGCCATCGCGGCCCAGCCGAGCGCCGGGGGCATGGCGCCCGACGCGCCGCCGATCACGATGTTCTGCGGCGTCATCGGCTTGAGCAGCATCGTATACACGACCGCATAGCCGACGAAGGTCGCAAAGGTCAGCCACATCGTCAGCGGGTTGACGAACTTCAGCAGTACCAGCATGCCGCTGCCCCCGAGCAGGCCCGAGCCCAGCAGGATCTCGATCGTCGACAACTCGCCAGAAGCCGACGCACGTCGCGCCGTGCGCGCCATGCGCGCATCGAGTTCGCGCTCGACCAGGCAGTTGACCGCGAAGGCCGCACCCGCAAGCAGCCAGATGCCGATGGTTGCCGCAAGCAACTTGTCGAGCGGAGGCAGGCCCGGCACTGCGAGGAACATGCCGATCACGGCGCAGAACACCGCGAGCTGGGTGACGCGCGGCTTGGTCAGCGCGTAGTACAGCGCGAGCTTGCGAGCGATGGGGGCAGGAACTACGTGTTGCATGAGCGGGATCGGATCGATGGTCGAAGGAAGCTGCGCGTCGCGAGATCAGGTCGCGGTCCGTTCGATCAACGCTTCTCGCGCCGGTGCGCGCACGTGTACATCGGCAGCCGCGCCCCGGGCCAGGCGCGACAGTACGGAGAGGCGGTAATTTATCACGACGAGGCAAGCGACCAGGCCCGCGGCGCCGGCGTTGTGCAGGACTGCGGCCACCAGCGGCCATGCGAAGACGACGTTGACAAGGCCACTCGCGAACTGCGCCACGAGCAACCCGGCAAGCAGCGAGGCCATGCGCGCAAGCGACGGAATGCGTCTTGCGCGCCACGCGAGCGTCCCCAGCACGATCAGGACGATCCACGCGAAGCTGCGATGTATCCAGTGGATCGCGGTCAGCGCCTGGACCGACAGGTACCCGCCGTCCGCCGTCCTGCCGAGTTCGCGCCACAAGTGGAAGCCGCTCGCAAAATCCATCTGCGGAAACCACACGCCCTGGCAGGTTGGAAAATCGGTGCACGCGAGCACCGCGTAGTTCGCGCTGACCCATCCACCCAGCGCGATCTGCACCGCGAGCACAGTTGCGCCGATCAGAGCGACCGCGCGAAAAACTCGCAGGCCCTTGAACGCGTTCGTGCCCCCGATCCCGTGCGAACCCCCGACGCGCTCGAAACGGAGCGCATGCCAGACCAGCATGGCCAGCAACGCGAGCCCCAGCAGCAGATGCGTCGAGACAAAGATCGGTTGCAGCTTCTGGGTGACGGTCCACGCGCCGAAGGCGCCCTGCAGGATCACCAGGACAAGCATGCAAGCGACGAAACCGGGAAAGGCGATGCGCGCTCCGACGCCTTGGCTCTGAGCAGCACGGCGCACGCGCACGACGCTCGCGACCAGCATCGCGATGATGAGCACGCCGACCGCCATCGCGAGGTAGCGATGAATCATCTCGATCCACGCCTTGTTCATCGTCACTGGCCCGGTCGGCATCGCAGCCTCGGCCGCATGGATATCGCTTGCGGCCATGAAGGGATTGGCCCTCGCATAGCAGCCCGGCCAGTCCGGACAACCGAGCCCCGAGTCGGTCAGCCGCGTGAAGCCGCCGAACACGATCAGGTCGAAGGTGAAGAAAGCCGTGACCCACGCGAGTCGGTGCAGACGGTCGCCATGTTCGCCCGGCGCGCGCACTATCCAGATCAGCGCAAGCGGCAACGATGCGATCGCGACCCCCTTGAATGCGAGCAGCAGGAGATCGAACGTATCCATCATCGCTAACCGACGCTCGACGCGCGCAGCAGCTTTGCAAGGTCGCGCTTGGTCTTGTTGGGGTCGGCATCCGCCGGGAAGCGCATCATCAAATTGCCCAGGGGATCGACCATGTAGATGTGGCCCGCATAGTCCGCGGAACTCGATGCGGCCGTGCCGCCTCCTAGCCATGGCGCGATCTCCTTCGGATCGACCCTCAGCATCGCGGTCCCGTCGTACTCGCGCATCAGCATCGTCGACAGCGGCGCGTCATCCGGGATGAGCCACACGCGCACCACGCGCTCGCGATCCTTGCCGGTCGTCAACCGCACCTGACGCAGGTGATAGAGCTCGTCCTGGCACACGCGCGGACAATCGCCTCCCGCCACCATCACCATCAGCCACTTGCCGCGCAAGGAGGCGGTATCGACGCCGCGTCCGTCGAGGGCCTTCAGATGCAGCGTGGGCATGGGGCGTTGCGGATCGATCAGCGCGCCGTAGTTGCTGCGCGCATCGGGCCGTACGAAGTAATAGACGAGGTAGGACGCAATCGCGGGCGCCGCGCAGATCGCGATGACCGCGTAGAGCTTCCATCGGCCGCGCGCGCGCATGGCATCAGGACGGGTGTTTGCGAGCATGCTTCACGAGTCGGACGAGTTGATAGACCATCAGCGCCGCGAGCGATGCGGCAAGGGCGAACCACTGAAATGCATAACCATGGTGTCGATCGATCTGGGATTGCAAGGCGCCGCCTCTATCGGGCCAATTGCGATCGAGACCGTCCGCCTCGGCCGCGACATCGCCGGTCGCGGCGTTGACCGCGTCAACGACCAACCGGGGAGACGACGAGGCGTTCGAAGGGTCCTGCCGGACGATGATTGGGACCGGCTTGCGACCGCTCGCGCGCGTGTACGCATCGAAGTCGAAATTCTGCCAGATGCCTCCAAGCCGCCGATCGGTTTGGGCCGCGAGTTCGAGCAGGTGCGGTTCGTCCGTCAGGGCCACGCCCGTGATCGTCACCGCGCCGTCGGGCGTGCGATAGGGTGCAATCCGCGTGCGGACATCGAAGTCGCGCGGCAACCACCCGCGATTGACGATCACGTCCGCGTAGCCCGGCTGGTCGAACGCGAGAGGCATCAGCACGTAGAAGCCTGCGCGACCGGCCTGCGGGCGATTGTCGAGGTACACCGCGCGCCCGGGCAGCCAGTGTCCCCGAAGTTGCAGGTGTTTATAGATCAAGCTCCCCGGACGAGAGAGCGCATCGGCCGAGGGCATGACCGGCATCGCGCGCGACGAACGTTCGATCTCCCCCTGAAGCACTTCCTTGCCCGCCGCGCGCCGCAGTTGCCAGAACCCGAGCGAGGACGTCCCGGCGATCGCGAGTGCTCCCGCGATCACTGCGAAAACTAGTCGTCGTCCTGGCGTCAAAGGTGTTCCCGTCATCGTGCGCAGCCATCGATCATCGAAAGGCGTGAAATAATCGCGCCATGCGTTACGTCGTCATCATTGCGTTCATCCTCATCATCGGCAGCCTCGCGTCCGCGCTGGTCTTCATGATGAAAGACAAGGGCAGGAGCGATCGCACCGTGACCGCCCTCGCGATGCGCGTCGGCTTTTCGATCGCGCTGTTTCTGCTGATCCTGCTGGCATACAAGCTCGGATGGATCGCGCCCACCGGCATTCGATAGGGCATCGCTCGTACCCTTCGAAAGGACCTCGCCGCCAGCGAATCGTTCGACCAACAAAAACGCCGCTTTACGCGGCGTTCTGTTTTCGGCTTGCGCGGTGAGAGCCGCGCGGCAGGAGCCGATAACTTCAGAGCCAATAGACGACGATGTAAAGCCCGAGCCACACCACGTCCACGAAATGCCAGTACCACGCGGCGCCTTCGAAGCCGAAGTGACTGTCGGGTTTGAAGTCGCCGCGAAGCACGCGGAACAGGACCACCGACAGCATCAGTGCGCCCATCGTCACGTGGAAGCCGTGAAAGCCGGTCAGCATGAAGAAGGTCGATCCGTAGATGCCCGACGTCAGCTTGAGGTTGAGCTCCGAATACGCGTGACCATATTCGTAGATCTGAAAGCCGAGGAAGGTCGCTCCCAGCGCGATCGTGAGGAACAGCCACAGGGCGGTCTTTGCGCGCGCGCCGTGGCGCAGCGCGTGATGCGCGATCGTAATCGTCACGCCCGACGAAAGCAGCAGCGCCGTGTTGATGGTGGGAATCCAGAACGGCGTCATCGGCGTGAACGAGTCGACCGAACCGGCCGGTCCGACGCTCGGCCACTTGCCCGCAAAGTCCGGCCACAGCACGCGCGCGTCCAGCGACGAAAGCTCCGGCATTGAAATGACGCGCGCATAGAACAACGCGCCGAAGAACGCCCCGAAGAACATCACTTCGGAGAAGATGAACCAGCTCATGCTCCAACGGAACGAGCCGTCGATCTGCCGGTTGTACCTGCCGCCCTCGGACTCGCCGATCGCATCGCCGAACCAGCGATAGAGAATCGTCAACATGCACAGGATGCCGGCGAGATTGACGTAGGGCGCCCACGGCTGCCCGTTGACCCAACCCGCGGCGCCGATCATGGTGAACAGCATCGCCGACCCGGCCAGCATCGGCCAGTACGAAGGGTTCGGAACGAAATATTTCGAAGGCCCGCTGTGATGCGAGGGGCTTGGAACTTGTGTGGCGGCGTGCGCCACGGCTGGACCGCTCATCGATTTCTCCGCACAGAATCTATTGAAAGCGCGTTTTGGAAGCGCGCTATTTTACGACGCTCTTGACGATCAATATCAGGATGAACACGAATATCAACGCGCCGACCAATCCGGCAATCACGACGTGCACCGGGTTGAGCCGCGCCGCGTCGCGCTCGTAGTCGCTACGCTTGCGCACACCGAAGAACGACCAGAACACCGCGCGCACCGTTTGCCAGAAGGTTGCGTTGCGACTCTGTTTTTCGTCCGCCTCCGGTTCGGTCGGCTCATTCATCTCAGCCTCCCGCCGGCTTCGCTGCACTCGCCGCCCGGCTGCTACCGACCTCGAAGAAAGTGTACGACAAGGTGATCGTATCGACATTCTTCGGCAGCTTCGGGTCGATCACGAAGACGACGGGGAATTGCCTTGCCTCGTGCGGCGCAAGTGTCTGCTGCTTGAAGCAGAAGCACTCGAGCTTGCGGAAGTACGGTGTTGCGGCCATCGGGATATAGCTCGGGATCGCTTGCGCCTGCATCGCGCGGTCCTGCTGATTGGCAATCTCGTAGGTGATGGTCGCAAGCTCGCCGGGGTGGACCTGCATCGAACTCTTCACCGGCTTGAAGCGCCACGGCCCGCGCGCATTGCCGTCGAACTCGACCGTGATGGTTCGCGAGAGATCGACCTGCGTGCTCTTGGCGAAAGCCGCCGCGCTCGCATCGACCTGCGTGAGATCGTTGACACCGGTGATCTCGCAAATCTTCTTGTAGAGAGGAACGAGCGCGTAGCCGAACCCGAACATGATCGCCGTGACGATCACGAGTTTGCCGAGCATCGCGAGGTTGAGGCGACGCCGCAGCGCGGCCAGGGGCGAGTCGCTCATCTGAATTGGACGCTGAGATGCTAATGCTTCAGCAGCGTGTACTTGACGATGATGCCCACGAAGAACGCGAGCGCGATGGTCGCAAGGATGAGACCGGTGCGACGATTGCGCGCGCGAATCTCCAGCTTGCGCGCGCTCTCTTCGATCTGACGTCTGTCGGTCACGACCATGCGCCGGTCAGCGAACCAGCGGCGGTGTTTCGAACGTATGGAACGGCGCGGGACTGGGTACCGTCCACTCCAGTCCCTCCGCGCCTTCCCAGGGATTGTCGGCAGCCTTCGCTCCGCCGCGTATGCAGGGAAGCACGACCGCGACGAAGAAATAGACCTGCGACAGACCGAACCAGAACGCGCCGATGGTCGCGATCTGGTGAAAGTCCGCGAACTGCATCGGGTAGTCGGCATAGCGGCGCGGCATGCCCGCGAGCCCGAGGAAGTGCATCGGGAAGAACGTGACGTTGAACGAGATCAGCGTGCTCCAGAAGTGGATCTTGCCGCGCGTCTCGTTGTACATGTGGCCGGTCCACTTGGGCGACCAGTAGTAGAAGCCGGCGAAGATCGCGAACAGCGAACCCGCGACCAGCACGTAGTGAAAGTGCGCCACCACGTAGTAGGTGTCCTGCAGCTGGATATCGATCGGCGTGATCGCGAGGATGAGGCCGGTGAAGCCGCCCATCGTGAACACGAACAGGAAGCCGATCGCGAACAGCATCGGCGTCTCGAAGGTCATCGAGCCCTTCCACATCGTCGCGATCCAGTTGAAGACCTTCACG
>JBBQCA010000027.1:0-23621 GCA_038318315.1 Burkholderiales bacterium | reverse complement strand
AATGCACGCCGATTCCCTGGGCCTTGTTGTTGTGTGCGCCCTGCGGCGTGATCCAGGCGACCTTGCCCGCAACGGGAAGCTTGGCCGGGTCGTCCATCAACGAGAGCAGCAGATAGACCTCGTCACCGATCTTGTAGGGCCGTCCGGTCGGCACGAAGATGCCGCCGTGTTTCAGGTAGGGCATGTAGGCCGCGTAGAGCGCGGCCTTTTCCTTGATGTTGAGCGACAGCACACTCGGCCGGGTTACCGGTGCTGGCGTCTTTGCATCGTCAGTCATCGCGGTGCGCATCCATGGGCCGGATCGGATTCGAGTCGATTTCAAGCGGTCGTCCCCGCCATTGCATCGACGTAGGCAAGCAACAGGCTTTCGAGCATCAGCCTGGTATTGAGCGGGTGATCGACCGTCCGCCGAATCGCCGCGAGACGCTGATCCATAGCCAACAAGGCCTCGATACGCGTCCTGGAAAGCAGCGTCTCGATGACGCTCGAGTGCGCCGGATGATAGCGTATCCGCGCTGCCATTTTCATCGCAATGCAGTCGGCCAGCCATTGTTGCATCCACCTCACGGTCGATGCGGGTGCGACCTTCGCGAAGGCTTCCGCGGTCGTCAGCGCTTCGGCGGCGCCAGGATGAGCGAGGAAGTCGATGAACTCGCGATGAAGGCACATCGTGTCTTCGTCCGTCGACGCACGCAAGGCCGCGAACGGCGCGCCGCCGGACGCCGCGAGCAGCGTGTCCGCATCTGCCACGTCCTGCGCTTTCAACCACGCGAGCGCGATGTTTGGCGAAGGCGTGGGCACGAAGACCTTCTGGCAACGGGATAGAACGG
This sequence comes from Burkholderiales bacterium, assembly GCA_038318315.1. Lineage (GTDB taxonomy): Bacteria > Pseudomonadota > Gammaproteobacteria > Burkholderiales > Burkholderiaceae_D > CAHJXF01. The sequence goes on along the minus strand of JBBQCA010000027.1, from coordinate 22,791 downwards.
TCGGCTTGATGCGGCCGACGTGGTCGGCAATCAGAATGAAGACAGTCGCCGGCGGCGGCTCTTCGAGCATCTTGAGAAAGGCGTTGGCCGCGTCCTCGTTGACGGCCTCGAGCGGTTCCAGCAACACCACCCGATGGCGCCCGCGATGCGTGGCGACCGCAAGAAATTCGTTGAGTGCACGAATCTGATCGATCCGGATCTGTTTGCTCGGGGCGCCCCGCTTCCGCGCCGCGCCATCCGCGCCGGCGTCTTTCCCCGAGTCGCTCTCGTCATCGGCCTCTCCGTCGACCGCGTCGATTCCCGCTTCTGCCGCGAGCGCATCGCTGGTGACGAATCGAAAGTCCGGATGATTGCCCTGATCGAACCACAGGCAGGCAGGGCAGGCATTGCAACCCCCTCCGCGCCTGGCCGAAGGATCGGCTTCGCACAGCAGCGTGCGTGCGAAGGCGCGGCCCAGTGCGCGCTTGCCGATCCCGCCTTGGCCATGCAAAAGCACGGCATGGTGGACCGGCGCGGATGAAGTCGCGATTCGTTCCAACAATGGCTCCAACCACGGAGGAAGCATAGTCAACTCGTGCCGTCAGAACGACTTGAAGGGTGATGTTCGTGCGATACCTCAAGCAACGCATCCAAAATGTTAAATGCCTTCATATCGATCATTCGAACAAAGGCTTGCGATCACCTGTTCAAGTTGAATTCGAATCTGCGAAATACTTTGCGACCCGTCGATCGCCTGATATCGATCGGGCTCGTCGGCCGCAAGCCTGAGATATTCGCCGCGCACCCGCTTCGAGAAATCGAGGGCTTCACGCTCGAAGCGATCGGGCTCGCGTGATCCCTGCATGCGCTGCTGCGCGGTTTCGGCATCGAGATCGAAAAGCAGGGTGAGGCCGGGCTCGAGATCGGGATGCACCCATTCGCGCAGTGCGGCTATCCTTGCGCGCGGCAATCCCCTGCCCCCGCCCTGGTACGCGTAAGTCGCATCGGTGAATCGATCGCACACCACCCAGCCGCCTCGCGCAAGCGTCGGCGCGATCACCTCGGCGATGTGTTGACGACGTGACGCGAACATCAACAACGCCTCGGTATCGAGATCCATCGGGACATGCAGGAGCAACTCGCGCAGCGACTCGCCGAGCGCGGTACCGCCCGGTTCGCGCGTCAGGACAACCTCGTCTCGACTCCGCGCGCGCAAGGCGTCGGCAAACCATGCGACGTGCGTGCTCTTGCCCGCCCCGTCGACGCCTTCGAAGGTGATGAAGCGTGGGTGGCGATGAAGATGAGAAGGCGTGCGAGACATCGGCTCGATCGCTAGGGGGTACCCGCCGGTTGCGACGAAGATCGCGCAGCCGCCCCGCGCTGATAACGATCGACGGCACGATTGTGGTCCGAAAGCTTCCCCGAGAACTCGCTCGTGCCGTCGCCGCGCGCGACGAAATACAGCGCGTCGCTGCTCGGCGGATTGAGCACGGCGGTCAGTGCCGCGGCGCCGACCAGGGCGATCGGCGTGGGAGGCAGACCAGGTCTGGTGTACGTGTTGTAGATCGTGTCGGCCAGCAGATCGGCACGGCGCAGATTGCCGTCGAAACGCGCGCCCATCCCGTAGATCACCGTGGGATCGGTCTGCAGCAACATGCCGCGCCTGAGACGATTGATGAAGACCGCGGCAATCTGCGGCCGGTCCTCGGCGCGACCGGTTTCCTTTTCGACGATCGATGCCAGGGTCAACGCCTCATACGGCGTGGCGAACGGCAAGTCGGGTGCGCGCACGGCCCATGCATCGGCAAGACGCTTCTGCTGCGCGCGGTAAGCCCGCTTGTATAGATCGAGGTCGGTGGTGCCGCGCGTGAAGGTATAGGTATCGGGAAAGAACAGGCCCTCGGGCGAGACCTGCTCCGAGCCGATCGCGGTGAGCAGCTCGGCGTCGCTCATCGCGCGCGCGGCCTGCTTGATGTCCGCACGGCTGGCGATCAACGCACGCATCTGCGCGAAGGTCCAGCCCTCGGGAACGACCAGTTGGATGCGCACGACATCGCCGCTTTCGATCTTGTCGAGCAGGTGCTCGGGTGTGATCGAAGGTGCGATCGCGTAGGTTCCGGCCTGCAAGCGCGTCGCGCGGCTTTCGATGCGGGCAAGCAAGGTGAGCAGCAGCGGATCGACACGAACGCCACCGGCTTGCAACTGCGCCCCGATCGCGCGCACCGACGAACCCGCTGCGATCGTCACTTCGACGCTCGCCGTGTTCGATTTTGCGGCGATCGGGCGATGCGCCCACCAGTGCAGTCCATAGCCCCCGGCGGCGGCGAGCAGCAATGCGAGGAGCAATATGCGCAGCAGCGAGCGAACAATGAATTTCAACGGCGGCGGTCGGGTTCGTATCCAGACATAATGATAACCGGCGCATCGAGCCGCCCTCGTGCAGAGGCGATGCGCTCAGGCCTCGAGAGACTTTCATGAACGACCCCATCCCCCCCTGCGCGTTCGATCGCGCGCTCGACTCCTCGTCACGACCGATGCTCAGGCACCTCGCTCTGCTTGCCGTTCGTGGCGCCGATGCGCGCAGCTTTCTGGACAATCAGTTGACGCGCAACGTGCCGGTGATGGACGCGGGGCAATCGCCGTCGCGCGCGTCGATCGCGGGCTATTGCTCGCCCAAGGGGCGGCTGCTGGCGACTTTCGTCGTCTGGTCTGAATCCTCGTCCGATCAATCGCGCGATGCTTCATCAGGGGGCGAGACCATCTACATGCTGACCTCGCGCGATATCGCCGAGATGGTCGCGAAGCGTTTGCGCATGTACGTGCTGCGCGCGAAGGTCACCATCGAAGACGTGACGGCGGCGCATGCGATCGAAGTCTTTCATCAACGGCCGTCGCTGGCCGATGACGCGGGCTTGGTCGACGTGTGGACGATCCGAAGCGATGGTGATGCGAGGTGGATTCGCTATCCGGACGGAGGCGCCGACGCCGATGGTCGCGAGCGGTTCATGCGCATCGGCGCTCGCTCGAGCAACGCGCCCGACGCGCCCGTCCCTGAAGAGACATGGCGCTGGTCCGAAATTCGCGCAGGGCTTCCGCGCATCACTGCGACTACGCAGGACCGCTTCGTTCCGCAGATGGTCAACCTGGAAGCGCTGGGCGGCGTGGACTTCAAGAAGGGCTGTTTCCCCGGACAGGAAGTAGTCGCACGCAGCCAGTATCTGGGCAAGCTCAAGCGACGCATGACGCCGGCATCGATCGCACTGCCAGATCACGACGACATCATTGCGCAACCGGGCAGCGATGTCTGGTCGACCGACGACGACGGACCGGTGGGCCTGGTGGTCAACGCCGAACGCGGACCCGATGGTCGGGTCTGGCTGCTCGTCGAGATTCCTCTCGCGCTCTTCGATTCGAGCGCGTTGCGGGTCGGCCGGAGCGATGGTCCCGCATTGAAGATCGAGAGCCTGCCGTACCCGCTGCCCGACAACGAAGTGTTCGTGCGGCCCAGGCTCTGAGCCGCGATCTGCGCCACAAGCAGCGATGCATCTCTACGTGTATTACGAAGTACCGCACGCCGAGGCCGTCCGCGCCCTCGCGGCGGTTCGATCGGTGCAGAAGCGCCTGGCCGACGAGCATGTGGTGCAGGGTCGCCTGCTTCGTCGTGTCGACCGGCGCAAGCCCCATGAAACGTGGATGGAAATCTACGAGAACATCGACGATACCTTCGAAGCGCATCTGACCCAGGCATTCGACGAAAGCGACGCGCGAGGCCTGATCACCGGACTGCGCCACATCGAACGCTTCACCGATTTCGACTGACGTGTGCCTGATCGCTTTCGCGTGGCAGGCGCAGGCCGAATATCCGCTGATCGTCGCGGCGAACCGCGATGAGTTCTTCGCGCGACCCACGGCATCAGCCGACTGGTGGGACGACGGCGAACGCCTGGCAGGCCGCGACCTGCGCGCGGGGGGCACCTGGATGGGCGTGTCGAGGAGCGGCCGCTTCGCAGCGTTGACCAATTATCGCGACCCCTCGTCACAGCGCAGCGACGCGCCGTCGCGCGGCACGCTGGTCAGCGACGTGCTCGCTCATCGAGGCTCGATGCGCGATGCGCTCGAAAGTGTGAGTCACGAAGCGGCGCGCTACAACGGTTTCAACCTGCTCGCAGCGCGTTGGCATCCCGACGCCTCACGCGCCGAAATGTGGATCCTGGCCAGCCGCGACGACGCGCGTCCGCAAGCGATAGCCCCCGGTATCCACGCGCTTTCGAACGCGTCGCTCGACACGGCGTGGCCCAAGGTCGATCGCGCATCGCGTGCGATGCAGGACGCGATACGCGGCGACGTGAACGCGGAGCTGAATGCGGGGCTGAACGCAGCGGCCGATCGCGACGACCTGTGCGCGAGACTCTTCGCGCTGCTCGACAACCGGGACATCGCGCGCGACGACGCCTTGCCGCAGACCGGTGTCGCTCTCGACGTCGAGCGCGCGCTCTCGGCCGCATTCATACGCATGCCGAACTACGGCACGCGCTGCTCGACCGTGTTCCTGGTCGACCGCAGAGGCGCCGCGCTTTTCATCGAACGCCGCTGCGAACCCGATCTACCGATCGAAGAGCGCCGCTTCGAATTCCACGTTGCAAACGCATGAGTGCGCGCGAGTCGCATGCGCCTCGCTCGAGCGACCGTTTGACCACGCGTGTGGTCGCGCGTCTGATCACCTGCGTGATCGCCGCAGAACTCTGTTCGATGGCGGGCTTCTCGACTTTCGCGGCGACGCTCACCGACTTCAGCGCGCTGTGGCGACTCGACTCCGCTGCGGCGGGCTGGATCAGCGGCGCCTACAACATCGGCTACGTGCTCGCGGTGCCGGTGCTGGTCGGGCTGACCGATCGCATCGATGCGCGCCGCATCTACATGGTCGCGGCCATGAGGCCTGGTCGCGGGCGCGGGCTTCGCGCTCTTCGCATCGGGCTTCTGGTCGGCGCTGCTGTTTCGCTCAATGGCCGGCGTCGCGCTTGCGGGCACCTACATGCCCGGCCTGCAATTGTTGAACGAACGCCTCCCCGACCGCTTGCGTCTGCGCGTAATCCCGTACTACACCGCGACGTTCGGAATCGGCGTGAGCCTCTCGTTCCTGCTGTCGGGCTCGCTGGTCGCGTCCTTCGGCTGGCGCATCGCCTTTGCGGCCGGTGCCTTCGGGTCGGTCCTGGCGATCGCCCTCGTCGCGTTCGCTACCGCGGGAACGGAGCCCGCGGTCATCACGCGTCGCGAGGGTCAGACACGGCACCCGCTCGATCTGCGACCGCCGTTTCGCAATCGCGATGCGCTGGTCTATATCGCGGGCTACTTCGGGCATTGCTGGGAGCTGTTCGCATTTCGCGCCTGGCTGGCCGCGTTTCTCGTGTACCTCGTCGGTCGCAACGCGAGCGGCTCGGCGACATCGGTCGCCAATCACTGGGCGACGTGGATCGTGCTGATCGGCGTGCCGGCCAGCATCGTGGGCGCCGAAGTCGCCTCTCGCGGTGCCCGGCTGCGTCTCGTGCGTACGGTGGCCCTGGGCAGCGTGGTCGCGGGCATTGCCTGCGGCCTCGCGAGTGCGCAGCCTTTCGCGTTCGTGCTCGTGCTGCTGTTCGCCTACAACTTCCTGATCGCCGCCGACTCGGGCGCGCTGACCACCGGCGCCGTCGCGGCATCGCGCGACGGCGAGCGCGGCGCGACCCTCGCGGTCCACACCATCCTCGGGTTCATCGGCGGCGCGATCGGCCCGCTCGCGGTGGGCTTCGCGCTCGATCGCATGGGCGGCATCACGAATGCGGGCGCGTGGACGTGGGGGTTCGTCGTGATGGCCGCCGGCTCGTCGATGGCCGCGCTCGCGAGCCTGCTGGTCGCGCCACGCAACGGGCGGCCGCGCGCAAGCGGCTAACGCAACTCCCTCGCCATGAACGTGTACTCGAGCGCGCCCATGCGCGCCTGCTGCATGTTGTTCGCCGCACCCGCGTGGCCGCCTTCGGTGTTCTCGTAATACAGAAGGTCGTGCTTCTGATCGTTCATCTTCGCGGCCATCTTTCTCGCGTGACCGGGATGGACGCGATCGTCGCGCGTCGAGGTCGTGAAGAGAAAACGCGGGTAGCGCCTGTCCTTGACCACGTTCTGATACGGCGAATACTTCGAGATGTATTCCCACTCGGCCGGCACATCGGGGTTGCCGTACTCGCCCATCCACGACGCGCCTGCCAGCAGCTTGTTATAGCGGCGCATGTCCAGTAGCGGCACCTGGCACACCACGGCCTTGAAGAGCTCGGGCCTCTGCAACGCGACCGCGCCGACCAGCAGCCCCCCATTGCTGCCGCCCATGATGCCCAGATGCGCAGACGACGTGACCTTGCGCGCGATCAGATCTTCGGCGACGGCGACGAAGTCGTCGTAGCTGTTCTGCTTCCTGACCTTGATCGCAGCGTCGTGCCAGTCGGGACCGAACTCGCCGCCGCCGCGTAGGCCGGCCACGACGAACACGCCGCCGCGTTCCAGCCATGCCGCGCCGTTGGCCGCGCTGTAGGCGCGGGGAAGCAAGGAGATTTCGAAGCCGCCATATCCGTAGAGGATGGTCGGCGCGCGACCGTTCTGCCGGTAGCCCTTGGGCGTGACTTCGATATAGGGAATGCGCGTGCCGTCGGCCGAGCGCACCTCGTGCTGCGTGACGTTGAGGCCGCTCGCATCGAAGAATGCCGGCAGGTGCTTCAGCGCCTCGCGCCGATCCGATCCCACACGCGCGAGCGCGAGCGTGGTCGGCTGCAACGCGTTGCTCAGATAGACGAAGTAGTCGTCGCTCGCGTGGCGATCGACCGCCTGCATCGCGATCGTGCCGTCACGCGGCAGGTCGACGGCGCGGCTGGTCCAGTGGCCTTCCTTCAAGGACCACTCGAACACCTGGTTCTGCACCTCGGACATCTCGTTGACGAGCAGGGTGTTGAGCGTGGGCTCGGTCTGGCCGAGCGACTTGCGCGGACCCGGCGTGTAGAGCATCGTGAAATCTCGCGAGCCTTCGAGGAAGCGATCGAAGTCGATCGCGAGCAGCGCTCCACTGGGAAACTCCCGCACCGTGTTCGCGTGCGCATCGAGCTTCCACGCACCGCGCAAGGTCACGATCAACTGGTCGCGCCAAAGAGTGGCCTGCGCGTCCTCGGGCATCTCGAGCTTGACCAGCTTGCCTGGGCTTCTATCGCCGTCTTCCCGCAGATAGAAAGTCTCGTTGGTGAAGAAGGTCACGCCACGCTGAATCAGCGTGCGATCGACCACGTGGTCATCCAGGTGCACGTGATATTTGGTGGCATCGACGCTGATGTCGGGCTTCTGGCCCGCGAACACCTCCTCGGCCGAGGCCAGCGCGGTGCCGCGCGTCCAGCGCTTGACGATGCGCGGATAACCCGAGTCGGTCATCGTGCCCGGACCGAAGTCGGTTCGCGCGTACACGTGATCGGCATCGATCCACGACAGGCTGCCCTTGGCTTCGGGCAGATAGAAGCCACCGGCCTCGGGCGCGATGAAGCTCATCTTCTCGAGATCGAATTCACGCGCCACGGTCGCATCGCCGCCGCCGCGCGACAGATAGACGATGCAGCGTTTGTAGTCGGGATAGCGACAAGCCCAGCCTTTCCACACCCAGTTCTCCTTCTCGGACGCCGACAGCGCATCGACATCGACCACCGTCTCCCAGGCGGGATCGGGCTTGCGATATTCGTCCGGCGTGGTCCGCCGCATGACGCCGCGTACGTGATCGGCATCGCGCCAGAAGTTGTAGTACCAGGCGCCGACCTTCCCCACCGCGGGAATGCGTTCCTTCGAGTCATAGATCGCGAGCAGACGATCGTAGAGCGGCGCATAGCCCGGGTCGGCTTGCAACTCCTTCAACGAGATCGCGTTCTGCGCCTTGACCCAATCCATCGGGGCGGCCCCATCGACATCTTCCAGAAAACGATAGGGATCGTCGGAGGTGTCGGCGGCATGGGAGATCGAAGTCATGGTTGATGCAAAAAGACAAAGGAGGATGCAAGCCATGCGACGCGATGCAAAGCTCATGAGGGATTTCCAGTTCGATGATGTAAACGTCGGCGATTCGAAGCGGCGCGAGTCTAGCATCGGCGCCTGCGTGCGGACGTGACGCACGCGGACTCGTCGACCGCTGCGCGGATCGATTCAACGCGGTGCATACGTCCGGCGCGGCGGGGCGTCGGGCACACTCGCTGCACCGATATCATTCATCACGCGCAAGTCCTGCGTGCTTCTGCGCCCTCGCAACGACGCGGGCATGCGACTTGCACTTCCCTTCTCTCCTTTCGATTGCCTGCACCCATGAGCCCACGCCCGCCCCTGCCGCCCTTCACCGCCGAAACCGCCGCGCAAAAAGTGCAAGCCGCCGAGAACGCATGGAACCTGCGCGATCCCGACCGCGTGGTGCTGGCCTATACCGAAGACACCGAGTGGCGCAATCGCGCCGAGTTCCTGCATGGCCGCGATGAAGTGCGCGCCTTCCTGCAACGCAAGTGGGCCACGGAACTCGACTACCGCTTGAAGAAGTCGCTCTGGGCCTACACCGACAACCGCATCGCCGTGCGCTTCGAGTACGAATGGCACGACGACTCGGGGCAATGGTTCCGTTCCTACGGCAACGAGAACTGGGAGTTCGATGCGAACGGGCTGATGCAAAAACGTTTCGCGAGCATCAACGACCTGCCGATCGCCGAAGCCGATCGCAAATTGAAATGAGTCCTTCGCACTTTCCGACTGCGCATGCACCGACGCACCCAATGCGGCACTCGCATTCAACCCCTCCAGGAGAACCATGATGTCGAGCATCATCGATCGCAGCGAAGTCACCAGACTCAGCCTCGCAGTCGAGCCACGACCATCGCGAGGCCCAAAAGAAAACCGGCCGCGACAATGATGCCGGGCCGGTTTTCACACTGACGCGCCGATGCGCGTCCTTGGGTAAATCCTGCGCATCAACCCTTCACATCGCTGGGACGCGTCGTATTGGTCTTGTTGGTCTCGCCGCTGTCGCTCTTGGACGGATCCGAATTGCTGGGGCTCGGCGACGCGCTGCCCGGCGCTGTTCCGGGCGGCGTATTGCTCATCGGCGCCATGCTGCTCGATGAACCCGACGGCGTCGATGTGCCGACGGGCGCGGTACTCGACGACGAAGGACTCATCGACGAGGACGACGGCGAAGTACTTCCCGAGGTCGTGCCACTGGAAGTCGACGGCATCGTGGTGTTGGGCGTCGTCGAACTCGTGTCGGTCGTAGGCGTCGCGGGCGGCTCGGTCTTGTTGCAGGCACCCAGCGCTGCAACGGTGGCCGCGATGGCAACCCATTTGATCGAACTACGCATATTCACTCCTACGGTGTGGGGGCAATGTCGCAGAGTGCGCGCTCGACCGGTGCCGCAGCGTCGGTCAGATGCGGAACGGCGTGTCGGCGTAGTCTGAACGCGCTCGAGCGCGAAAGCATCCTCGACGGTACGTTCATGTTTCGTCAGTCGACCAGGAACTCACGCATCAGACCATTGACGCGCGCCGGTTGCTCATGGGCGATCCAGTGCGAGCCTTCGGGGATGCGAACGATGCGAAGATCGGGGCAGACCTGATCGAGACCGTCGACGAGACCGGTGGTCAGCGCGCGATCGTTCTCGCCCCAGATCACGCGTACCGGAACCCGTGCCGTCCACTCGCTGGCGTCCGGCAAGGGTCGCGCGGGACTGTCCTTCGTCGGCGGATGCAGTGGTGTGGCGCGATAGAAATTGACGCCACCCGTCATCGCATGCGACGGGGAGCCGTCGGCGTGCGCAGCGCCGGGTACCGACCACATCGCCCGGTAACGCGCCCGCACCTCGGGCGTGTACCACGCCGGCGGCGTACCGTCCTCGGCATTCATGAAGCGTTCGACCACTTTGAAATCGTCGTCGACCAGCGCCTCTTCCGAGCCCGGCGTGCGCAGCCAGTTCATGTAGGCCGAGGCCTTCTGCTGCACCGGATCGTTGGCGAGCGCGCGCATGAACAGCCAAGGCTGCGGCGAGTTGATCACGATCAGGCGCTCGACCAGCTCGGGATGGAAGATACCCAGGTGCCAGCCGACCGCGCCACCCCAGTCTTGACAGACGATGATCGCCGACGAGTAACCCTGGTGCGCGATTAGCAAGCGGATGTCTTCGGCGATGTGCTTGATGTGATACGCCTCGACCTCGACCGGCTTGGCCGAAAGATTGAAGCCGCGCAGGTCGGGCGCCACCGCAAAATAGTCGTTGCCGAATTCGGCGAGCTGCTCTTCCCAGGTGAACCAGGCCTCCGGGAAACCGTGGAGGAACACCATCAGCTTGCGGCCCTCCCTGGTTCCCGCGCTGGCGTAGTGCAGGCGCGTGCCGTTCGACAGCTGCGCATACTGCCCATCGGTGACCATGGCTTTCACGATGCTTCTCCTTTGCGCGTGGCGGTTTGGGTAACCGCGGCATCCTCGGCAGCGTCGGTCGTCATCGTCATCGCGCTGCGCAGACGCGTGCGCACGTCGGGTCGCGCCGCGAACGGGTCGCTGGGATTGCGGATGTTGATGATGTCCTTCATGCGCGTCTCGACATTGCCGAGCGCATGCGGGTGCGAGAACACGTAGAAGCGGTCCGCGCGTATCGCTTCGAACACGCTCTCGGCCACGTCGACGGCGGTGACCTTGCCCGAGCCCACCGCTTTCTGCGACATCATCTGCTGCGCGCGTTTGGATGCCGACGCCGGCTCGCCGGCCACGTCGCCGGGCGCATTGCGCTCGGACGCGCTGATACCCGTGGGGACGAAATACGGACACAGCACCGACGCACCGATCGGCGCCTCGATCAACGACAGGTCCTGATACAGCGTCTCGCTCAGCGACACCACCGCATGCTTCGAGACGTTGTAGATGCCCATGTTGGGCGCGTTCAGGAGACCGGCCATCGACGAGGTGTTGACGATGTGCCCGGCGTAGCCCGCGTCCTCCTTCGCGGCCGCGAGCATGCGCGGCACGAACGAGCGTATGCCGTGGATCACGCCCCACAGGTTCACGCCCAGCACCCACTCCCAATCGCGGACGCTGTTCTCCCAGATCAGGCCGCCCGAGCCGACGCCCGCATTGTTGAACAGCAGGTGCGTCGCGCCGAAGGTCGATTCGCTGGCCGCGGCCAGCGCTTCGATCTCGTCGGCCTTCGATACATCGACCTTGCGCGCGAGCACGCGTGTGCCGCGCGCCTCGAGTTCCGCGGCGACGGCATCGAGCGCGTCCTGCTGCACGTCGGCCAGCACCACGTTCATCTCGAGCCCCGCCGCGATGCGCGCGAACTCGCGACCGAAGCCGCTGCCCGCACCGGTGATGACCGCCGTGCGCCCTCTGAAATCCTTCATCGCTGCTTCTCCTCGATTGCTTCCGATTGCAAACCGGGCGTCACCGTCAGGTGCATGTCGACATGATCGATGCCGTCCTCGATATACGGCGAACCTTCGCTGCGAAACCCCAGCGACACATAGAAGGCCGCGAGCCGCAGTTGCGCGCTGATGCGGATCGCGACTTGCGGACGTTGCGCCTGCGCGCGAGCGATGCCTTCGTGCATCAACGCGCGTCCGAGGCCGGTACCCCGATACGGGGAAGCGACGATGACGCGGCCGATCGACGACTCCGGGCACTTGACGCCGGGATCGAGCGAACGAAGGTAAGCAGCAAGCGGCGCCATGATGGTTTGCGATTGTCCCTCGACACCCGCATCGACACGTCCCGCATCGACTCGCCCGAGCAGATGCCAGGCGTGGCGATCGCATCCATCCGCATCCAGAAAGGAGCATTGCTGTTCGACCACGAACGCTTCGCTGCGCAGAGCAAGCATGTCGTAGACATCATCGGCCGACAGTGCTTCGAATCGTCTCCAGGCCCACGTCACGCGCGGCATGACACGGCGCACGTCTTCCCTCATGCGGCTTTCTTCATCACGAAGCCGAGCCGCGGGAAGTGCACGATCAACTCGCCCACGCGGTCGTCGTAACGACGTATCGCCAACTCATCGCGCATCGCCAGGACCAGTTCGCCCTGCACCGGATCGCAGCCGGTGTCGACCGGCGTGATCGTGACCTGCTCGCCGAGCGCGATACCGTGCGTGTCGATGTAGAAATCGGCTTCGATCTCCTGTGGCGGGTCGTCGCTCGCATGCATCAGTGCCGCCTGGCTGGTCATGTCGGCGTGAGGCGGTTGCACCAGGCGCCTGATGCGCTCGTACCACGCGGCGACATACGGGAAGTCGTCGATGATGGTCGCGAGCGGCCCCGCGCGACGCACGAACCACAGGCAGTGATAGACCGCGAAATCGCCGATCGATCCGGCGCTGCCGAGCAGCCAGACGCGATCGTCGATCATCATGGTTTCGAAGCGCCGCAAGTAGAGCAGCAGCGCCGCGGTCGCCTCGGCGGCCGGCATGCGCGGCAACTTGCCGCGATAGGCGATGCGATCGGCGACGAAGGCCTGCTGCTCCTCCGGCGTCAGATGGCCGAGGATGGCGGCCGCGCCTTCGGGCTGGAAGCAATACGCGACCACGGTCCAGAACAGGGTCGAGTCGGCCCACTGAGCGAGGATGCGGGCCGTGCCCGCCGACTCGGGTGGATAGAGCCCCGGGCTAGGCGCGAGCCGCTCGAGGACTTCCGCGATCAACTGCGTATCGCAATAGATGTTCGAACCGATCTGGAGCACCGGCGTGCGGCGATAGCCGCCCGTCAACGCCACCAGATCAGGCTTGGGCATGATCACGGGAATCTCCACCGCGGTCCACGGCAGATCCTTGTAGCTCAGGATCGCGCGTACCTTTTCGGAGAACGGCGACATCGCGTATTGATGCAGGATCAGCTGATCGACCTGGATGATCTGGCTGTCGGAGAAGGAGGGATTCATGGAGTGATGCGCGGGTCCGTCGAGAAATCGTCAGGTCGGTGAGCTTGGGGCATGTGAACAGATGCTAGTCGAGCAGATCGGGTTGTTCCTTGACGATGCGCGCATAGAGCGGCTGGAACTGGAACCAGCCGGCGAACGGCGTGCCGACGATGCCGTACGACTGGCGGGCCGAAGTCTCGCTGATGGCCCGTGGCGGCTTCCCGCTGCGCGCGGCCGCGGCTTCGGCGAGCAACTGCACCTGGCAGGAACGCTCCATCGTGATGAACCACCACACCGCTTCATCGACCGTCTTGCCGACGGTGAGCAGGCCGTGATTGGCGAGCACCGCGGCCTTCTTGTTGCCGAGCGCCTTCGCGATGCGCGCGCCCTCGTCGAGATCAACCACCACCCCGCCGAAGTCGTCGTAGATCGCGTGGTCGCCGTAAAAGGCGCACGCGTCCTGCGTGAGCGGCGCGAGTTCGCACGCCAGGGTCGAGAACGCGCGGCCGTAGGTGGAATGCGAATGCGCAGCCCCGTTGACGTCGGGCCGCGCGCCGTGCACGCGCGAGTGGATCACGAATGCTGCGGCGTTCACCGGATGATTTCCTTCGACGACCTTGCCCTCGTGATCGCAGCGAATCAGGTTCGAAACCTTGACCTGGCTGAAGTGCACGCCGAAGGGATTGACCCAGAAGGTATCGGTGTGCTCCGGATCGCGCGCGGTGATGTGACCCGCGACACCTTCGTCGAATCCGAATTTCGAGAACAGCCGAAAGCCCGCGGCCAGTCGCTGCTTGCGATGCACGCGCTCCTCTTCGACGGTCGCGAAGACCGGAGGTTGCGGCAGCGCGCCGTATGCGGCCATGCCCTTGCTCTCCAGCGCACGATCGGCTTCGGCATCCAGGACGATCTTCTCGGGTGCATTCATGTCTGTCTCCTCACGTCTATCGAATCAGAGCCTGCCGTAGGTCGGGATTTCTGGAAAGACCCGCTTACCCGCATGACGTGCGCACCAGCCTGACCAGTTGCTTGCCGAAGTTCTTGCCCTTGAGCAATCCCATGAATGCCTCGGGCGCCGCCGCGATGCCCTCGGCGATGCTCTCGCGATACTTGAGCTTTCCGGTCGCGACGCCGGTGCCGAGTTCCTTCAATCCCTGCGGCCAGAGCTCCATGTGCTCCGACACGATGAAGCCCTGCATCTTGAAGCGCGCCACCAGGAACATCGCCGGATTCTCGAGCGGCGCCATCGCGCCCTTGTCGTCGTAGCCCGAGATCAGCCCGCACACGGCCACGCGCGCGAACGCATTCAGGCGCGAGAGCACGGTGTTCATCACGTCGCCGCCGACGTTCTCGAAATAACCATCGACACCATCGGGCGTCGCATCCTTGACGAGCTTGTGCAAGTCCTTGCGATCCTTCGCGGCCTTGTAATCGACGCAGGCATCGAAGCCAAGCTCGTCGGTGACGTAGGCGCATTTGTCGGGCCCGCCGGCGATGCCGACCGCGCGACAACCTGCGGCTTTCGCGAGCTGTCCGACCACGCTGCCGACCGCGCCGCTCGCCGCGCTGACCACGATCGTCTCTCCGGCCTTGGGTTCGATGATCTTGTTGAGGCCGTACCACGCCGTCATCCCGGGCATGCCGACCGGACCCAGGTAGGCGGACTCGGGCACATGCGTCGTATCGACCTTCATCAAGCCGGCACCGTCCGAGCATCCGTACTCCGACCAGCCGTACATGCCCACCACGGTGTCGCCCACCTTGAATTTCGGGTTGTACGACTCGGTGACGACGCCGACCGTCGCGCCGATCATGGTCTCGCCGATCGGTTGCGGCGTGGCATAGGACTTCGCATCGTTCATGCGGCCGCGCATGTAGGGATCGAGCGACAGGTAATGGTTATGCACCAACACCTCGCCGTCCTTCGGTTTGGGGAGCGCTTGCGATTCGATGCGGAAGTTGTCGGGCGTCACCGCGCCCTCGGGGCGCGATGCGAGAACGATGCGACGATAGGTTTCGGACATGGTTGCTCCTGTTGGGGATCTGAATGAGAGGTCGGCTCGTGATCGGCTCGCGGAGGTCTCGCGTTCGGCTCAACCCGCGTCGCTACCCGACCCGGTCCATGCGGAGGTCGAGGGCTGGTCGGGTGCGGCCTTGACCCTGCGCGCTGCCCCATCGATGCGCTTGATGGTCTTGAAGGTGCCGATGGCTTTCGCGATCAGGCGATCTTGCGCATCGCGCACTTCGCCCTCGCAGAACGACATCGTGAGCGATCGATGAAAGGCCTTGCCGTGCGCGATCAGCCGGCTGCCTGCTTCACCCGGCTGGAGAAAGCTTGTCTTCATCTCCACCGTCACGCCGCCGCGTGCGTCGGGATCGAGCGAGCGTCCCGCGACCGCCATCGCGATGTCGAGCAAGGTCATGATGACGCCGCCGTGCGCGACCTTCCAGCTGTTGAGGTGGCGCGGCGCCAGCGTCAACGCGACGCGGCCCTCGCCGATCGGCGCTTCGAGAAAATCGACGCCGAGGTCGTCGAGAAAAGGTACGTCGGCACGGGTCAGCGGCTGGCTCATGACGACATCATAGTTTGTGATTCCAATCGCATCGAGTCGTCCTTCAAAGCCACGCCGCTCAATTTGAGCCGCAGCGAGGCCCGCAACAGCCATGCAAGCCTGGCTGCGGCAGCCGCGGGCACGAGGCCTTCAGGCCGGACATTCGAAATGCAATTGCGCTCGGCATCGTGACGACCCACCTCCGGCGCGAACGTCAGGTACAGGCCGAGACTGTCGGGCGACGTGAGGCCTGGCCGCTCGCCGATCGCAACCACGACGACGCGGGCATTCAGCAAGGATCCGATCTCGTCGCCGAGCGCGACGCGCCCCTGTTCGGCGATGACCACCGGCCCCGTCGACAAGCCTTCGAGCAGCGGCACGACGGCTGCGAGCAAGGGGGCCGCGTGCCTTTGCGCGCCGAGCGCGGACAAGCCATCGGCGACGACGAAGGCGACATCGCATCGGTCGCGCACGCGAGCCTCGAGTGCACTGCGACTCGCGGCATCGAGGCGACGACCGAGGTCGGGGCGCAGCAGATAGGTTGCGCGGTCGATCGCAGCGCTCCTGACGCGCAGCGTCTCGAGACCGAGCGCCGCGAGGTCCGCATCGAGCGCCTCGACATCGAGTGCCCGATGCACGGCGTCGCGCGCGCGTGCGTGATCGAGCTCGAAGGCAAGCAGCGCAGAGGTGGGGACTGCCGACCCCGCGCGGCCGAGCGCAACCCGTGCCCGCGTCTGATCACGCCACGCATCCCAGAGGTCACGCGCCGCGATCGGGTGTGAAGCGCTGCGCACCGGCAAGTCGCTCACGACGCCCACCGCGAAGAAAAATCCTCGAGCATCGGGTGCCGCGTCGAGGCTTCGAGCAAGCTACCCGACGCATCGGCGATGCCCATGCGGGCCAGCCACTCTTCGAACTCGGGTGCGCGCTTCAAGCCGAGCAGCGAACGCAGATAGAGCGCGTCGTGAAACGAGGTGCTCTGGTAGCCGAGCATCACGTCGTCGGCGCCCGGGACGCCCATCAGATACGTGACGCCGGCCGCGCCGAGCAAGGTCATTAGCGTGTCCATGTCGTCCGAGTCGGCCTCGGCGTGATTGGTATAGCAGACGTCGCAGCCCAGCGGCAGGCCCATCAGCTTGCCGCAGAAATGATCCTCGAGCCCCGCGCGCACGATCTGCTTGCCGTCGAACAGATATTCCGGACCGATGAAGCCGACCACCGAGTTCGACAGCAGCGGCGCATACGCGCGCGCCACCGCATAGGCGCGCGCCTCGCAGGTCTGCTGATCGATGCCGTGATGGGCATTCGCCGACAGTGCGCTGCCCTGCCCGGTTTCGAAATACATGACGTTGGCGCTCGAGGGATCGCCGACCGTCGCGCGCCGCAACGACAACGCCGCGTCGCGCGCCTCGCCCAGCATCGCGAGCGTGATGCCGAAGCTCTCGTTGGCCTTCTGCGTGCCCGCGACCGATTGAAAGACAAGATCGATCGGCGCGCCCATCTCGATCGCCTCGATCTGCGTGGTCACATGCGTGAGCACGCAGGTCTGGGTGGGAATGTCGAAACGATCGCGCACCTCGTCGAGCGCGTGCCACAGGCGGATCAGGGCCTGCACATCGTCAGTCGCGGGATTGACGCCAATCACCGCATCGCCCGCGCCATACATCAGGCCATCGAGCAGCGAGATCGCGATGCCTTTCAGGTCGTCGGTCGGATGATTGGGCTGCAGGCGAATCGACAGGCGACCCGGCAATCCGATGGTGTCGCGAAAGCGCGTGACGACGCGGCACTTGCGCGCGACCGCGATCAGGTCCTGGTTGCGCATCAGCTTCGACACGGCAGCGGCCATCTCGGGCGTGACGCCCATCGCGATGCGTGTCAGCGTGTCGGCGTCGGTGGTGTCGAGCAGCAGCCAATCGCGAAAGTCGCCGACGGTCAGATGGGCGAGCGTCGCGAAAGCCGCGGCATCGTGCGTGTCGACGATCAGGCGCGTGACGTCATCGTCCTCGTAAGGGATCAGCGCTTCGTCGAGGAAGGTCGTCAGCGGCAACGTCGCCAGGCACATGCGCGCGGCGACGCGCTCTTCCGCAGAGGTCGCGGCAATGCCCGCGAGCATGTCCCCCGAGCGCAGTGGCGATGCCTTCGCGAGCACGTCCTTCAGGTCGCGAAAGCGCCAGGTCTTCGTGCCTGTCGTGTGGGCAAGATGCATGAGAAGCAGCCGTCGTCAGGGGGGCGACGGCGCGACAACCATCAAACCGCCAACACCCCGCCATCGACCGCGAGGATCTGCCCGGTGATGTGCCTGCCCGCATCCGACGCGAACAACAGCGCCGCGCCCTTCAGGTCTTCGTCGCCGCCGATGCGTCCGAGCGGCGCGTGATGCGCAAGCTTCTCCTCACCGAGCGTGGCCAGGATGCCCTTGGTCATCTTCGACGGGAAGAAGCCCGGCGCGATCGCGTTGACGTTGATGTTGTACGGACCCCATTCGCCGGCCAGCGCGCGCGTGAAGTTCACGACCGCACCCTTGCTGGTGTTGTAGGCGAGCGTCTGCATCGTGCCCGGCGCATTGCCCTTGAAGCCCGCAATCGACGCGATGCTGATGATGCGTCCTGATTTCCGCGGAATCATGCTCGCCTTGCCGACCGCCTGGCTGACGAGAAAGATGCCGCGCACGTTCAGGTTCATCACCTTCTCCCACGCCTCGAGCGGATGATCCTCGGCGGGTGCGCCCCAGCTCGCGCCGGCATTGTTGACCAGGATGTCGATGTGGCCCAGGCGCTTGATCGCTTCCTCGACCAGCGGCTTCGCACCGTCGGTCGTGCCGAGGTCGGCCACCACCGCGCTCGCCTCGATGCCGAGCTTCTTCAGATGCTCGACGGCTTCGTCGAGCTCGTCCTGCTTGCGCGCCGACAGCACCAGCTTCGCGCCCTGCTCGCCGAGCGCCTCGGCAATCTGCAAGCCCAGTCCGCGCGAGCCGCCGGTGACGAGCGCGGTACGGCCGGTGAGGTCGAAAAGTTTCTTGATGCTCATGGAGGACTCCCTCTATTTGAAAATCAGAACCACGCGTCCTGCATCGTCAGCGTGGTGTCGTCGAGCGATGCCAGCAGGTCGAGCATGGGTCCGACCTTGGGCAATTCGTAAGCGAAGAAATAGCGGCACGCGGCGAACTTGCCGAGATAGAAAACATCGTCTGCGTCACCCTTCATGCTGCGTCCGGCGACCAGGGCCTGCTCGATCCACATCCATGCGATGACGATATGCCCGAACGCCTCGAGATAGACGCTCGCATTGGCAAGCGTGCGGCTGGGGTCGCCCGCGGCATGCAGTGCGCGCGTCACGTCCTCGAGTCTCGCCCATCGCGCTTCGAGTTCACCGGCGAGTCGCTGCGCGCCGGCGTCGTGCGTGGCCTTGCTCTTGGCGATCGAGTCGCGCACGCGTGTGGCGAGTAACTGGAAAGCCGCGCCGTTCTGCATCACGACCTTGCGCCCCAAGAGGTCGAGCGCCTGGATGCCGTGCGTGCCTTCGTGGATAGGGTTGAGCCGGTTGTCGCGATAGAACTGCTCGACGTTGTAGTCGCGCGTATAGCCGTAACCGCCGAGTACCTGGATCGCGAGGCTGTTCGCCTCCAGGCACCACTGCGACGGCCAGCTCTTGGCGATCGGCGTGAGGATGTCGAGCAGCGAGCGGGCCTCGCGTCGTTGGGTGTCGTCCTCGGCGGTGCGCTCGTCGTCGACCAGCTTCGCGCAATAGAGGTTGAGCGCGAGCGCGCCTTCGACGTACGACTTCTGCGCGAGCAGCATGCGCTTCACGTCGGCGTGCTGAACGATAGGCACCTGCGCCTGCGCGGGATCCTTGCCCACCGGCGGTCGCCCCTGCGGGCGATTGCGCGCGTAGTCCAGCGATTGCAGATAGCCGGCATAGCCGAGCGCGGTAGCGCCGAGCCCGACGCCGATGCGTGCCTCGTTCATCATGTGGAACATCTGCGCGAGTCCCTTGCCGGGTTCGCCGACGAGGCTACCCACCGCTCCCGCGTCGCCGCACGGCTTGAACTTGCCCTCGCCGAAATTGAGCAGGCAGTTGGTGGTGCCGCGATAACCCATCTTGTGATTCAGGCCGGCCAGCACGACGTCGTTGCGTTCGCCGATGCCGACGTCGCCGTCATCATCCATGTTGACGAGATACTTGGGCACGATGAAAAGCGAGATGCCCTTCACGCCGAGCGGCAGCGAACCATCGGCCTCGGGAATCTTCGCGAGCACGAGGTGCACGATGTTCTCGGCCAATTCGTGCTCGCCCGCCGAGATCCACATCTTGTTGCCGAACAGGCGATAGCTGCCATCGGCCTGCGCGATCGCGCGAGTCTGCACATCCGACAACGACGATCCCGCCTGCGTTTCGGAGAGGCACATCGTTCCGAAGAAGCGCCCCGTCATCATCGGCTTCACGAAGCGTTCGATCTGGTCTTGCGATCCGTGCGCGAGCAGCAGATTCGAATTGCCGATCGTCAGGAACGGATACGACGACGTTCCGACGTTGGCGGCCTTGAACCACGCGAAGCCCGCCTTCTCGACGACCGCGGGCAACTGCATGCCGCCGAGTTCGTAATCGCGTCCCGCCGCCATCAGGCCCGCATCGCAGAACGCCGCGAGCGCCTTGCCCACTTCCGGGATCATCGTCACGCGCTCGCCGTCGAAGTGCGGCTCGTTCTGGTCGCTCTTCTTGTTGTGCGGCTCGAAGAGATCGGTCGCGATCTTCTCGCAAGTCGAAAGAGCGGCGTCGAAGGTCTCGCGTGTATGGTCGGCGTAACGAGAACGCCTGGTCAGCGATTCGACGTCCAGCCATTCGTAGAGCAGAAAGGCGATGTCGCGGCGGGAGAGTATTTTTGAGGTCATGCGAAGCTTTGCTGGAAGGCTTGCCACCTGCGGTCCGCTGCGCTGTCGCAGCGCCCGCGAATAGCATTCGTCGAGTGGTCGTGCGTCGGCTATCGGCTCGCGATTTCGGTGCGACCTATCGTGGCCACGCCCAGCGACGGCACCGCCTCATCGAGAGTGACGCGCTGGAGCTTGAAGGCCCATGGCGTGCGGCAGGTCAGCCGCGTCGATCTCGCCTCCGGCAGCGGCGGCGCTTCGACGATCGCCGCGGCATAGGCGGCGCTGACGGCATCGACGAAGGGCTGGGGCTTGGGAATATTGCTGCCGACCACGGTGTTGGCGCGGACCTGATCGAAACTCACGCGGCCGCTGGCCGGATCGAACACCGCGACCAGGTTCGCTTCGATGCCATCGCGCTCCGCGTTGCGCGGGTACTTGACGCGGGGTCGGGCCAGATGCGCCACCGTGTACGCATAACCGGCCACGCGCGCCTGTTCGCCCTGCAGCGAAATGCCGGCAAGTTCTACGCCTCGCGGTTGGCTGAACCAGCGATAGGCCATGCCGTAGTCCTGCGGCACGCCGCGCCCCGTGCCGTACAGGAGGCCGAGAAAATCGGGCGCGTTGCGATCGCCGAGTTCGGCCGCGCGCTGGTAGTAGCGCGCCGCTTTGCCGGGATCGGACCTGGTGCAACCACTGCCGTCGAGCATCAGTCCCGCGACGAAGTACGCCTGCGCATCGTCGCGATCGATGCCCCTGTTGACCTCGTCGCCGGCGCGCCTGCAATCGCCCGCTTCGAGCGCGCGCATCGCTTCGGGAACGTCGGCCTGCGCGCGGGGCGCGAAGCCCATCGACATCGCTCCGATGGTCGCGAGGGCGACGACACGCAAGGTGTATTGGCGTTTCATGAGGGCAGTTTCATGGGGCCGTGGATCGCATGGCATCATCGACGCAATTGCTGCAAGCCGTACGGCCCGGCAGCCGAATTCGGATTGCGCTCGAACTTCACGTCACGCTCGGTCGCAAAGTCGCCGCGGTCGGGAATCGAAGGATTCGGCAAGGTCTTGACTGCATCGTCATACCCCGCCAGCAACGCACGCTCGAACAGCCGCTTGTTGGGTCCGACGTGCGTCATCGACAGGCCGGTGTTGTCGCTGCTGGAGACGACGTTCGCGGCACCTGTACGCGGATCGAAGCGAACGCGGACCTTGCCCGTCACGCCCGCAACCGCGGCATCGCGCGGATAGGGCATGCGTTGCTCGGCCAGGTCATGCACGGCCTCGGTGTAGGTCTTCGCGATCGCGTCGGGCCTTGCGTAGAACTCGGCGCCGGGTGTTTCCAGGCCCTGCTTTTCCTGCCGCATCACCCCATACCAGCGACCGGCCTCCCGGTAGCTCTGCGGCACGCCTGCACCACGCGCATGCAGGACCGCGAGCGATCGCGCCGCTTCGGTATCGCCAAGCAAAGCCGCACGTTCATAAGTGGATGCGGATTTGGCGGGATCGACTTTCAGACAGATGCCGTACTCGAACAACTGCCCCGCGATGAAAAAAGACCTCGGCTCGTTGTTCGCCATGCCCTTGTTCAACGCGTCGGTCGCAGCCTCGCAGTTCTTCTGATCGAGAGCGATCAAGGCGGCGTCGGCCTGTGCCGTCGACTGCGCATTTGCGTCGAAGGAAAGCGCGAGCAAAGCCAGTGCCGATGCGCGAACCGATGCACATTGCATCATCGCTGGCAGGCGTGAAGACCCCGACATTTTTTCTACCCGGTATGCCTCGTTGAGCCTCAACGAGATGGACAACCCGATGCTGAGCGCAGCCGGTCCCGGAACACAAGTACCCGGCCGGGCGATACGCTGCAAGCTTTCAAACGACTTCGAACAACCCCGCAGCCCCCATCCCGCCACCGATGCACATCGTCACCACCACGAACTTCTCGCCGCGACGCTTGCCTTCGATCAACGCGTGGCCGACGAGGCGCGAGCCGGTGACGCCATACGGATGGCCGACCGCGATCGCACCGCCGTCGACGTTCAGGCGATCGTTGGGAATGCCGAGCTTGTCGCGGCAATAGATCACCTGCACCGCGAAGGCCTCGTTCAATTCCCACAAGCCGATGTCCTCGATCTTCATGCCGTTCTTGGCGAGCAGCTTGGGAATCGCGAACACCGGGCCGATGCCCATCTCGTCGGGCTCGCAACCGGCCACCGCGAAGCCGCGGAAGATACCGATCGGCTTCAGGCCTCGCTGCTCGGCAGTCTTCGCATTCATGATCACGGCGGCCGACGCGCCGTCGGAGAACTGGCTCGCATTGCCCGCGGCGATCACGCCGCCGGGCATCGCGGGCTTGATCTTGGCGACGCCTTCGTAGGTCGTGTCGCTGCGGATTCCTTCGTCTTCGGAGATCGTCACTTCCTTCGTGCCGAGCATGCCGGTAGCCTTGTCGGCCACGCCCATGATGGTCG
>JBBQCA010000026.1:0-23774 GCA_038318315.1 Burkholderiales bacterium | reverse complement strand
CGTCGAAGACGATTGGGAGAACCCGACGCTGGGCGCGTGGGGCCTGGGTTGGGAAGTGTGGATGAACGGCATGGAGATCACGCAGTTCACCTACTTCCAGCAGGTGGGCGGCATCGACTGCAAGCCGATCACCGGCGAGATCACTTACGGGCTCGAACGCCTGGCGATGTATCTGCAAGG
Source organism: Burkholderiales bacterium (assembly GCA_038318315.1). Classification (GTDB taxonomy): domain Bacteria; phylum Pseudomonadota; class Gammaproteobacteria; order Burkholderiales; family Burkholderiaceae_D; genus CAHJXF01. Next base: position 23,594 of record JBBQCA010000026.1, on the reverse strand, counting down.
CAAGGACAACGTGTACGACCTGGTGTGGACCGAACGCGAGGAGCGCGGCAAGGGTGCGATTACGCATTACGTCCTCACCTACGGCGACGTCTATCACCAGAACGAGGTCGAACAGTCCACCTACAACTTCGAACACAGCGACGTCGCGATGCTGCTCGCGCACTTCGGTGATTACGAAAAACAGGCCGACGCGCTGATGACCGCCGAGCTGGCATTGCCCGCCTACGAGATGGTGTTGAAGGCCGCGCACACCTTCAATCTGCTCGACGCGCGCGGCGCGATCTCGGTCACGGAGCGCGCGGCCTATATCGGACGCATACGAAAACTTTCGCGCGCGGTGGCTGAGTCGTATTACGCATCGCGCGAGAAGCTCGGCTTCCCGATGGCGCCGCGGTTGCAGGAGGCCGCGTAATGGACTCTTCGACGCGCGCGACTGCGACCTTGCTCGTCGAGTTGCTGACGGAAGAGTTACCGCCGAAGGCGTTGAAGACTCTGGGCCAGTCCTTCGCCGATCGCATCGTCGAAGGACTCGCACAGGCCGGACTGAATACCGGTGATGCGAGCGTCGTCACGATCTTCGCGACCCCGCGCCGACTTGGCGTATCGATCGCCGAGGTGCTCGAGCGCGCGGCCGATCGCGTCGAAAACAAGAAGCTGATGCCGGCCAAAGTCGCTTACGACGCAAGCGGCGCGCCGACTGCGGCGTTGATGAAGCGGCTGGAGAAGGAAGGCGCCGATGTGTCGTCGCTCGCATCGTCGCTCTCGACACGAACCGAGGCCGGTGTCGACACCGTATGGCTGGAACAGAAACGCGCAGGCGTGTCGCTCGCTGTCGGATTGCAACAAGCCCTCGACGATGCGATCGCGAAGCTGCCCATCGGGAAGCGCATGAGCTATCAGCGTTACGACGCCGAGGGCCGCGAGATCACCGTGCAATTCGTGCGCCCCGCGCATGGCATCGTCGCCATGCATGGCGACGCGGTCGTTCCGGTCAACGCGCTCGGCCTCGAAGCGGGCCATCAGACGGCCGGACATCGCTTCATCGGCAAACGCTTCGTGGCCTTGCGTTCGGCCGACGAATACGCGAAGAGCCTGCACGATGACGGCAAGGTGATCGCCAGTTTCACCGGGCGTCGCGAGACGATCCGCGAACGCCTGCTCGATGCCGCAGGCAGCGATCGCGTGGTGCTGCCCGATGCATTGCTCGACGAAGTCACCGCATTGGTCGAGTGGCCGGTGGTCTATCGCGGCACCTTCGACACCGCTTTCCTCGATGTGCCGCAGGAATGCCTGATCCTGACGATGCAGCAGAACCAGAAATACTTCGCGCTCACCGACATGGCAGGGGTGATCGTCAATCGCTTTCTGGTGGTCTCGAACATCGAGACCGCCGATCCGGCCGAGATCGTCGGCGGCAATGAACGCGTGCTGCGCGCGCGGCTTGCGGACGCGAAGTTCTTCTACGATCAGGATCGAAAGAAAAAACTCGAAGACCGCGTCGAAGGTTTGAAGACGGTCGTCTATCACAACAAGCTCGGCTCGCAGTACCAGCGCATGGAACGCGTCGAGGCGCTCGCGGGAACGATCGCGGAACTGCTCGGTTTCGAAGCGAACGACGCGCGACGCGCGGCGCATATCGCCAAGGCCGATCTGCTGAGCGACATGGTCGGCGAGTTTCCCGAGTTGCAGGGTCTGATGGGTCGCTACTACGCGCTGCACGACGGCGAGAAGCCTGAGGTCGCCGCTGCGATCGAAGAGCAATACCGGCCGCGCTTCGCCGGCGATGCCTTGCCTGCGACGCAGGTCGGCATGTGCCTCGCGCTTGCAGACAAGCTCGAGACCCTGGCCGGCATGTTCAGCGTCGGCGCGGCACCGACCGGCGACAAGGATCCGTTCGCGTTGCGGCGCCATGCGCTCGGCGTGGTGCGCATGCTGATGGAGAAGGAGCTGCCGGTCGCGCTGGATGTGCTGGTGGGTGCGGCCGTCTCTCTGTTCGTGAGTTCCGGGCCGGAGCACTCGCGTCTGGTCGGCGAAGTTTTCGAATTCATTCGCGTGCGCGCGGCGGGATATGGACGCGATCTCGGTTATTCCAGCAACGAGGTCGAGGCCGTCCTGCATTCGGATCGGATCTTCGCGACCTTCCCGAAACGCTGGGCTGCCGTGAGCGCGATTTCCTCGCGGCCCGAGTTCCTGGCACTCGCCGCAGCCAACAAGCGGGTCGGCAACATCCTCAGGAAATCCGAAGGCGCGTTCGGTCACGCGCTCTCGGCGCACTTGTTGTCGGAGCCCGCCGAACGCGACCTTCACGCGGCGCTCACGGACATCAATCCGCGCCTCGACGCCGCGATCGCCGGTGGAGATTTTCTCGCGGCTCTCTTGCCGATTGCCGAATTGCGCGAGCCTGTCGATGCGTTCTTCGACACGGTTATGGTCAACGTCGATGACCAGGAATTGCGGAACAATCGTCTCGCGCTGCTCGCGGCGCTGCAGACCGAGATGAACCGCGTCGCCGACCTCTCCAAGCTGGTTGCCGCGTGACGCCATGAAGCTCGTCATCCTCGACCGCGACGGCGTGATCAATCACGACAGCGACCGCTACATCAAGTCGCCAGAAGAATGGACGCCGCTGCCGGGCAGCCTCGCAGCCATTGCGCTGTTGAACCAGAACGGCTTTCGCACCGCGGTCGCGACCAATCAGTCGGGACTCGCACGCGGGCTCTTCGACATGCATGCATTGAACGCGATGCACACCAAGATGCACAAGGCGCTCGCGCAAGTGGGCGGCCGCATCGACGCGGTGTTCTTCTGCCCGCATCTGCCCGAAGACGGTTGCGATTGCAGGAAGCCCAAGCCCGGCCTGTTCATCCGCATCGCCGAGCGCTTCGGCGTGCCGTTGGCCGCGGTGACGATGATCGGCGACTCGCATCGCGACCTCGAAGGCGGAGCGGCGGCAGGCTGCTCGACCATCCTCGTGAAGACCGGCAAGGGCGAAGCGACGCTCGCGCGCGGCAATCTTCCACCGGGTACGCTGGTGTTCGACGACCTCGCGGCGGCGGCGCGGCACCTCGTTGCGCAACCCGCCATGGCGAAGAAACAAGCCTGACCGGCAAGACCGACAAGAAAGGCCATCCGCTTCGATCATGCTCGCCGTCCGCTCCCTGCTGTTCCTGCTCTTTCAGATCGTGACGGTCATTCCCTTCGCGTTGATCAGCATCGTGATGCTGCCGCTGCCGCTGCACTGGCGCTATCAGGTCATCATCTGCTGGCCGCGCGTGTCGATCTGGGGTGCGCGCTTTTTCTGCGGCATCCAATGGCGGATGCTGGGCGCGGAGCATCTGCCCGACGGTCCGTGCATCCTCCTGTCCAAGCATCAGTCCGCGTGGGAGACCATGTTCTTCCCCGCGAAGATGCCCAACGAGCTCTGCTACGTCTACAAGCGCGAACTGCATTACGTGCCCTTCTTCGGTTGGGGGCTCGCGTCGCTGCGCATGATTCACATCGACCGCGCCAAGGGCCACGACGCATTCGAGTCGGTGGTCGCGCAAGGCTCGCAGCGCATTGCCGAAGGTCGCTGGATCATCATGTTTCCCGAGGGCACGCGCGTTCCGGTCGGCAGCCGCAAGCATTACAAGCAGGGCGGCGCGCGCCTGGCCACGCGGCTGCACGTGCCGGTGGTTCCGATCGCGCACAACGCGGGTGAGTGCTGGCCGCGCAACAGCTTCATCAAGACACCGGGGCTGATCACGGTGTCGATCGGTGCGCCGATCTCTTCGGTCGGCAAGACCCCCGACGCGCTGATGCGCGAAGTCGAGACCTGGGTCGAGACCGAGATGCGTCGCATCAGTCCCGCGATCTATCGCGATGAAATTGCCCAAGTCGCGGTCTGACGTGCGGGCTGCCCCGCAGTGCAGCCCGGCATTGGCCCGTATCGGTCGCTTTGTCTCGGGCCTGGTGCGGCAATTCGAATTGCCGTTCTTCGATGGTCCGCTCGCGCTGCCGCCTTCGTCGCCTCCCGCCGCGCCGCCGGCGTCATCGACAAGCGCGTCTGCCACACCTTCGACCGGCGCAGTACCCACACCCTCGCCCACGCCATCGCGTGCCGTGCCGGGCGGCTCCAAGCTGCGGAGCATCCAGCTCGGCGAGCGAACGATCGACTACGCGTTCCGGCGCGGCCGGCGACGCAGCATCGGCTTCACCATCAACGTCGATGGCCTCAACATCGCCGCGCCGCGCTGGGTCGGCGTGCGACAGGTCGAGGACGCGATCCGCGAGCGCGAAGACTGGATCTTCGCCAAGCTCGCCGAGATGCAAAGGCATCACGCCGCTATCCCGAGAGTGCGCTGGGAAGACGGCGGCTCGCTGCCCTATCTGGGCGAGACCATCACGATGCGGCTGGCGTCATCGACGCGACGCACGGCGAGCGTGGTGTTCGATCGCGGCGAACGCACGTTGACCGTGTCCCTGCCGCCAGACGCCTCGGGCACCCAGCTGAAGGATCGCGTGCAGGCGTGGTTGCAGAACGAAGCTCGCGCCCTGTTTCGCGAGCGGCTGGCGATCTTCGAGATGCGTCTGTCGGTGCGTCACCGCGTGCTGCGCCTGTCGTCGGCCAAGACACGCTGGGGCAGTTGCAGCGCCGACGGGCGCATCCTGCTCAACTGGCGCCTGATCCACTTTCCGTTGTCGGCTATCGATTACGTCGTCGCGCACGAACTCGCGCATCTGAAAGAGATGAATCACGGCCCGCGTTTCTGGGCCGCGGTCGCGACCGTGCTTCCCGACTACGCAGTCGCGCGCGACCACATCAAGCAGCATCCGCCCGAACTCCTGCCGACCTTGTAGGCGAAGGAAGACCCATGCGATTTCTCCACACCATGCTGCGCGTCGGCAACATGCAGCGGTCCATTGACTTCTACACATCCGTGATGGGCATGAAGCTGCTGCGCCAGACCGACAACCCCTCCAATAATTACTCGCTGGCATTCGTCGGCTACGGGGCCAACCCCGATCAGGCCGAGATCGAACTGACCTACAACTATGGCGTCGATCATTACGATCTCGGAACCGCCTACGGCCACATCGCGATCCAGGTTCCCGACGCGCAAGCCGCATGCGATCGCATCCGCGCCGCCGGCGGCAAGGTCGCGCGCGAGGCCGGACCGGTGAAGGGCGGCACCACCGTGATCGCGTTCGTCGAGGATCCCGACGGATACAAGATCGAGTTGATACAGCGTTGAGCCGCATACCGACAACGGCAGTGCCCAGGAGATCTTCATGAAAGCAATCACACGACGCACCGCCCTCCGATCCGGCGCGGCGCTCGCGGCAGGGACGCTCGCCGCGTGCGCGACGGCGCGGACGTACCGGCCTGCCGGCGCATCCAACGAACTCTTCAACGTCCCGCAACCCGCGGTGCCGATCGTGGGCTCGTCGGCAGTCTTTCCGGTGCGCCGCATCTATTGCATCGGGCGCAACTACGCGGCGCACGCGCGCGAGATGGGATCGGACCCGACCCGCGAGCCGCCGTTCTTTTTCCAGAAGCCATCGGATGCGGTGCAATTCGTGCCGATCGGCAAGACCATCGATCACCCCTATCCGACGCTCACGAAGAACTATCACTACGAACTCGAACTGGTTGCCGCGCTCAACACCGGCGGGCGCAACATCCCGCCAGAACGCGCGCTGGAATGCGTCTATGGCTACGCGGTCGGGCTCGACATGACGCGGCGCGACCTGCAGCGCGCGATGGGCGACCAGAAGAAGCCGTGGGAGATCGGCAAGAGCTTCGATCACGCGGCACCGATCGGACCGATACATCCGGTCGATCAGGTCGGTCACTTCACCAAGGGCGCGATCGTGCTCAAGGTCAACGGCACGATCAAGCAGAGCGCGGACCTGTCGCAGATGATCTGGGCCGTTGCCGAGCAGATCTCCAATCTCTCGCAGGCCTTCGAGCTCTTTCCCGGCGACATCATCTATTCGGGCACGCCCGAGAACGTCGGTCCCGTGGTGCCGGGGGACGTGATGCTCGGGCACATCGATGGGTTGCCGGATATTTCGGTGAAGGTGGTTTGACCCAGGTCCGGCGGCTCGGCGTCACTGGGCGGGTAGTTCCTGATGTTGTCCTGAATCGCGAACACGAGAGCCCGTTCAAACTTTCGCACGATGTGCGGTCACGCCTTTGCGCCAGCCGGGCCACGCGTGTTCGCTGTGTTCGGAGAGCCGGTCCCGGCGAACGCCTGAAACTTCAGCCCGCCGCGCCGACCCGGTTCGCAAGCGCGACGTAAGTGTCGGGCGCAATCTCTTCGGCGCGCGCGGTCGGCACGATGCCGACGGCTTCCATCGCTTCTGCATACGCGGCCAGGGTGTTGCGCAACATCTTGCGACGCTGCGAGAACGCGGCCAGGACGATATGGGCGAAGAGCGCCTGGTCCACGATCGCAAGCGATGCGCGCGGCCACGGGATCATGCGCACGATCGCCGAAGTGACCTTGGGGGGCGGATCGAACGCCTCGGGCGGCACGTCGAACAGCGACTCCATGTCGTAGCGAACCTGCAGCATCACCGACAGGCGTCCGTAGTCGGACGTGCCGGGCGCGGCCACCATGCGCGCGACCACTTCCTTTTGCAGCATGAAGTGCTGATCGATCACGCGCTCGGCGATCGCGTGCAGATGGAAGAGCAGCGGCGACGAGATGTTGTACGGCAGGTTGCCGACGATGCGCACGCGCTCGCCATCCGGCGCGTGGCCTGCGATATTCAAGAAGTCGAAGGCCAGCGCGTCGGCCTCGTGCACGACGATCGCGCCTGCGTCGAAGCGCTTCTCGAGCCGCGCGGCCAGATCGCGATCGAGCTCGATCACGTGCAGCGGATGCGCGACCCGGGGCAACGTCGATCGCGCGACGACCAACGGTTCGGTCAAAGCGGCGAGGCCCGGTCCGATCTCCACGAGCAGATCGTCGGCGCCCGGCGCGATCGCCTTGACGATCGCATCGATCACGGCGCGATCGACCAGGAAGTTCTGACCGAAGCGCTTCCTCGCGATATGCCCGCCGCCGCGCGGCCTCGAATGCTTCACGCGGCCGCCGCGCGGCGGATGCGACCCGCCGCGCTCATCGTTGCAGCCCGCGTTGCAGCCCGCGTTGCAGCCACGTCGTTGCCATCGCGGCCGCCACATCGATCGCGGCGCTCATGCTGCCGACATCGATCTCCTGCATCGCATCGGGCTTGCCCGCGAGATCGAGCGCGGTGCCGTGATCGACCGAGGTCCGCACGATCGGCAAGCCGAGCGTGATGTTGACGCCGTGGCCGAAGGTGGCGAACTTGAGCACCGGCAATCCCTGGTCGTGATACATCGCGAGCACCGCGTCGCACGCGTCCAGATAGCGCGGCTGGAACAGCGTGTCGGCAGGAAGCGGGCCGCGCGCGTCGATGCCTGCGGCGCGCGCGGACGCGATCGCGGGCGCGATCACATCGATCTCTTCGCGGCCGAGATAACCGCCCTCGCCCGCATGCGGATTCAGACCGGTGACGAGGATGCGGGGCGATGCGACGCCGAACTTCTCACGCAGATCGGTATCGAGGATGCGCAGCGTCGCGAGCAGGCCGTCGTGCGTGATCGCGCGAGGCACGTCCTTCAACGCGAGGTGCGTGGTGGCCAGCGCGACGCGCAGCATGGCCGCGCCTGTGCCCGAGTTCGCGGGGTCGCGCTCGCCGATGCAGCCGGCCAGCATCATCACGACACGCGGCGTGCGGGTGCGTTCCGCGAGGTACTCGGTGTGGCCGGTGAACGCGATGCCGGCATCGTTGATGGCGCTCTTCTGAACCGGCGCGGTGACCAGCGCATCGAACTCATGTGGCGACGTGCCCGCTTGCGCCCGCATTTGCGTGTCGCTTTGCATGCCCTCGATCGCGCGATCGATCAGCGACAACACATAGCGGCCATTGGCCGCATCGAGCTTTCCCGGCGTGCACGCGCTGGCCAGTGGCATGTCGATGACTTCGACCGCGCCCGCGGCAGGCGCATGGCGGCCATTCGCATCGGGCGCGTAAGCAATCAGTGGAATCGCGATGTTCGCGGCGCGCGCCCGCGCGGCGAGCATGCGGCCGTCACCGATCAGGATCGGTCGCACCGCACCCGCGAGGCGCGCGACGCGGGCGGCTGCCAGCGAGATCTCAGGGCCGATGCCGGCGGGTTCGCCGGTCGTGATGGCGATGCGCGGCAAGGTGTGCGCCGCTGCGCGTGGAGATCGATCGAAAGCCACGCGCGCTGTTTCGAATGGGCTTCGGGCGGACGAGCCTACTTCTCGTCCAGTCGCATCTCGACATACGCGCGATCGCGCAGTTCGCGCAACCAGCCTTCGGTCGCCTCCTCGATCTTGCGTTCGCGAATCGCCTGGCGCGCCAGCAGGCGCATGCGGTCCTGCGCCACGTCCTGCTTCTTGCGATCGACCACCTCGATCAGGTGGTAGCCGAACGGCGTGCGCACCGGCTCGCTGATCTCGCCGGGCTTCAGATCGTTCATCGCCTTCTCGAACTCCGGCACGGTGTCGCCCGGATAGAGCGTGCCGAGGTCGCCGCCGCGGCTCGACGATGCGTCGTTCGAATAGGCACGCGCCATGTCTTCGAAGCTCGCGGTCTTGCTCTCGATGCGCTGGCGAATGTCGGCAAGCCGCGCCTTGGCCTGCTCGTCGGACACGACTTCGTTGACCCTGATCAGGATGTGGCGCGCATGCGTCTGTTCGACCGGCGCGGCCAGCCCCGAGGCCGCTGCGCCCGCCGCGCCCGCACCTGCGCCGCGCTTGGCGATCAGCTTGAGTATGTGAAACCCGTTCGCGCTCTTGACCGGCTTGGCGACCTGACCAGCCGACAACGGCGTGACCGCGTCGATGAACAATTGCGGCAAACGATCCAGCGGACGGAAACCGAGGTCGCCGCCCTGCAACGCTTCCGGCGAATCGGAAAAACTTGCGGCCAGGCGACCGAAGTCGGCGCCGCTCGAGGCCTGCTTGTAAAGATCCTCGGCCTTGGCGCGCTGACGCTCGATCTGTTCGGGGGTGGCCTGCTCGGACACCCGCACCAGGATCTGCGCGACATCGACTTCGGGTGACGCATCCGACGACGTGCCGGTCTGCTCGGCGATGAAGGCATCGATCTCGCCCTCACCCACCTGCACCTTCTCATCGACTTCCTTGTTGCGGGCGCGCTCCATCATGATCTGGTTGCGCAACTCGTCGCGAAAACGTGCGAACGACGTGCCCTCCTTCTCGACGCGATCGCGAAACGCCTGCACCGAAAGACTGTTGGACTCGGCCACGCGCTGTACCGCGCGGTCGAGCTGCACGTCGTCGACGCGAACGCCGTTCTCGACGGCGAGCTGCACCTGGGCCTTCTCGACGATCATGCGTTCGAGCACCTGGCGGTCGAGCACGTCGGCGGGCGGCAATTGCGTGCCCTGCCGCGCGAGCGTCTTGGTGACGGTGTCGACGCGATCCTTGAGCTCGTTCCGGGTGATGATTTCGCCGTTCACCACGGCGACGATCTGGTCGAGCACCTGCTGCGAGCTTGACGGGGCCGGAGTGGGCGCGGCATTCGCCTGCGGCACGATTTCGGCGGGCTTCTTCTGCGGCGCAGGAGAGGGGCGCGTCACCATCGGCTCGCGCGTGCGACCCGGATTGAGCCCTTGCGCCACCGCGGCGCTCGCGACTGCTGCGCCCGCCAGACCGGCAACCAATATCCAATGCTTGAGGTTTCGACTATTCATACTTGATTGAACCATCCATCTGTGGAATCGATTGCGCACTCCGTACGGAGCCGCGATGCGATCGGGCCTTACTGATAGTTGCGGTAAGGCGAACCCGCCGGCGGCGGCGGATTGACGAGCTGATAGCCCGGCACATTGCGCTTCAACGATTCGAGCGGGTTGGAACCCAGACGCGCGAGGCCGTTCAATTCCAGTTGCAGGAACAGCGTGCTCGTCGCCGTCTGCGCGCCGGTCACGTAGCGCGTGCCGACCACGCGCAACACCCAGCAGCATCCGCCGTACTCGAAACCCGCAAGCGTCTCGATCGCTCGTCGATCGCGGGTCGAGTAGTTTACCCGTCCGATCGCATACACGTTGCGCAAGATCGGCCACTGCGCCGAGAAGTCGACCTGCTCGAGATCTCCCTGTCGATAGCGATACTCGGCATTGAGCACCTTGGTCGGCTCGGGGCGATACGACACCCCGAAGTTCGAGCGGATCACGCCGCGTATCACCGAGCTGTACTGCACGCCCGCATCGACCGAGATGCTCTTGAGCACCTGGCCCGACACTTCGGCCAGCACATCGGAGCGCTTGCTGTCGATCGGGACACCACCCGGAAGGGTCACGCGCTGCGGCGACAGGTAATAGCGCTGGCCGATCGACGCCCTGAAGATTTCGGCGCCGTCCTCGTTGTTGATGTAACGCGTCGTCACGGCCGCCGTGAGCTGGTTGGCGTCGGCGATGCGGTCGTAGCCGCCGAAGGGGTTTTCCGCGAACAACTGCGAGAAGTTGAAGTCGGTGATGCCGCTGTCGTAGTTGGGCAATTTGCTCTGATCGCGAAATGGCGTGCGCACGTAGAAGAGACGCGGCTCGATCGTCTGGCGCAGAGCGCGACCGAAGAGCGACGTGTCGCGCTCGAAGATCAGTCCCGAGTCGACCGACGCGGTAGGCAGGCTGCGATTGAATTCGCGCGGTACGCCCGGAGGCTGATCGGCCACGCTGTAGTGCGCCGCGTTGTACGACAGCTTGGGTGTGACGAACCAGCCGGGTCGCAGGATCGGATACGCGATGCTGGGCGCGAACACGTAGCGGTCGCCGCTGGCCAGACTGGGATGGATGAAGCGCGTCGCATCGACGTCGAGATTGAAGTCGAAGCCACCGAGGACGTCGAGGCGCGCGCCATGAAACAGCAGCTGCGGCGATTTCTCGTACGGCGGCACGATCGGCGAGACCGGGTCCTGCAAGGTCTGGTAACGCAGCACGTGCGCGGTCGCGTACCAGTACGGCTGGCTGTACGTGACGGCGGCGTCCCGCGGCAGTATGCGCTGCGACGACAGCGCGATGGTCCGCGAAAAATCGACGAAGTAGTTATTGTCGGAGACCTTGTTGAGGTTCGCGTAGCCCGACCACGGCGCATTCGAAAAATTGTTCAGCGTGGACAGTGCATAGCGCGAATGGCCGTTGTCGCGCGGATCCCTGGCGAGACCTTCGGCGCGCACATCCCCGTTGAAGGTCGGCCACAGGTAGCGGGCATCGGCGCCCAATTGCAGGCCGCGCGCGGTGATCAGCTTCGGATAAAGCGTCACGTCGTAGTTGGGCGCGAGGTTGAGGTAATAGGGCTGCAGATATTCGAAACCGCTGCGCGACGTGATCGAGACCGTCGGCGGCAAGAGACCCGACTTGCGGCTGTCGTCGAGCGGGAAGCTCAGGTACGGCGTCGCGAGTATCGGCACCCCCTTGAAGATGATCTTCGCGTTGTGCGCGACGCCTATCTGGGTACTCTGGTCGAGCAACATCGACTCGGCCTTGATGTACCAGTCGTAGTTGTCGGCACGGCAGGTGGTGTAGATCGGGTTGTCGAGGTCGATGTGGTCCCGGTCGATGAAGGTGGCGCGATCGGCGCTGCCGCGTCCCGGAAAACCGGCGCGGTTGGACGCGACCGGATTGCGGTAGGCATAGAGCGGATCGGTCGCGGCGGTGATGATCTGCGTCTCGGGAACCACGCGCCGGTTGCGCGTGCCGGTCAGGAAATATTCGGGCTTCAGGAAATAGCCGCTGTAGTCGTCGAGCTTGATGCGCAGCTCGGGGCCTTGATAGACATTGCCGTCGCGAACGATCTTCACCGCGCCCGTGGCGAAGAGCTCGTCCTCGACCTCGACGTAATGCATCTTGTCGGCCTTCAACACGTCGCCGCCGGCACGACGCAACTCGGCGTTGCCGGTCAGGGTCACATCGGTGTCGATGGTGCCTTCGATACGATCGGCGCGAGCGAACGACAGTGCCCCTGCGCGGGTCTTCTTCGGAGGATCGAGCAGATCGTTCTGCAGGCGCAGCTTGAGGCCTTCCTGCGCATGGGCTGCGGGCGACATCGCCACGAGCGCAATCGCCGACGCGGTCACCGATACCAACGCGACGCACGCGCCGGTACGCGCCATAAGGCCGGTACCCGCCAAAACGGCACGCACGGCTATCGATGAAGCAGCGGAAAGGAGATGCCGGGTCGCGGTCAATCGCATGGATACGGCGCGGGAAGGTTGCGGCGTGACGGGCGCGGTGATACCGACAAAGAAGCGCGCTTGTTGCCTGTTGCGAGGGTCGCGCGGAACATCGGCTCACTCATGCAACGCGCCGACGGTCCGAAGTGGTCGCGTATTATAGGACACGGTCCCGGCCCGTTTTTCGCAGCGAACGCGGCAGCGTATTCCGCTCGCTGTAGTCTTCGCACCTTCCTTCGAATCCAGTTTCCACCCTTGTCCGCCTCGCCCGTCGTCGATCTCCGGCTTTCAGCACTGCGGCGCTGGCTCTCTACGCTCGCCGATCGACACGCGATCGACGTGGCGACGCTGGCTCCTGCATCGGCCGACGCCAGCTTTCGCCGCTACTTTCGCGTGGCCTGCGCGGCTTCTACGGCCGATGGCGCGCCCATCGCGACCGCGATCGTCATGGACGCGCCGCCCGAGCGCGAGAACAGCGCGGCCTTCGTGCATGTCGCCCGGCTCATGGCCGATGCGGGTCTGAACGTGCCGCGCGTGCTCGAGCAGGATCTCGAGCAGGGCTTCCTGCTGCTGACCGATCTGGGCAACCGGACCTATCTGTCGGTGCTCGATCCCGTGAATCCGCAATCGGCCACACCGTTGATGATCGATGCGATCAACGCGCTGATCGCGTGGCAATGCGCGTCTGTTCCCGATGTCCTGCCGCCTTACGACGAGGCACTGCTGCGACGTGAGCTCGCGCTCTTTCCCGACTGGTACGTAGGCAGGCACTTGGGCATTGCGCTCGACGACAAGCAACGCGCGACGCTGGAAGCGGCCTTCGATCGCATCGTCGCGGTTAACCTGGCCGAAGCCAGGACCTTCGTGCATCGCGACTTCATGCCGCGCAACCTGATGGTTGTGAGCGGAAGCGCGGATGCGGGCGATCTCAACCCCGGCATTCTCGATTTCCAGGACGCCGTCCACGGCCCGATCAGCTATGACGTCGCATCGCTCTTCAAGGATGCGTTCATCTCGTGGGACGAAGAGGTCGTGATCGACTGGACGGTGCGCTACTGGGAGCGCGCGAAGAAAACCGGGCTGCCGGTGCCGGCCGACTTCGGCGACTTCTATCGCGACTTCGAGTGGATGGGCTTGCAACGCCATCTGAAAGTGCTCGGCATTTTTGCGCGCATCAACTATCGCGATGGCAAGCCGCATTACCTGACCGACACGCCGCGCTTCATCGGCTACGTGCGGGCGACCGCGAACCGCTATCGCGCGTTGGGACCGCTGTTGCAGTTGCTCGATGCGCTCGAAGGCCGCGCGGTCGAATACGGCTATACCTTCTGACCGCATGAAGGCGATGATCCTCGCGGCGGGCCGCGGCAAGCGCATGCGGCCGCTGACCGACACCACCCCGAAACCCTTGTTGCCGGTCGGCGGCAAGCCGCTGATCGTCTGGCAGATCGAACGCCTCGTGAAGGCCGGCTTCGACGATCTGGTGATCAATCACGCGTGGCTCGGATCGCAGCTCGAGGAAGCCATCGCCGATGGGGCGCATGCGGGTTCGCGATGGGGGGCGCACATCGCCTGGTCGCGCGAGGAGGTCGCGCTCGAAACCGCGGGCGGCATCGTCACGGCGCTGCCTCTGCTCGAAGACCATGCGCGCGATCAACCCTTCGTCGTCGTCAGCGCCGACATCCACACGGACTTCGATTACACGCGACTGGTCGCGGTGGTTGAAGCGATCCGATCCGGCTACCCGCGTCGCGCCGCGCATCTGGTGTTGACCGACAACCCGCCGTGGCATCCGCGCGGCGACATGGCGCTCGATGGCGCGCACGACGCGGGTCTGATCGCGCGCGATGGCGAGCCGCTGTGTACCTACGCGAACATCGGCGTGTTCCATCCGCGCGTGTTCGATGGCTTGCCCGCGCACGCGCCGCTGTCGCTCTTCCCATGGGCGTATGCGCTGGTGGAGGAGAAGCGCGTCAGCGGCGAGATTTTTCACGGTGCGTGGGACAACGTCGGCACACCCGAACAGTTGCACGCGCTCGATCGACGCCTGCAGCGCGAAGGCATCGCGCATGAGTGATCGTGCATGAGTGATTCCGAAACTGAGCGCGAATTCGAGCGGGAGACCGAGCGCGACATCGTCGTGTGCGGCGCAGGCCCGGTCGGCGCCGCGTGCGTGCTGTTCCTGCGCGAGCGCGGCATCGCGGCCGACCGCATCGCTCTGATCGATGCGCGCACGCGCGAGGCCGCCGCACACGACGATCGCATGATCGCGATCTCGCACGGCTCGGCGACCCTGCTTTCACGCATGGGGGCGTGGCGCGACAGCGCCCTGCCCCACGCCACGCCGATCACGAGCATCCACATCTCGCATCGCGGCCGCTTCGGCCGCACCGCGATCGATCGCAGCGATTACGGCGTGTCGGCGCTCGGCTACGTGATCCGGCACGGCGACCTCACGGAGGCGCTCGATGCCGCGCTGGTGCGACAGGGCATCGCGGTGATGCGACCGATGCGCGTGACCGGCATCAGCGCGAGCAAGGTCGGCGACAGCAAGGTCAACGAAACCGATCCGGCGTTCCTGCGCGTCGCGGTCTTGCGCCAGGAGAGTGAAAGCGCGCACAGCGATGCGATCCGCGCGCGATTCGTCGTCCATGCCGAAGGCGGCCTGTTCGACACGCAGCAGCGTCGCGCGATTCACCGCGACTACCGACAGACCGCGATCACCGCGTTCGTCACGCTCGCCGACAAGCCCGCGCCGACCCTGACGCACACCGCGTTCGAACGCTTCACCGAAGCCGGCCCGATCGCGCTGTTGCCCGCGCGCGACGCAGGGAACGATGGTTACGCGCTGGTGTGGTGTGGCCGCCCCGCGGACAGCGACGCGCGTCTGGCGATGACCGATGCCGATTTTCTCGAAGCGCTGCACGCCGCGTTCGGCGATCGCCTCGGACGATTCGGCTCGGTCGGACCGCGACGCGCCTTTCCGCTCGGCCTGAACGCGGTCGAGCAAACCGCGCGCGCGCACTCGACGACGACTGCCGAGTTCGCGATCGGCAATGCCGCGCAGGCCTTGCATCCCGTCGCAGGCCAGGGACTCAATCTCGGCCTTCGCGATGCGTATGTGCTGGCGCATCTGCTCGCCGATGCCGATGCGGGTTTGAAGACAACCGGTGCGCTCGATGCGACCACTCTCGTCGCGCGCTTTGCCGCGGCGCGCCGCGTCGATCGCGCGGCGATCGTCGACCTTACCGACCTGATGCCGCGCGTGTTCGCGAACCCGCTCGCGCCGGTCGCGTGGGGCCGCGGACTCACGCTCGCGCTGCTCGACGTGGCGTGGCCGCTGCGCGGCGTATTCGCGCGGCAGATGATGAATGGGCGACGCTGAACCGGCACGCCGAACGCGCCTTTCATTCCGAATTTTCTTTCGCAAGATGCGGGTGACATCGCGTCGCCCGAGCGCTTGACGATAGAATGTCGGCCCGTCTCTCGCTCCCGCATTGGCTTCATTTCGCGACCTTCGCGTGAGGCATTCGCGGCGAGCCGAATTCTCTTCAAATGCGGATTTCACTCATGTCTTTGACGTCCCTCGCTCCTGAAAGCGCGCATGCATCGGTCGCTGCCGATCGCGCGTGCCTGAGCGAAACGGTGCTTCGAGTCGGGGGGCTTCGAGTCGGGGGGCTTCGAGTCGGTCCTTACCTGCTGCGCAATCGCGTCATCGTCGCCCCCATGGCGGGCGTGACCGATCGACCGTTTCGCAAGCTGTGCAAGCGCCTCGGCGCGGGCCATGCGGTCTCGGAGATGGCCGCGTCCAATCCGCGTTTGTGGGAGACCGTCAAGAGTTCGCGGCGCACCGATCACGACGGCGAGCCCGAGCCCAAGACCGTGCAGATCGCGGGCGGCGACGCGACCATGCTGGCCGAATGCGCGCGCTTCAACGTCGAGCGCGGTGCGCAGATCATCGACATCAACATGGGTTGCCCCGCCAAGAAGGTGTGCAACGCGGCGGCCGGTTCCGCATTGCTCGCCGATGAAGCGCTGGTCGCGCGGATCCTCGACGCGGTGGTCGAAGCGGTCACGGTGCCGTACGGCGTTCCCGTCACGCTCAAGATTCGTACCGGCCCGCATCGCCAGGCGCGTAACGCGATTGCGATCGCACGCATCGCCGAGCGTGCAGGTATTGCGCTCCTGACCATCCACGGTCGCACGCGCGCCGACCTGTTCAGCGGCGACGCGGAGTACGACACCATCGCGGCCGTGAAGGCCGACGTCGCGATCCCGATCGTGGCCAACGGCGACATCGAAACCCCCGAGGATGCGGCTCGCGTGCTCGACCTCACGCGCGCCGACGCCGTGATGATCGGTCGCGCCGCGCAGGGCCGGCCCTGGATCTTTCGCGAGGTCGCGCACTATCTCGAACACGGTACGCATCGCGCGCCGCCATCGATAGCCGAGGTCCGCGCGCTGCTCGCCGAACATCTCGACGACCACTACGCGTTCTACGGCGAGTTCACTGGCCTGCGCACGGCGCGCAAGCACATCGGCTGGTATGTCGCAGCCCTGCCGGGAGGCGAGGCATTTCGCGCGCGCATGAATGCGATCGAGGATTGCGACACGCAGCGCGCCTGCGTCGATCGTTTTCTTGCGAGCATCGGCCGCGATCACGAGGCCTTGCCATTGCGCACCGCCACGCGTTCGGACGCCCATGCATTGCTCGAAGCCGCTTGAATGGCGCAGCGATGAGCAAGGAAACGATCCAGGATTGCGTGCGCAAGAGCCTCGAGAAATATTTTCACGACCTCGACGGCCAGACGCCGCATCACGTCTATGAGATGGTGATGCGCACCGTCGAGAAGCCCGTGCTCGAGATCGCGATGGAGCACGCGGGGGGCAATCAATCGCAGGCAGCGGAGATTCTCGGCATCAATCGCAACACGCTGAGGAAGAAGCTCGGCGACCACGGGCTGCTTTGAATCCATCCAATGATCCGATGACTCGTCGCGCACTGCTTTCGGTCTCCGACAAGACCGGTCTGGTCGCTTTCGCGACGACGCTCGCGGCGATGAAGTTCGAACTGCTTTCGACCGGCGGCACCGCGAAGTTGCTGGCCGATGCCGGCTTGCCGGTCGTCGAAGTCGCCGACTACACCGGCTTTCCGGAAATGCTCGACGGGCGCGTGAAGACGCTGCATCCGAAGGTGCACGGCGGCCTGCTCGCGCGCCGCGATGTGGCCGCGCATGTGGCCGCGATCGACAAGCACGGCATCGGAACCATCGATCTCTTGGTCGTCAATCTCTATCCGTTCGAAGCGACCGTCGCCAGTCCCGGCTGCACGCTCGAAGACGCAATCGAGAACATCGACATCGGCGGTCCCGCCATGGTTCGCTCGGGCGCCAAGAACTGGAAGGACGTGGCGGTCGTCACGGATGCGTCGCAGTACGTGATGGTCGAGCGCGAATTGAAGAGCGATGGCCGCGTGTCGGATGCGACGCGCTTCGCGCTTGCGGTCGCGGCCTTCGATCGCATCGCGCGCTACGACGCGGCGATCAGCGACTACCTGTCGTCGATCGAAGAGGCGTCCCATGGCGACCGCGCCCCTGCGCGTCGTCCGTTCCCGTCGCAATCGAATCCGAGCTTCATCAAGCTGCAGGACCTGCGCTACGGCGAGAACCCGCATCAGTGGGCGGCGCTCTATCGCGATCCATCGCCACTGCCCGGCACGCTCGTGACCGCGCGCCAGATCCAGGGGAAGGAGTTGTCGTACAACAACCTGGACGATGCCGATGCGGCGTGGGAATGCGTGAAGAGTTTCGACGCGGATGGCGATGCGAATGTGGAAAATGCGGCCTGCGTGATCGTCAAGCACGCGAACCCCTGCGGCGTCGCGATCGGCGCGTCGCCCAGGGAGGCTTACGACAAGGCCTTCGCGACCGATCCCACGTCCGCGTTCGGCGGCATCATCGCGTTCAATCGACCGCTGGATGCGGCCACCGTCGAGGCGGTGAGCAAGCAATTCGTCGAGGTGCTGATCGCGCCCGGGTATGCCGACGATGCACTCGCGTTGCTCACGAAGAAGACCAACCTGCGCGTGCTCGAGATCGCGTCGTATGCGCCCGGCCCTCCGGCATTGCAGGCCGGTCGATCGGGATGGATCGGCCTCGACGTGAAGCGGATCGGCTCGGGCCTCCTGGTCCAGACGCTCGACGAGCATCGCCTGACGCGCGACGCGATCAGGGTCGTCACGAAGAAGCAGCCGAGCGACCGGCAACTCGCCGACCTCTTGTTCGCATGGCGGGTCGCCAAGTTCGTGAAGTCGAACGCGATCGTGTTCTGCGCCGACGGCCGCACGCTCGGCGTCGGGGCGGGCCAGATGAGCCGCATCGACTCGGCGCGCATCGCGGCGATCAAGGCCGAGCACGCGGGGCTGTCGCTACAGGGATCGGCCGTCGCCTCCGATGCATTCTTCCCGTTTCGCGATGGCCTCGACGTCGTCGTCGATGCCGGCGCGACGTGCGTGATTCAACCGGGCGGCAGCGTGCGCGACGATGAAGTGATCGCGGCGGCGGACGAGCGCGGCATCGCGATGGTGTTCACGGGAGTGCGGCACTTCAGGCATTGAGGCAATGACCGCGAAGCTTGACCTTACCTCTTGCACGTGGATCGCAACCTCGCTATAGTTATAACTTTCGTTATAACAACAGTGAGATCGTCATGCATACCCTGAAGCTGTCTCAGGTCGGCAACTCCCTCGGCGTGATCATTCCGAAAGAGTCTCTTGCCCGCTTCAATCTCGAAAAGGGCGATGCGCTCTACCTCACCGAAGCGCCCGGCGGCTATCGGCTGACCACCGTCAATCCCGAGTTCGAAAAGCAGATGACCATCGCGCGCAAGGTCATGAAGAAGCGTCGGCACGTGTTGGCCGAGCTCGCCAAGTAAGCCATCTCGCGACACCCAATGGAATTCGTATGGATCGACGATGTCGTCGTCGAGGCGATTCATGATGTGCAGCTAGCCGAGCACGGTGGCCTTGCGGGTGTGCGCGACGCCGGCATGCTCGCATCCGCGCTCGCGCGACCGAAAAATCCTGCTGCCTACGGGCGGCCCGACGTATGCCGATGCGCTGCCGCATATGGTTTCGGACTCGCGCGAAACCATCCTTTCGTCGACGGCAGCAAGCGCACCGCATTCGTCGCGGTCGAATCGTTTCTCGCACTCAATGCTTGGATCTTGACGACGAACGATGCCGATTGCGTGATCACCATGCTGGGCGTTGCCGACGGTTCGATCGACGAGCAACGATTCGCTGACTGGATTCGCGCGCACGTCGAACCGGACGCGGAACGCTGACATGCGCATCCTCGGCATCGACCCCGGACTTCGCATCACCGGCTTCGGCGTGATCGACGTCGACGGTCCGCGACTGACGTACGTGGCCAGCGGCATCGTGCGCACGCCCGATGCCGATCTGCCAGAACGCCTGCGCGTGATCTTCGCGGGCGTGCGCGAAGTCGTCGCCGCGCACCGCCCGCAATGCGCTGCCATCGAGAAGGTCTTCGTCAACGTCAACCCGCAATCGACGCTGTTGCTCGGACAGGCGCGCGGCGCGGCGATCTGCGCGCTGGTCGAGAGCGGTCTCGTGGTGTCCGAGTACACGGCCTTGCAGACCAAGCAGGCCACGGTCGGTTACGGCAAGGCCAACAAGATGCAGGTACAGGAGATGGTCAAGCGGCTGCTGCGACTTTCAGGCGCGCCCACCGCCGACGCGGCCGATGCGCTGGCGTGCGCGATCTGTCATGCGCACACGGGGGCGAGCATCGCGACACTCACGCGCGCGGCCCCTGATCTCGCGCTGGGTCGGCTGCGGATGCGACGCGGGCGGCTGAGCGGGCGGGCGTGACGACCCATCGACGTATCGCTCACAACTACGGAACGCGCTCGGTCCCTCACGTATCATCGCCGCTCTCGCGCACGAACCAGGAGGCCACATGACCATCACCATCGGCGAACGACTGCCCGACGCCACGCTGCAGGAATTCGTGGAAGTCGAAGGCAACGGTTGCACCCTCGGACCGAACAGCTTCCATGTCGAGGACCTGGTTCGCGGCAAGAAGATCGCGCTCTTCGGCCTGCCGGGCGCCTTCACCCCGACCTGCTCCGCGAAGCATGTACCGGGCTATATCGAGCAATTCGATGCGCTCAAGGCCAAAGGCATCGCCGAGATCTGGTGCGTGTCGGTCAACGACGCATTCGTGATGGGCGCATGGGCGCGCGACCAGCACGCCACCGGCAAGGTCCGCATGATGGCCGATGGGTCCGGCGAGTTCACGAAAAACCTCGGGCTCGAATTTGACCTGACCGCGCGCGGCATGGGCGTGCGCTCGCAGCGTTACTCGATGCTGGTCGACGACGGTGTCGTCAAGCAACTGAACATCGAAGCGGGCGGCAAGTTCGAAGTCAGCGATGCCGCGACGCTGTTGAAGCAACTGGGCTGATCGCGCGTTGAGCAAGCGAGAGTCACATCGCAAGGGCCGTACGTGATCGGTCGCATCGCGGGGACCTTGCTCGAGAAGATGCCGCCGCACGTGCTGGTCGATTGCGGCGGCGTCGGCTATGAACTCGACGTGCCGATGAGCACGCTCTACAACCTGCCCGCCGTGGGCGAACGCGTCGCACTGTTCGCGCATCTGGTAGTGCGCGAAGACGCGCAACTGCTCTACGGCTTCGGCACGCACGCCGAGCGCGCGGCCTTTCGCGAATTGATCAAGATCGCCGGTGTCGGGCCGCGCACCGCGCTCGCGGTGCTGTCGGGCCTGTCTCTCGCCGACCTCGCGCAGGCGATCACGATGCAGGAACCCGCGCGTCTGGTGCAGGTACCCGGCATCGGCAAGAAGACAGCCGAGCGCCTGCTGCTCGAACTGAAAGGCAAGCTCGGCGCGGATCTGGGCGCGCCCGCCGGTCTCTCTGCAACCGATGCCGGCGACGCGGCGCCGGACATCATGAAGGCGCTCACGTCGCTCGGCTATTCGGACAAGGAGGCGCTGTTCGCGGTCAAGCAAGTGACGGCGGGCAGCAGCGTGTCGGACGGCATTCGCCAGGCCTTGAAGACGTTGTCGAAGTCGTGATTAGTCGGCGCGGATCGCTACTCGCGTTGACTACTGGCATGCTCGTGGCGCTTGTGCCGCCGGGCATTGCGCAAACGCGAGGCGCGTCGCCGTCACCGCCACCGCTCACCAATACTTCGACTTCGCGCGACGCGGCGCTGCGGGTACTCGCGAATAAGCTCGACCTGCCGCTCGTCGAAGAAGCGGTCGCGACCTTCTCGCAGCAGTTGCGGCTGACGCTGCCCGGATATTTCGTCAACGCGGTCGGCGAAGGCGCGGGTCTCGGTTCGCGATGGAAGCGCGGCAATGCCTACTTCGATGAAGCGTTGCGGCAGGTCGATGCGGCGCTCTCGTCCGAAGAGACGCGCGGCGGCCCCCTGTTGAAACTCGAACGCAGCGATCTGCTGTACGCGGTCAACCTTCCCTGGACTTCGGACGACATCGCTTTCCTGATCGACACGACCGACACCGAACTCGGTCGCCAGGCGCAGCGCGCGATCGATGCGAAAGCGGCTCTGCAGATGACGCACACGCTCGCGCGCAGGATAGGTTCGCAGCCCGGCGCAAAATTCATCACCGATGCGTTTCGCGATCTCGAAGTTCGCGCCCAATCGCAATACGGCGACGCCTCGCTGATGCTGCTGGCGCTCAAAGGCGCCGACCCGCGGCGCGCGAAGCGACTGCAGACCCTGGTCGAGGCCGTCGAAACGGCGCCCGTCGACGCGCTCGGCAAGCGGCTCACGGACAAGTTGTCGCAACGTCTGCTCGATGCCGCCGCCGCGCAGTTGCCGAATCTGATCGCGATCGTGGCGGGGTTCAGGTCATACAGCCAGTGATGCCGCACGTGCTGCAATGCGCACGCGCTTGCGTATTCAGGCGTTGTTAGCTAACATTTGAACCAACCAGCGCATCCCGCCTCACTTCCGCCATGACCATCGTCAACGTCCACCAGGCCAAGACCACGCTTTCCGACCTCATCGCGCGCGCCGAAGCGGGCGAGGAAATCGTGATCGCGCGCGCCAACAAGCCGACCGTGCGGCTGGTCCCGATCGAGACGCGGCGCGAGCGACGCGTGCTCGGGCTCAACGCTTCGCCGGCGTTCGCGATTGCCGCGGACTTCGACGCGCCGATGGCCGATGAAGCGCTGTGGTACGACGAACCCCAAGGCGCGGGTCGCAAGTCGCCGGCCACGCCTCGGGTGCAACAGCCCGCTGCGCGTTATCGCAAGCCTCGCGCGAAATGAAACGTTCGGCTCACGCATCGATAGTCGCGGGCGTCCCGCCGATCGGCCGCTATCTGCTCGACACACATGCGCTGCTGTTCATGGATCAGGCGCCGCACCTGCTGCCGCCGAGCCTGTGCGCCCTGATCGAGGACACGCGCAATCGCCTCTTCGTGAGCATCGCGAGCCTCTGGGAAATCCAGATCAAGAGCATGATCGGCAAGCTCACCTTGCCGCTGACGATCGATCGCATGATGCTGCGCCAGCAGCGCGAGAACGACATCGACCTGCTGCCCATCGAGATCGCGCACATTGTCGAGCATCAAGCCTTGCCGAACCATCATCGCGATCCCTTCGATCGCATGCTGATCGCGCAGGCGCGTGTCGAAGGCCTCACGCTGCTGTCGCGAGACAAGCTGCTGTCGCGCTACGATGTCGCGCTCCATTGGTAACGAACGCATGATCGAACCCGATTCCCTCTCCGGCATCAGCGACGCCGACGCGGACGCCGACAGCGATGCGCATTCCCGCGTGACATCGCCTGCGGCGGCGTCGCCCAACGAAGAGGTCTTCGAGCGCGCGTTGCGACCCAAGGCGCTCGACGAATACATCGGGCAGGTCAAGATTCGCGAGCAGCTCGAGATCTTCATCGGCGCCGCGCGTAAGCGCCAGGAGTCGCTCGATCACGTGCTGCTGTTCGGTCCACCCGGTCTGGGCAAGACCACGCTCGCGCACATCGTCGCGCGCGAGATGGGCGTGCACATGCGCTCGACCTCGGGACCAGTGCTCGAGCGGCCCGGCGATCTCGCGGCGCTGCTCACCAATCTGGAAAAGAACGACGTGCTCTTCATCGACGAGATCCATAGGCTCTCGCCGGTCGTCGAAGAAATCCTCTATCCGGCGCTCGAAGATTTCCAGATCGACATCATGATCGGCGAGGGCCCGGCTGCACGCATCGTCAAGCTTGACCTGCAACCGTTCACGCTGGTCGGCGCGACCACGCGCGCGGTCATGTTGACCAATCCTCTGCGCGACCG
>JBBQCA010000025.1:0-24242 GCA_038318315.1 Burkholderiales bacterium | reverse complement strand
AGCAGGTTCTTCATCTTCATCTTGACGACGGCGGAGTTGCGTCCGGACTTGTTGTAGTCGGCCTTCTGCACGACCATCGGGTCGCGGCCGACCATGATCACATTGCCGGCGCGAATTTCTTGAGCGGTTTTCATCGGAACGGGAGAGTTGGAGAGAAGAGGTTCGGCAGCCTCAAACCGGGCCGGCCGAAAAGCCCGTCATTTTAGCAAGGCCGAGCGACGTTCCGCGACGAAGGCAGCGAGGCTATCGACCAAACCCGGGTGCGACGCGAGGCTTTGGCGCCACACCTGGGCATGCGCCGAAAGCTCCGGCAGTAGGTCGCACCAGCGCGCCCACGCGTGCTCGATGCCTGGACCCTGCGTGTTCCACGCGCGCCAAAGCGCGCCCTGCGCCTCGCGCGCGGCCTGCGGCAAACCGGTTTCGTAGCGCTCTTCGAATGCGTGCAGCTTCGTGATATGCGCGTCGTCGGCCTGGGGATAGATATGCCAGACGAAGGGCCGCGCCGCCCACTGCGCGCGCACGAACGAATCTTCGCCGCGCACGAAATTGATGTCGCAGCTCCACAGCAGTCGGTCGTAGTCGTCCTGATCGACGAAGGGGATCGTGACGATAGAAAGCGAGCCGCGCTTTTTGACGTCGAGGCCGGCGGTTCCTCCCGGCAAGACGCCTTCGGGCACGATCACCGACCATCGTCGATCGCGATCCTCGCTCATCGCTTGAAAGAGTTGTTCGAACGGCGCGCCGGCATAGGCGAACAGCGACACGCGCATTTCGCCCGCGACGGACGATGGAACTTGGAGGCGCCGCCAGAAAGCCGCGACCTGATCGCTGTCTTCGATGAAGGCCCGACGTCGGTCTTCCAGGCCCGCCTCGATCGGCAGCCCGCCCGCCTTTTCATCGAAGCCCGGATAGAAGAAATGCTTGACCAGCGGCAAGGTCGGATGCGGCGACGGCAGGCGATGGAAGTTATCGACCCATGCTTCGGCGCTCAGGTATTCGAGATCGATCCAGATCGACGCGTGGTCACTGGTTTGCTCAACCGCGTGCGCCATCGCATCGATGTAGGCCTGCGGCAATCCGCATCCGAAGAGTTCGATCACGGTGTCCGCAGGTTCGATACCTGCCCAACCGTAGGGTGACCACCGCGACACTTCAATGGCGTCGATGTGCTGGCGATCTGCTGCCCGATCGAGGCGCGACTCGATGCGGGCGAACGCGGAGAGATCATCGACCCAGAGGCGCACCGACCGTCGCGCATCGCCGGCCAATTGGCGCGCGAGGCGCCCTGCGACGCCGACGTCGCCATAGTTGTCGATGACGCGGCAGAACAGATCCCAGGACTCGACGTCCGCATCACGCGCGGCGAAGCGCGTCTGCGCGCTCGAGTTCACGTCGCGAGCAGACGGGCTTCGCGCAACACCGCGAGTGACTGCTGGTAGCGCGGATCGTCGCGCATGTCGCCACGCTTCTCGCCCAATACCGCGCGCGCGCGCAAGGCCTGCAGGCGGCCCTGGGACCGCGCGTCACGACGATCTTCGAGCCGGTCGAGCAACGCGTCGGCCCTTTCGGAGTCGTTGCACATGAGGACCATGTCGCATCCGGCTTCGAGTGCGGCCCGGCCGGCTGCGACCACGCCGCCCGCGACGGTCGCGGCTTCCATAGCCAGGTCGTCGCTGAAGATCGCACCTTCGAATCCGAGGCGACCGCGAAGGATGTCCTGCAACCAGACCGACGAGAAGCCCGCCGGCTTGCTGTCCACCGCGGGGTAGATCACATGCGCGGGCATCACCGAGGAAAGCGCCGGCATCAGCCAGGCATAAGGCATCGCGTCGTCGGCGAGGATCGTTTCGAGGTCGCGGTCGTCGATCGGGATCGCGACATGCGAATCGGCCGCGACATATCCATGCCCCGGAAAATGCTTGCCGCAGTTCGCCATGCCTGCGAGCAGAAGGCCATGCATCAGGCTCTTGGCGAGCAAGGCGACGACGCGCGGATCGCGATGGAAGGCGCGGTCGCCGATCACGCCGCTGGGACCGTGATCGAGATCGAGCACGGGCGTGAACGAGAGATCGATGCCGCAGGCAACGAGATCGGCCGCCAGGATAAAGCCGACCGCGGTGGCCGCGCGCGAAGCATTCAACGCACCGTTTGCCTTGTCGACGTCCCACAGCGCACCGAGGCTGCGCATGGTCGGCAGCGCCACGAAACCATCGGTTCGAAAACGTTGCACGCGACCGCCTTCATGATCGACCGCGATCAGGAGTTCGGGGCGCAACGCACGCATCGCATCGATCAGCGCACAGAGCTGCGCGCGGCTTTCGAAATTGCGCGCGAACAGGATCACGCCGCCGGTTTTCGGGTGTGCGATGCGGCGCCTGTCGTCGTCGGTCAGAGTCGTCGATGCGACGTCGAGCATCACGGGGCCGAGTTGCGTCATATGCTGGTTGGTCTTCATGGTGTCTACATCTATAGGTGATCGAGGCGCTCGACGACCGCGAACGCGACCGCGTAGTCGGCGTCGTCGCTTACCGTGACGTGCACGATCAACGAGCGCTCGCGCATCCATGCCGACAACACTTCGTCGGTGGCGACGCGCGGCTTGCCCGAGACTTCCTTGAGGATCTGCGCGGCGCGCCAACGCATCGGCATGCGCATGCCTAGACCGAGCGCCTTCGAGATCGCTTCCTTGGCGGCGAAGCGCGTCGCAAGGAACGTGATGCCGCGCGAGGTTTCATACGCGCTCGCGTGCGCGTGATCGCGTGCGCTGCGACGGCGATAGATCGTCATCTCTTCGGGTCCGAGTATGCGTTCGGCGAAACGATCGCCGTGACGGGCCAGCGCCGCGCGGATGCGATCGACCTTCTGGATGTCGGTGCCGATGCCGAAGATCATCGCAGCGTTTTCCTGTTCGGCATGGACGCGCGATCGATGCACGCGAGGTACGCACGCACCGCCTCCGCGAGCCCGAGTTCGAGTGCATCGGCGATCAAGGCATGGCCGATCGAGACTTCCGCCACGGCCGGCACCGCCTCGAGGAACGCGGCGAGATTGTTGCGATTCAGGTCATGACCGGCGTTGACCTGCAGACCGGCCGCGAGCGCGGCCCGTGCGCCGTCGACGAAGCGCACCAGCGTCTCCCCCTGCGACGGCGTTCCGTAGGCGCGCGCGTAACTCTCGGTGTAGAGCTCGATGCGATCGGCGCCGACGTCGGCCGCACGCTTCATGGCCGATGCCGAGGGGTCCATGAAGAGGCTGACGCGCACCCCGAGGCTGTGCGCTTCTTCGATCAGCGGCCCGAGGCGTTCGGCATCGGTATCGAGATTCCATCCGTGGTCGCTGGTCGCCTGCTCGACGCTGTCCGGGACGAAGGTGCATTGCTGCGGCCGAAGCGCGCGCACGAAGGCCATCAGGTTGTGAAAGGGATTGCCTTCGATGTTGTACTCGGCGCGCGGCCAGTCCTTCAGCAGCGCGCCGAGGTCGTGCACGTCTCGCGCGCGGATGTGCCGCTGGTCCGGACGAGGATGCACGGTGATGCCCGCCGCGCCGGCCTCGAGGACGATGGTCGCCGCACGCGTCACGCTCGGGATCGTGAGCGCGCGCGTGTTTCGCAGCAGCGCGACCTTGTTGAGATTGACCGACAGCGCCGTGCGCACGGTCGGGGTCATGCTCTCGGGAGCGACCAGCGGATTCATCGCCTCGCGCCTTCTTCGAGCGACTGCAGCTCGAGCATCATGCGTCGCGTATGCAGCACCTGGCCAGGCATGTGGTGCTGCAGAAGAAACCGCATCAGCGTCTTGGCTTGCGCCAGCGTGACCGGGTCACTGTAATCGTCGGCTTCGATGTCGAGCAGCGTCTTGCCCAGGATCACGGCGTCGTCGTCGACACCGTGGGCCGATGCGCGCGCGCCGGCGCCATCGACACGGATCGGTCCCTGCTCGGGGACGTAGCGATAGAACGCCGTCGATTCGACGGCTTCGCCGCTGGCGGTCTGGACCAGCCGCAACGCATAGCCGGCTTCGCGCAGCAGCACGCCTTCGAAGTGCCGCAGCACCGGCGCTGCGGGACCGTCGTCGGCCAATGCGGCGAGCGCATCGTGGTAGGCGTCGAACACGGCTTCGTGCGGGTCGTCTCGCGCGAGCAGTTTCTGGATCAGTTCGTTGAGGTAGAAGCCCGCCATCAGCGCGTCGCCGCGCAGCGGACGCAGTCCCCCCATCCATTCGGCGCGCGTCAAGGTCCGCAGGTCGCTGCCGCCGTGAGTACTCGTGATTGCGCTGGTCGCCGCGCGCGAGCGCGCCTGCACCCAGCTGATGGTCAAGGGGAAAAACGCGAGCAGCACACCGCGCAATGCCGATCGCGGTCGCTTCGCGCCGCGCGCAACCAGTGCCACCCGACCGTGATGCCGCGTGAGTGCATCGACGATCAGGCTGGTCTCCTTGTACGGATAGCTGTGGAGAACGAACGCGGCTTCGTCGCCGATGCGGGTCTCCGATCGCGGTGCTCGCGGCCTGGCGCGCGGCGCGACCCGGCGCGTCGCGTCGGTCGCGGTTTCCGCAGCAGGGTCAGATCGAACAGCGAGTGCTTCGGCGAGATCGCCGACGTCGTCAGCAACGTCCGCCTGACTCATGACATCACTCATGACCTCACTCGTAGCCGAACGACTTGACCAGCGCCGCGCTGTCGGCCCAGCCAGATCTCACCTTGACCCACAGTTCGAGGTGGCTGCGCGCATCGAGCAGCTTCTCGATGTCGGCACGCGCTTCGCTGCCGATCTGCTTGAGCTTGGCGCCGCCGGGTCCGATCAGCATCGCCTTGTGATTGGCCCGCTCGACTACGATCGAGGCAGCAATGCGGCAGAAGCGGCCACCGTGCGGCGACGGTTCCTCGATGAAGCGGTCGATGATGACGGTCATGCCATACGGCAACTCGTCACCGAGCTGGCGAAAGACCTTCTCGCGGATCAACTCGGAGACGAGGAAACGTTCGCTGCGGTCGGTAAGATGGTCGGCATCGAACAGCGGCTGCCCGATCGGCAGCAGGGTTTCGATTTCCTTGAACAGCGGCTCGATCTGCAGGCCGGTCTTGGCCGAGACGGGAACGATCGCGGCCCACGCATGCTGTGCCGCGCGCGCCTGCAGGTAGGGCAGCAGGCTCGCCTTGTCGTCCAGCGTGTCGGTCTTGTTGACGACGAGGATCACCGGCACATCGGCGGGCAGCATCTCGAGCACGATCTGATCGTCGGGCCCGAAGCGGCCGGCCTCGACCACGAACAATATGCAGGCGACGCCGGCGATGCCGTCGCGTACCGCACGGTGCATGGTCTTGTGCAGCACGCTCTTGTGCCGGATCTGTACGCCGGGCGTATCGACGAAGATGAACTGCGCGGTCGCCGTGGTCGTGACGCCGACGATGCGATGGCGTGTGGTCTGCGCCTTCCTCGACGTGATGCTGATCTTCTGGCCGACGAGGCGATTGAGCAAGGT
Source organism: Burkholderiales bacterium (assembly GCA_038318315.1). Taxonomy (GTDB): domain Bacteria; phylum Pseudomonadota; class Gammaproteobacteria; order Burkholderiales; family Burkholderiaceae_D; genus CAHJXF01. Next base: position 18,762 of record JBBQCA010000025.1, on the reverse strand, counting down.
GGACTTGCCCACATTGGGCCGTCCGATGATGGCGATCATGCCGCAGCGAAAGTCCGGCGAAAATTGCGCCTGATCGTCGTTCATTGCGGCGCCCTCGGCGCCCGGCTGCATGGGCTCAGGCAACACGGACCTTCGGTGCTCGCGGCGGTTCGGCGAGAGGTTCGCTGCCGGCCCCCTGGGTCGTCGCGTCGCTGACGACTTCGTTCGAAGGCAGAGGCGGGGCGCCCTGTCCATTCTTCGAGGCATCGTCGGTTTCCGACCCATCGCTCGCGCGTGTCGCCGCTTTCGCGTCTGGTCTGGCGTCCGCCTTGCCGTCGGGCTTCACCTCGGGCTTCACATCCTTCGCCTTCGACACCGACGTCGCATCGCTGGTCGCCTGACGATTGTTTGCACTCGCAACGATGCGCGCGGGCTCGATCGGCATCGTCGCCCGGGTCGATGTGCGCTCAAGCGCAGGCTTTGCAATCGTCGCGTCCGCTTCGCGTGGCTTGGGCTCGGCCGCCTTTCGAGTCGAGGCTGCAGCAAGGCTTGCAACATCGACCGGCTTGGTCTCCGGACTCTGCTCGACCGACACCGGCAGACTGAGCTGCGCCGATTTTGCGCGGCGCGCGCGCTTGGTGGCCGCGCCCGTCAATGCCTGCGCGGCTTCGAGCGCTTTCTTGGCGGCGGCCTGCTCGGCCGCACGACGGCTGCCGCCCCCGCCCAGCACCTGGATGGCAAGCTTGGCGACCGCGCACTCGACTTCGAATTCCTGACTGTGGGCAGCGCCATGCGTGGCCACCACCGTATAGACCGGCAGCGCGATCTTCCGTCCCTGGAGATATTCCTGAAGCAAGGTCTTGGCATCCTTGCCGAGCGTCTTCGGATCGACCGTGTCGAGCACCGGTTGGTAGAGGCGCTTGATCATGCGCCGGGCCACGTCGAATCCGGCGTCGAGAAAGACGGCGCCGAACAGCGCTTCGACGGTGTCGGCAAGTATCGAGGGGCGCCGAAAGCCACCACTCTTCAACTCGCCTTCGCCCAGGCGAAGATGCTGGCTCAGTTCGAGACGCTGCGCGATCTCGTAGAGCGACTGCTGCTTGACGAGATTGGCGCGCAAGCGGGAGAGGTCGCCCTCGTCGATCTTCGAGAACTTGTCGAACAACAGCGACGCGATCACGCAATTGAGCACGCTGTCGCCCAGGAACTCGAGGCGTTCGTTGTGCGCAACGCTGTGGCTGCGATGCGTCAGCGCCTGTGACAGCAGATCCTTCGAGGCGAACTCGTGCCCCAGGGCAGTCTTCAACGCTTGGACATCCATCGACATTCCGTCTTTCTGAAGCGCGTCTTTCTAAAGCGACTTGCTGCTTCCCGCGTAATCGATGGTCAAGCTGACCGGCCCGAACAGCGGGATCTTCTTGGTGTACGCGAACGACACCACGATGTCGTCGTTGACCTTGGTGATATCGAGATCCTTCCCCGTCAGCACGACGATGTCGTCGATCGCGGCCGAGCGATCGAACGCCTTCTGAATTTCGATCACGGTGCTGGCCGAGGCCTGAGCTCGCTTGATTGCCGACAAGGCCGCACGATATTCGACGAAGGTCGGCACGATGCGCAGCACGAGGATCGCTGCGAACCCGATCAATATGACCAGCACCACGAGGCTGACCACGCTGATGCCCCGCTGACGGGAAACAGCGCGGGAAGGAATGCCGAAACGCGAGCCGAGCAATGAAGGAACCAAGACTGTTCTCTACCGGAATGAGCCAATGCGATGCATGTTACCGAAGTTCATCCAGATGAAAAACGCTTTGCCGACAATATTCTCATCGGGGACGAATCCCCAATAACGGCTGTCGGCACTATTGTCGCGGTTATCGCCCATCATGAAATATTGGCCATTCGGAACCTCGCAGGTCACTGATGTATTTCCATCCGAATAAACACAATTATCCCTGAACGAGAACGAACCTGGCGTGATTACGCCGGAACGTTCATCATCGAGCAGAATCATGTGATTCACGAAACCGCCGGCCGAAGGCAATTTTTCGCCGAATTGCTTGGTATAAGTCACGCGCTCCGGATCGAAATAGTCGGGTGCTGCGGCAGTTTGCACGGTTTGTCCATTGATGCTCAATCGCTTGTTTCGATACACGATCGTATCTCCAGGCAGTCCGATCACGCGCTTGACGTAATCGACTGAAGGATCGACCGGATAACGAAACACCATCACGTCGCCGCGCTGGGGCGAGCCTACGTCGAAAATCTTCTTGTTGACGATCGGCAGTCGCACTCCATACGTGAACTTGTTGACCAGGATCAGGTCGCCGATCACCAGCGTCGGAATCATCGAACCCGACGGAATGCGAAAGGGCTCGAATAAAAACGACCGGAGTACGAAGACCACCAGAATGACCGGAAAGAAGCCTGCGGGAAATTCGATCCATCCCGGTTGGCGGATCAGGCGTTCGCGAAGACGCTCGCGCTCTTCAGCGATCGCGCGCGGGTCGATACTCGCCGCAGTCCCGTCGGTTTCGCGCAACTTGGCCTGCGTGTCGAAATGCCGCAGCGCCGCCTCGGCATCGACGATGCGCCTGCGACGAAAGATCAGCCGATCGAACAGCCAGATCGCGCCGGTCGCGACCAGCAACCAGAACAGAATCACCGCGAAGTTGAAACTCATTTGTCCTCCACTTGCAGGATGGCGAGAAATGCCTCCTGAGGAATCTCGACCGATCCGACCTGCTTCATGCGTTTCTTGCCGGCCTTCTGCTTGTCAAGCAACTTGCGTTTGCGGCTGATGTCGCCGCCGTAGCACTTGGCGATCACGTTCTTGCGCAAGGCCTTGACGTTTTCGCGCGCGATGATGTTCGAGCCGATCGCGGCCTGGATGGCGACATCGAACATCTGGCGGGGAATCAGTTCGCGCATCTTGGCCGCCACTTCGCGCCCGCGATGCTGGCTGTTGGCCCGATGCACGATCACCGCCAGCGCATCGACCTTCTCGCCGTTGATCAGCATGTCGACCTTGACGACATCGGCTGCGCGATATTCCTTGAACTCGTAGTCCATCGACGCGTAGCCGCGCGACACGGACTTCAGCTTGTCGAAAAAGTCGAGGACGATCTCGGCGAGCGGGATCTCGTAGGTCAGCATCACCTGACGACCGTGATAGTCCATGCCGAGTTGCACGCCGCGCTTCTGCGTCGCGAGCGTGATGACGGAACCCACGTAATCCTTGGGCATGTAGAGCTTGACCGTGACGATCGGTTCGCGGATCTCTTCGATGCGCGCGGGGTCGGGCAGCTTCGACGGGTTCTCGATCTGGATGAGGCTGCCATCGCGCATCAGCACCTGATAGATCACCGACGGCGCGGTGGTGATCAGGTCCATGTCGTACTCGCGCTCGAGTCGCTCCTGCACGATCTCCAGGTGCAGCAGGCCAAGGAAGCCGCAGCGAAATCCGAAACCCAGCGCCTGCGACACTTCGGGCTCGTACTGCAGCGACGAATCGTTCAGTCTCAGTTTTTCGAGCGCATCGCGCAGCGCGTCGTACTGATTGCTCTCGATCGGGAAAAGGCCCGCGAAGACCTGGGGCTGCGCTTCCTTGAACCCGGGCAACGCCCGGCTTGCGGGCCGGGATGCGAGCGTGACCGTGTCGCCGACCTTGGCTGCCTTCAACTCCTTGATGCCGGCGATGATGAATCCCACTCCGCCTGCAGAGAGTTGCGTGCGAGACAGCGACTTGGGCGTGAACACCCCGACCTGCTCGACCAGATGTTGCGAGCCGTTCGCCATCAACAGGATCTTGTCGCGCGGCTTGACCACGCCGTTGAACACGCGCACCAGCATCACCACGCCGACGTAGTTGTCGAACCACGAGTCAATGATCAATGCCTGCAGGGGTTCTGCGGCCGAACCCGAGGGCGGCGGGATACGCGCGATCACCGCTTCGATGATGTCGGGCACGCCCTCGCCGGTCTTCGCGCTGGCGCGAATCGCGTCCTGCGCATCGATACCGATCACGTCCTCGATCTCTTCGATCGCGCTCTCGGGGTTGGCGCTCGGCAGGTCGATCTTGTTCAGGACCGGCACGACTTCGACGCCGAGTTCGATCGCCGTGTAGCAGTTGGCGACCGTCTGCGCCTCGACACCCTGGGTGGCATCGACCACCAGCAATGCGCCTTCGCAGGCCGACAGCGAGCGGCTCACTTCATACGAGAAGTCGACGTGGCCCGGCGTGTCGATCAAGTTGAGCTGGTAGAGCTTGCCGTCACGAGCCTTGTATTCGAGGACCGCGGTCTGCGCCTTGATGGTGATGCCGCGCTCGCGTTCGAGATCCATCGAGTCGAGAACCTGCGCCTCCATCTCGCGATCCGACAGGCCGCCGCACAATTGGATGATGCGATCGGCCAAGGTCGATTTGCCGTGGTCGATGTGGGCGATGATGGAAAAGTTGCGGATCTGCTGCATCGATGAATGAGAACCGGGGAGCACTGCGTGCGGAGCATTGCGCTGCGCGTCGCAGCGTCGATCGAGTCGATGGACCCGAACTGGAAATGCCGGGATGGCGGGCAACAAAAAAAGGGGGCCGCGCACTGTCGGCTCCCCTTTTGCCAAGCCCGCGATTTTACCCGAAGCGGGGGTCGACTCCCGAACCAGGAATCCGCAGCGATGAATTGGCGTACGCGACGCCGTGCGCAGACCGTGCGTCTATTGTTTCTGCGTCGGGCGAAGCGGCAGGTAAAACACGTTCTCGCCTCGACGCACCAGCAGGAACGCCTGCTTCTTCGGATCGAGCTTTGCGACCTGTTCGTTGAACTGCTTTGCGTTCGCGACATCGGCGTTGTTGAGGCCCAGGACGATGTCGTCGCGACGCAGGCCGGTGCTCGCCGCCGCCCCTTCGGCGCTCTCGACCAGCACGCCCGACGCGATGTTCAGTTGCTTGCGCTTGTCCTCGCCGATGTCGACGACCGACAAGCCGAGGTTGTTGGTCAGCGCAGGCTTGGCGGGCTCGGGTGCTTTGGGAGGCCGCTTGGCGTCCGAATCGAGTTCGCTCACCACGATCGGAATGTCGCGCGGCGTTCCCTTGCGCAGCACCGACAGAACCGATTTGGTTCCAGGCTTGGTATCGCCCACCGCACGCGGCAGATCGACGGACTTCTCGATCGCCTTGCCGTCGAACTTGAGGATCACGTCACCCGGCATCACTCCGGCTTTTTCCGCCGGGGTTCCCGCTTCGACGCGGCTGACGACCGCGCCTTGCGGCTTGATCCCCATCGCATCGGCCACGTCCTTGCCCAGTTCCTGAATCTCGACTCCGAGCCGCCCGCGCCTGACGCGGCCGCCATTCTTCAATTGCTCGACGACGCGCATCGCGTCGTCGACCGGGATCGCGAACGAGATGCCGATGCTGCCGCCCGAGCCCGACAGGATCTGCGAATTGATCCCGATCACTTCGCCGCGCATATTGATCAACGGGCCGCCCGAGTTGCCCGGGTTGATCGCGGCATCGGTCTGGATGAAGGGCAACAGTTCGCCGGTGTCGCGCCCCTTCGCGCTGACGATACCCGCGGTCACGGTGTTCTCCAGGCCGAACGGCGAGCCGATCGCAAGCACCCATTGGCCCACGCGTATTCCCTTCGAGTCGCCGATGGTGGTCTTGGGAAGGGCGCTCGCCTCGATCTTCACGAGAGCGACGTCGGTGCGCTTGTCGGCGCCGATCAGCTTGCCTTTGAACTCGCGCTTGTCGGTGAGCGTGACGATGATCTCGCTCGCGTTCTCGACCACGTGGGCGTTGGTCATCACATAGCCGTCGGCCGACAGGATGAAGCCCGATGCGACGCCCCGCTCGCGCGGCGCGTCCTGATTTCCGCGGTCAGTCCCGCGATCGCCACGCCGGCCTCGCGGCGTTGGCGCCTTGTCCTGGCCGGGTGCCTGAGGCGCCGGCACGCCGAAGAAGCGGCGAAAAAGTTCCTGCACGTCATCGTCGTCGAGGCCCTCGGCTGCGGCAGCGCCTCGCAGTTTCTCGGTCGTACGGATGTTGACAACTGCGGGCCCGACACGCTCGACGAGATCGGCAAAGTCCGGCAGGTCGCGACCTTGCGCGAGCGATGGCGGCGAGGCGAAGACCATCATCACGCTCGCAAGCGTCGCCACGAAAAAACTTCGCATATTGCCTTTCTTGATTGATGCCGACGCGAATCGGCAAAGAATAGAACAGAGCGCGGTCCGATAGAACCAAGCCGGATTGCATCATGCCAGCAGATGCCGACTGCCGCATTCGGTAGCGGCGATTCGATGGAGACGGCGGACGCTATCGCGTCGCCGAGTCTATTTAGGCGTCTTGTAGGCGACGGCGCTCGCCATCTGCCTCACCGAAGCGGCGGGCAGATCTCCCACGACCGTCAGCCAATAGTCGCCGAGCCTTCGTGTGACGACATTGATCGGGCCGTTGCTGGCATCGCCCTCGGCCGCACCCGGCGGGGGAGCCGATTCGATGAAGATCGAAACCGCGGCGAGTCCGTCCGAATAGACGATTTGTCCCACGTCCTCTCGACCACCGAAGGCGCGGCGGACCTCCATCACCTTGTGAAAGCCCGCGATCGGCTGCGCGACCGACCAGCCGGCTCGCGCCAGATCGATCGGCGTCATGTTGCTGGTTTCGGTTCGCCAACCTTCGGTGTTCGATGACGAGGGCTTGATCTTCGCGCGGTCCACGGCGCCGCCGATCACCACGTCGGTGAACCCGACTTGCTCGATCACGACACCTTTGTCGTTGACTGTCTGCGCCTTCAGCAGCAACGACGAGTCGCGATCGAACCACAGCCGATAGCCATAGCGTTGCTTGTCACGCGCCTCGAGCTTGATGGCTTGCGCCATGCGGCCCGCGATGCGATCGACACCTTCGTATGAAAGCCGATAGTACTGATCGATATCGGCAGGCGTGCTGGTGAGAAGCGCGGGAAAGCTGTCGTATCGAGCCCGCTTCTCGACCAGAATCAGCTTGCTGTCGGGGACATAACAGCGCACGTCGTCGTTATGCCGAATGAATTCGCGCACCTGCCCGTCGAGCAACTCGAGCTTCTCATGCTCACCGGTCTTGTCGGCCACGTGCGTGACGCGCGACGACAGGATCTGATTGCCCTGCTGATAAATGAAGATGCCTGCGTAGTTTTCGCGTTGTGCGGCTTGCTGGATCCGCACCAGCAGCGCGACCGCATCGCTGGTCGCGGACGCAGGCGCATCGGTCGGTGCGCAGATCGCCTGCTGGCAGAGCGCGAAACCGATCGCGGCCAGTAGCAGCCCCGGGATGCGCGCGACCGCCAACCCGCGCGGCGGCGCGCTGCGCGAACTGATGCGAAATGCAATGCGCGATTTGAGACGCGAATCGTTCTCAGAGCGTACGGACGCACCGACCGTCATGAGTTCACTGCGGTACGGTCGAAGCGGAGGTCGATGCGGAAGTATTGAATGCCGCCGGTCTGGCCGACGGGCCACGATAGGCGAACGGCGTCACGTCGCGATGCGCAGCAAGGTAAGGCGAGAGTCGATCGGGATCGATCGGTTTCAATTCGGCACGTGCCTCGGGCTCGACCACGGGATTCGCCTTCGCAATCACCACGGTCGGTCCGTCGGACGACGAAGCCAGGCTTTTCCTGGCGTCGTCGCCACGCCACAGCGGCGTGGCCACCCATGCGACGGCGACGAGCGCTGCCGCGATCGACGCGCCGGGCAGACCGGTTCGCATCCAGAAACCGGACCCGTGCGAACGACTTGCCCGCTTGGGCGCCACGATCGCAGGCTCTTGTGCCAGTGCCATCGCGAAGCGACGCAATGCGAGTTGGCTGTGCCCCACCCCGACGACCTCGTCGGATCGCATCCAGTCCCCGGCGCAATGCGCCGACAGCCAGAAGCTCGTCAGACCCTCGGACGCCAGCAAGGCGTCCAGGGTGGCATCGATGGCCGCATCGTCGAGTTCGCTGTCGATCAAAGCCGACACCCGCATGCGTGCATCCGCATCGGCGGTCTGACCTTGAACGGGGACCCCGATCGTCTCTTGAATATTCATCGTTACCACCTCTTGTCTTTCGATGTTCCCAACAACGGACGCAATTCGGCAGCAATCGACTCCCGGGCTCGGAAGATACGCGAACGCACCGTACCGATCGGACAATTCATCGCCGCGGCAATGTCTTCGTAACTCATTCCCTCGATTTCTCTCAACTGAATCGCGGTGCGGAGCTCTTCTGGGAGTGCATCCATCGCCCGCCCGACGGTTTCGCCAACCTGCTTGCTCATCATCAGCGATTCCGGCGTGTTGATGTCCCTTAGTTGGTCCGCTTCCTCGAAAGTTTCAGCTTCTTCCGCATCATTGCCTGTGCTGGTGGGTGCCCTGCGACCCTGCGAAGCCAGATAGTTCTTGGCGGTGTTGATCGCAATTCGATAGAGCCAGGTGTAGAAAGCGCTGTCGCCCCGGAACTGCGGCAACGCCCGATAGGCCTTGATGAAGGCCTCCTGAGTCACATCCTCGATCTCGGCCGCATCGCGAACCAGCCGAGAAACCAAGCGATTGATCTTGCGCTGGTACTTCGCCACGAGCAGTTCGAACGCGTGCTTGTCGCCGCGCTGAACGCGCTCGACGAGGACCTGATCGATTTCCCGCTCGGTCGCGGGTGTCGTGGAATCAGACAAGCGAGTCCTTGGGGGTTGGCTCGCCGGCACGCGAGCCGTTGCGCTGCGCCCAGAGGAGGAAGCGATGCAGCCGCCACCCATCGTTCGCATCCATTTCGGCGCGCACGACCGCGAGGTCGAGGGTGCGACGGCACAGCCGGGCCAGCAACCTGGATGTCGGGGCGGATGGCAGCGGCAGCGTCGGCGAGAGCGACAGCACCGCGAAGCCCGGCCAAACCATCGAAGCGTCGCTCAGTTCAAATGTTTGCGGCATCGTGTCCTCGCCCGGGCATCGCACGGACACCACGGCGCGATCGCTGATGAGAACTTCATATACGCGCGAGCCGGCCGGTTTGATCCAGCGCTTCGCGCAGATCGCGAACGCAATCAGCGTTGCGACGCCCGTCATGAGCCACAGGGCTGCGGGCGCGGAGTCCGCGACCAGATGCGCGGTCGCGGTCGCCGCCGTGACGATGATCGCGCCTGCAATCATCGCGGCACAGGTGTTGGCGAGGCAACGCGACGGCCCGATCGCGATGCGCGTCGAGAGACTCATGCGCTTGAAGGAGGCGTACGCGCAGCGGTTGCCGCGCGGATCAGGAATGGATCACGAACGAGATCACAAGCGGCGCAAAATCATCGTGCCGTTGGTGCCGCCAAACCCAAAGGAATTCGAAATCGCGACGTCGATCTTCATCGGCCGGGCCTGGTTGGCGCAATAGTCGAGATCGCACTCAGGATCCTGGTTGAAGATGTTGATCGTCGGCGGCGAAATCTGGTCGCGGATCGCAAGGGCCGTGAACACACCTTCGATACCTCCCGCGGCGCCTAGCAGATGGCCGGTCATCGACTTGGTCGAATTGACAATGAGCTTGTGCGCATGGCCGCCGAAAGCACGCTTGATCGCTTCGGTCTCGTTCTTGTCGCCCAGCGGCGTCGAAGTGCCGTGCGCATTGATGTACTGCACCTCGTCGGGATTGAGGCCGGCGTTGCGAAGCGCATTGAGCATTCCGCGCCGCGGACCATCCGCATCGGGCGCCGTGATGTGATAAGCGTCCGAACTCATGCCGTAGCCGATCAGTTCGGCAACGATGTTCGCGCCGCGCTTTTTCGCATGCTCGTATTCCTCGAGCACCATGACGCCCGCGCCTTCACCGAGCACGAAACCGTCGCGATCGATATCCCACGGTCGGCTTGCGACCTGCGGATCGTCGTTGCGCTGAGTCAGCGCGCGGGCGGCCGTGAAGCCGCCGATTCCCAGCGGCGAGATGGTGGACTCGGCGCCACCGGCGAGCATCACGTCGGCATCGCCGTACTCGATCATGCGACCGGCCTCGCCGATGCAATGCAGACCGGTGGTGCAGGCGCTGACGATGCCGAAGCTCGGCCCCTTCATCCCGAAGTGAATCGAGAGCTGACCGGAGACCATGTTGATGATGGACGCCGGGACGAAGAACGGCGAGATGCGCCTCGGTCCGCGCGCTGCCAGTTCGATGCAGGTTTCTTCGATCAACGGCAATCCACCGATGCCCGAACCGACGATCACGCCGATGCGTTCGGCATTCTCTTCGGTGATGACCAGGCCGCTGTCGTTGACCGCCTGGATACCCGCGGCAACGCCGTAATGGATGAAGGTATCCATGTGGCGCGCTTCCTTGGCCGCGATGTAGTCATCGACCTTGAAGCCCTTGACCTCGCCTGCGATGCGGCAGGAAAACGCCGAGGCATCGAAACGCGTGATGTGATCTATCCCCGACTTGCCGGCAACGATATTGGCCCAGGCTTCGGGGATGGTGTTCCCGACCGGGGAGATGATACCGAGCCCGGTGATGACGACACGACGACGCATGGGGTGGAAGCGGCTGGTTCTGCCGTCTTACTTCTTGTGCGAGCTGACGTAGTCGATCGCCTGCTGCACGGTCGTGATCTTCTCGGCCTCTTCGTCCGGAATCTCGGTTTCGAATTCGTCTTCGAGAGCCATGACGAGCTCCACCGTGTCGAGCGAGTCGGCGCCCAGATCATCGACGAAAGACGACTCGGTCTTGATGTCCGCTTCGTTGACACCCAGTTGCTCGGCGACGATCTTCTTGACGCGCTGTTCGATGTTGTCCATGAACTCCTCTCCTCGGGGGAATGTTGTGACGATGACGAGCGGGTCGCGCCGCAGGGTCTCCATCGGCGCGTATTGCTCGGTTGATTCGCTTGCATGAATCGCTTGCTCGAAAGCGCTCGACCCACCGTAAAAATTGCGCGGATTGTAGCAGACCGACTCGTGTGACCGGCCTCCTCCATCGCGCCCGACGCCTGTCGGCCTACGCCTGAATCCCGGGCTTCGACAGAGTTCTACATGTACATGCCGCCGTTGACATGCAAGGTCGTGCCGGTGATGTATCCGGCGTGCGGCGAGACCAGGAAGGCGACCGCCGCGGCGATGTCTTCGGGTTTGCCCAGACGCGCCAGCGGTATCTGCGCGGTCAACGCCTCGACCTGCGTGGCCGAGAGGCCTTTGGTCATGTCGGTATCGATGAACCCCGGCGCGACGCAATTGACGGTGATGCCGCGGCTGCCGACTTCCTTGGCGAGCGCGCGCGTCAAGCCTGCGACGCCCGCCTTCGCGGCCGCGTAGTTGGCCTGCCCCGCATTGCCCGCGGAACCCACCACCGACGTGATGTTGACGATGCGGCCAGCGCGCGCCTTGAGCATGCCGCGCAACACGCCACGCGACAGGCGAAATACTGCCGACAGATTGGTGTCGATCACCGCGCTCCAGTCCTCGTCCTTCATGCGCATCGCGAGCGTGTCCTGGGTGATGCCGGCGTTGTTGACGAGGATGGCCAGCGAACCGAATTCTTTCTGGATCGCATCGATCGCCGCATCGCAGGCCGCGGCATCGCACACGTCGAGCACGATGCCCTTTCCCTTCGCGCCGGAAAGATCCTCGGTGACCCCGGCTGCTCCCGCTGCCGACGTGGAGGTTCCGACGACGGTCGCGCCGCGCGCCGCGAGTTCGGCTGCGATCGCCCGACCGATACCGCGCGATGCGCCGGTCACGAGCGCGACCTGTCCTGTGAGTTCGTGGTTCATCGCCATCCGTTCACTTCACGAGTTCCAAAGCCGCCTCCAGCGACGCGGGGTCGAAGATCGAGGCACCGGTCAAACGCGCGTCGATGCGTTTGGTCATGCCGGTCAACACCTTGCCGGGACCGCATTCGATCACGTGCGTGACGCCGTGGTCGGCCATCGTGCGGATCGTCTCGACCCAGCGCACCGGGCTGGCGGCCTGACGAACCAGGGCCGCCTTGATCGCGGCGCCGTCGTGCTCGACGCGTACGTCGACATTGTCGATCACATCGATAGCGGGCACGGCGATCGCCACGCTGGAGAGATAGCCGGCAAGCCGGTCCGCCGCCGGTTGCATCAGCGACGAATGAAACGGCGCCGACACCGCCAGCATCACCGCGCGCTTGGCACCCGCCGCCTTGGCCGCTTCGCAGGCACGCTCGACGGCCGCCTTGTGCCCGGCGATGACGACTTGCGACGGCGCATTGAAGTTGACCGCCTCGACGACTTCGCCTTCCGCGCTCTGCTTGCATGCCGCGCGAACCGCATCGTCGTCCAGGCCGAGGATGGCGGCCATCGCGCCGACCCCTGCGGGCACCGCGCTCTGCATCGCATTGGCGCGCAAACGAACCAGCGGCAATGCGTCGCTGAATGCGAGCGCGCCGGCCGCGACCAGCGCCGCGTATTCGCCCAGGCTGTGGCCCGCCATCAACACCGGCGCACCGCCACCGGCTTCGCCCCAGGCGCGCCACATCGCAACGCCGGCCGTCAACATCACCGGCTGCGTATTGGTCGTGAGGCTCAGGTCCTCGATCGGCCCTTTCGCGATCAGGCTCGCGAGGTCCTGCTTCAGGACCTCCGACGCCTCTTCGAGCGTCGCGGCGACCGCGGGATGAGCGCTGCGCGCTGCCAGCATCGCATCGAGCATGCCGATGGCCTGCGAGCCTTGTCCGGGAAATACGAATGCGAATGTCATTGCGGCTTTGCATCCCGATTCAACATTTCGATTTCACATCTCGACCAGCACCGCGCCCCAGGTGAAGCCGCCACCCACGCCTTCCATCAACACCTTGTGGCCGCTCTTGACGCGACCGTCGCGAACCGCGACGTCGAGCGCGAGAGGAATCGATGCCGCCGAGGTATTGCCGTGCTCGGCGACCGTTGCGATCATTTTTTCGAGAGGCAGCCCGAGCTTCCTGCAGGTGCCCTGCATGATGCGGATATTGGCCTGATGCGGGATCAGCCAGTCGAGATCGGCCGGTGAAACGTCGGCGGCCGCGAGCGTTTCGAGCGCGACCTTCTCGAGCACGTTGACGGCGAGCTTGAACACGGCCGGCCCGTCCATTCGCAACAGCGCCTGTCCCGCCACGCCACCACGATCGACGTTGCCGGGCACGCACAGGATGCCGACATGCTGGCCGTCGGAATGCAGGCGGCTGGCCATCACCCCGGGTCGATCGGCGGCCGTCATCACCACCGCGCCCGCGCCATCGCCGAACAGCACGCAGGTGGTCCGGTCTTCGAAGTTGAGGATGCGCGAGAACACTTCGGAACCGATCACGAGCACGTTGCTGGCCTGCCCCGATCGAATGAAGCTGTCGGCCGTCGCCACCGCATAGATGAAGCCGCTGCATACCGCCTGCAGATCGAAAGCCGCGCACTGATTGGTGATGCCGAGCTTCTGCTGAACGATGCAGGCCGTGCTCGGGAACACCATGTCGGGTGTCGATGTCGCGACGATGATCAGATCGATCGCCGAAGGGTCGATGGCCGCGGCTTCGAGCGCGCGGCGCGCGGCGATGGTGGCCAGGTCACTGCACGGCATGTCGCGGTCGGCGAAGTGGCGCGCCTTGATGCCGCTGCGCGAGACGATCCATTCGTCGCTGGTCTCGATGCCGTTCTCCGCGAGTTCCGCGGCGAGCATGTCGTTGGTGACGCGGCGCGGGGGCAGGTAGCTCCCGGTACCGATGATGGTCGAGTAGGGTACGAGACGCGGCATGAGCATCGGCATGAAGGTCGGTTATGCGTGTCAGAACAGCGACGCGACCTGCTCATCGACGGCGGCCGATGGGGTCGGGACGACCGGTCGCACATTCTTCATCGCCGCGACGATCTGCGATGCGACGTCGTGGCGCGAGGCTTCGCACGCGCGCCGAATCGCGTAGCCGAATGCGAAGGCATCCGCCGAGCCGTGGCTCTTGATCACCAGGCCACGCAGTCCGAGCAGGCTTGCGCCGTTGTAGCGGCGATGATCGACGCGCTTCTTGAAACGATTCAGTACCGGCAGCGCGACCGCGGCCGCGAGATAGGTGAGTGGATTGCGCGTGAACTCCTCGCGGATGAAGCCGCCCAGCATTTGCGCCATGCCTTCGGAGGTTTTCAACACGACGTTGCCTACGAAGCCGTCGCAGACCACTACATCGACGCAGCCCTTGAAGATGTCGTTACCCTCGACGTTGCCGTAGAAATTGAGTTGACCGCGAACGCCCGCCGCGCGCATCAATTCACCGGCTTCCTTGACGGTGTCGTTGCCCTTGATGACCTCTTCACCGATGTTCAGGAGACCCACGCTCGGCCTTTGCTTGCCGTCGATCGCAGCGACCAGCGCGCTGCCCATGATCGCGAATTGCAGCAGATGTTCGGCCGAGCAATCGACGTTGGCGCCCAGGTCGAGGACCGTGGTCGCGCCGCCGGTCTGATTCGGGAACGACGTCGCGATCGCGGGCCGGTCGATGCCTTCGAGGGTCTTCAACACATAGCGCGAGATCGCCATCAGCGCGCCGGTATTGCCCGCGCTCACGCAGGCGTCGGCTCGACCTTCCTTGATCAGGCTGATCGCCACGCGCATCGAGGAATCCTTCTTCTTGCGAAGTGCGATCTCGATGGAATCATCCATCGTCACGACTTCGGAAGCAGGGACAATTTCGATGCGCGGGTGATCAGTCGCGATTTTTGCGGCGCGCAGACGTTCGGCGATCGCTTTCGGATCGCCGACGAGAAGCACCGAGACATCGGCATGGCGCTCGAGAAATCCGAGCGTCGCCGGGATGGTGACCGCGAGGCCGTGGTCGCCGCCCATGCTGTCGAGCGCGATACGGGCGGGCATCGAGGCGGGTGCTGCAGTAGTCAAATCGTGCGGGAAGTCTGCAACACGATATGCATGCGGCCGAGATTCAATGAGTGACGAAGAGAAGAAGCCCGAAACGTCGATGGCGCTATTCGAGGGTATGCACGAGGGCGCGCCATCAAGCGCGCGACCTCACTCGTCGTTCTTGGTCTTGACGACCTTCTTGCCCCGATAGAAACCGGTGGGACTGATGTGATGACGACGATGCACTTCACCCGTGGTGGGCTCGACGGCGAGCGGCGGCGAAGTCAGAAAATCGTGCGCGCGATGCATGCCGCGCTTCGAGGGCGACTTCTTGTTCTGTTGGACAGCCATAGCAACTCCAGATCCAAAACGGCATAAATTGACAAGCGGCGGATTCTAACACGCGAGAGCGGCGGGAAACGTCTGCCGTGCAGGAGGATCGCAAGAGGATTGTTATTGAAACAACGCTCTAGCGGGCGGCGCCTCCGCCGTTGTCATCGGCTCCGCCGTCGCCACGCGCGCCGGTCTTGAGTGCGGCCAGCGCTGCGAACGGCGACGGTTTTTTTTCAACGTAGGGGAGATTCGCGCTGTCGTCGGGGCAGACCTCATGTCTGGGCGCGATCGGCAACGCGAGGATGACTTCGTCTTCGACCAGCGCGTCGAGATCGAAATCGGTGGCTCCGACGATCGCATCGTATGCATCGTCATCGTCGAGCGCGCCGGCCTCCGACTCGTTGAGCACGATCAGGAAACGCGAGCGGATCGCGAGCTTCTGCATCATGAGCTGCAGGCAGCGCTGGCAAATCAGCGGGATCGCCCCGTCGATCTCGAGGTCTAGTCGCGGAAAACCGCGGCGCCCTTCCGCACCGACCGCCGCTTTCCAGGTCATCGCGCCGCTGCGATCGGGCGTGTCGACGCGCTGCATCCGAGTCAGCGGGAGTTCACCGGCGGCCTCGCCGCCGAGCCGCGCAAATTCGAAGAGATCGATTTTCATGAAGTGCCATTCGATTGAGGACGGTCGGGTTTCAACCTTCTTCGGCTTGCGATAATACGGCGCGCTGCGATCCTGGCAGCACCGACCCTGGTTTCTCTTCGTGTCCCCCTCATGCCCCCGCTCCCACGCCCTCCCCTCGTCCTGGCTTCGAGTTCGCGTTATCGACGCGAGTTGCTGCTGCGCCTGCGCATCCCGTTCGATGCGGTCAGACCCGAGGTGGACGAAAGCGCGCACGACGGCGAATCCGTCGAAGCGACCGCGCTGCGCCTCTCGCGCGCCAAGGCCGAAGCGATTGCCACGCTGCGGCCCGACGCCGTGGTGATCGGTTCCGATCAGGTGGCCGAATCCGAAGGCCATGCGATCGGCAAGTCCGGCACGCACGACAACGCGGTCATGCAACTGCGTGCGTTGAGCGGCAAGATCGCGCGCTTTCACAGCGGTCTCTGCGTGATCGCACCGCTGGCCAACGGATCGCGGCGTGTCCAGTGCGACGTGGTCACCACCACGGTCCTGTTTCGCGCGTTGAGCGATGCGGAGATCGACGCCTACCTGAACCTCGAAACCCCTTACGACTGCGCCGGCAGCGCGAAGGCCGAAGCGCTCGGCATCGCGCTGCTTGCGCGGATCGACAGCGACGATCCCACCGCGCTGATCGGCCTTCCGCTGATTCGCCTCGTGACGATGCTGGGCGCGATCGACTATCCGGTCCTGCCGCGTTGATGGCCGGCGTCCTCTACCTGATTCCGAATGCGCTCGGCGACGGCGCGTTGCAGGCCGTCCTTCCCGCACAGACGTCGGCCATCGCCGCGCGCCTCGACTACTTCGTGGGCGAGAACGCGAAGTCCACGCGCGCATTCCTCAAGCGCGTCGACGAGCTCGCGCCGCTCGCGAAGCCGTTGCGCGACATCGAGATCGTCGAGCTGAACGTATCGACATCGAGCGAAGCCTTGCCCGCTCTGCTCGCACCGATCCTGCGCGGACGCGACGGCGGCCTGGTCTCCGAAGCAGGCTGTCCCGCGGTCGCCGATCCCGGCGCGGGGCTGGTACGTCTCGCGCATCGACACGACATCGAAGTGCGTCCGCTGGTCGGACCGTCGGCGATCCTGCTCGCGCTGATGGCCAGCGGACTAGACGGACAGCGCTTTGCATTCAACGGCTACCTGCCGACCGATGCCGCGGAACGCGCAAAGGCGATTCGCGATTTCGAGCGGCTGTCGACGCAGCATCGCCAAACGCAGATCTTCATCGAGACCCCGTATCGCAATCAGGCGCTGCTGGCCGCGATGCTGGAACATTGCAAACCACAAACGCTGCTCTGCGTGGCCTGCGACCTCACGCTCGAATCGCAAGCGATCGCCACGCGCAGTGTGGAGCAGTGGCGCGGCACGACGATGGACTTGCACAAGCGGCCGACGGTCTTTCTCATGCTGGCGCGCTGAAGCCATTCAGCAGGCCAGCACGACTACCCCGTCAATCGAACGAGAACGTATAGAACACATCCACCGCGCTCTCGGTGCCGGTCTGCACCTGCAGGTCCACGCGCTGGTAGATGTTGTAGCGAATCTTGAGCAACGTCGCGGCTTTCGTGAAGCCCTGCTCGAAGGTCACGCGCAGGCGTGACGAGATCTGCTTGCCGATGGTCAAGAGGCCTCCCCGGTCGCCGCCCAATCCCGAAACGCCGATCTCGTCGACGCCCAGGGTCGCCGCGATGCGCGACTGTATCCCCACCGAATCGGACGAGCCGAGCAAGCTCGCCGCCGCAGTCGTCAGCAATCCGAAGTCCGACTTGCTCGAGCCCGACAAGCCGTGGCCGAGCACCAGCCACGAGAGCTTCTCGGTATCGGGAACGCTCGGACTCGACGTCAGGCGTGCCAGCGGTGCGAGCGCGGTGCCGCTGATCTGCACGCCGGCTTCGACCGCGAGATTCTTGCGGACCGCGTGGATGTCGAGCGCGGGATTGTCGATCGGCCCCGAGAACGTCAGGTTGCCTCGGTCGATCGTCAGTCTCTGGCCGTAGGCTTCGTAAGTCCCTTCGCGAACAGCGACGGTTCCGATCGCGCGCAGGTCGGTGCCCACGCCTGCGATGCGGATCACGCCGCCGAGCTTGCCGTCGAAGCCCGAGCCCTTGACCTTGAAGTCGTCGCCCATGTCGAACTTCACTTCGAAGCGCACCGGCACGCTCTTGGCAGGCACGTCCTCGTCCGATTTCTCGCGCCCCAAGATCACGATGTCGTCCGAGAGGACAGGACCGCGGCGTTCGGCGAGCTGCAGCGATCCGCGGTCGGCCTTGAGGTCCGCGGTCAGGTCGATGCCCGCCGCGCCGAAGCGTGCCGTACCCGTTCCCGAGACGACCATGGTGCGATCGGTGCGAGAGATCGCCTCGAACTTGTCGAGCTTGACGGCCAGCGTGCCCGATACCTTGCGATCGGCCAGCCGCAGGTCGCCGCTCGCATTCAAGTGCCCGTTGCCCGCCGCAAGCGTCGCCTCCTTGAGGATGACGCGATCGCCGTCGAAGTTCATGTCGAGGTGGCCGTCGTGAAAGTTGATGCCCTGATCGGGCCAGCGCACGCCGATCGCATCGCCGCCCGCATGGCCCGCGAGCAACGGATGCGCGACCGTTCCGTGCCCGGTAACCGCAACCTGCAATCGACCGTAGAGGTCGAGGCCCGGGCGTCCCGACAGGCGCGCGAGCCAGCGCAGGTCGGGGATGTCGAGGTCGCTCTTCAATGCGAACGGCGCATCGCCGGCCAGACCCCATTGCCCATCGCGCTTCGACAGGCGTGTATCGATCGAGGCCTCTATGCGTCCGAGGCCGCGACCCGCAGCCGAGATCTGCGCGGCCACGCGATTGGCGACGATGGTGGCCGACACGTCGATCTTCTCGGGATCGACGTTGAACTTCGGCTCGGTCAGGAACTGGATGTTGCCCGACTCGCGGAACAGCTTCACGTTGCCGTCGATG
>JBBQCA010000024.1:0-24520 GCA_038318315.1 Burkholderiales bacterium | reverse complement strand
CAAGCGGCGCGGGTGTTGCGGGAGAGGTGATGAAGCTCTTCGCATCGAGCAGTTCCATCAATCGTTCGGTCGCGCCGGCCGCACGCAGCACGTCGCCCCAGGTTTCGGTCAGCCCGCCGATCGCACCCGCGGTCAGCACCGCATAGAGCACGAAGGCCGCAAGCAGTCCGGGCGACATGGTTCCCGCCATCACCGCGTTCGCGCCCAGCCACAGCACGAACACGATCGCACCGAACACCAGCGTGATCACCAGCGCCGTCAGTCCCGCGCGCGTGCTGTTGCGGTTCACCGCGGTCGTGAAGCTGGTCTCCACCGTGCGACCGAAGCGCGTCGCTTCGGCCGCCTCCTGCGTGAAGGCCTGCACGGTCGGCATCGCATTGAGAATCTCGCCGGCGAGTGCGGACGAATCGGCGATGCGCTCCTGGCTGTCGCGCGACAGCGATCGCACGCGTCGTCCCATGATCACGATCGGCACGATCACCAGCAGCAGGAGCCCGAGCGTGATCGCGAACAGCTTGAGGCTGGTGATCGCCAGCATCGTCATGCCGCCCACGAACAGGAAGACATTGCGCAGCCCCATCGACATGCTGGTGCCGACCACGGTCTGGATCAGCGTCGTGTCGGTGGTCAGGCGCGACAGCACCTCGCCGCTCTTGGTGGTCTCGAAGAACTCGGGCGACTGGTCGAGCATGCGCGTGTACACCGCGGTCCGCACATCTGCCACGACGCGCTCACCGAGCCAGCTGACCATGTAGAAGCGCGCGGCGGTGGACAGCGCGAGCACGCACGCGACCGCGAACAGGCCGAAGAAGTAGAGATTGACGTTCGCCATGGCCGCCTGGTTGAACGCGGCCGCCGCATGCGACGCCATCCTCGAAGGCGCCAACGCGGCGCGATCGGCGGCGCTGTCGCTTCCGGCATCGCTCGCACCAGCGACCGCGCCGTTCACCGTCGCCGGCGTCGCCATGACCGTCGCCGAAAATCCGTGATCGATCAATTGCCGGAACGCGAGCGGCATGACCAGCGTCGATGCCGCGGCGATGCAGAGGAACAGAAACGCCAGCGCGAGTCGCGCGCGATAGGGGGCGAGGAAGGGGGCTAGGCGTCGCAGTGTGGCGAGGGAAGAAGGCGGGGGCGTGTCGGTCATGTGTAGGCGTCAAAGCCGCGTCGTCGTCGAGCGGCACTGCTTCGGCAGAAAACGGTTTTCTATGTCGTCACTCGTGCAGCGCCACACGATACGCGGCGCGTCGCCGGGAGACGATGCCACGTACAGCAGGCGCTGGCCTTCGACGGGTGCGAAGTTGACGGTGACGACGACGGTCCTGGTGGCGCGATCGAAGTTGACCGACTGGACATAGCGCCCGTCGCCCGAGAAACCGGTAGCCGAAAGATCGTCGGGCAAGGCCTGGTGCTTGGTGTAGTAGTCGTTGACCGCGCGCGTCGCGGCAGTGCCGACGGTGGCGGCCTCCGACAATTTGGCGCGTACCGAGTAGTCCTGGTACGCCGGTATCGCGACGGCCGCGACGATACCGGCGATCGGCACCAGCACCGCGATCACGATCAGCGCGATCACGCCGCCCGACAGCGAGCGCCGCTGCGGCATCGCGAGGACGTCGCTCGCAACGTAGCCTTTGTTGACGACCAGGCAGCCGGCCATGATGTCGTGCAACGCCTGCTTTCTCGCCGTGAAGGCCGCCATCACGTAGCCGATGCAGAAGAACAGGCTAGAGACGAACTGACCGAAGAAACGGCCGGTCGCACGCAGGAAGGAAACGCGTCGGCCCGCGAGATCGACCACACGAATGCCGAGCGCCATCTTGCCCAGCGTGGCCTGCTTCGCGGAGCTTTCCATCAGCGCGTAGTACAGCCACGGGATCAGGACCTGAGTAAAGATCAGCCAGGGCCTCGGCCATGCGAAGTCATGGCTCGAAAAAACATCGGCTCCGAACGTGGGACCAAGTATCGGACCGAGTGCGAAGGCGCCGCTGAAGAAGATGATGTAGAGGACGATCCAGTCGAGCACGTAGGCCACCGCGCGCTTCCAGAAGCCTGCGTAGAGCGGTCCCGAGTACGGCATCGACTGCGATTCGACGCGTGAGCCCGCGCCGGGTGCGACTGCGGAGGGAACGGCTTGCGCCGAACCGGGAGCGCCGTCGGCCGGCAGGCGCGCGCCGCACTTCACGCAAAAGTTGGCGCCCGATTCGTTGTGCGTACCGCATGAAGGACAAAACATTGCGTCGGTTCTTCCTGTTGGGGGATGCGTCATTGAAACCCGAAGCGTATCGGATGCCAATAGCCGGTCAACTCGAGGTAGCCGCGGCCGACGCTCCCGTGCGTGGCGTCGTGGGTCGCATCTTCGTTGAAGACGCGCACCGCGCCTTCCCAATAAATCGTCCCCGTGGACACGCGGCTGTCGAGTTCCTGATTGTCCATCAGCGGATCGACGCGCAGGATGAGGGGCGAGACGGGCCCGGACCGCACACCGGCCTGCCCCGGCGCGATCGTCACGCGCTGCGCCACCGGCCAGGTCGCCCCGCTCGTCGGTGATGTCCACGAGCGCAGCGTCGCGAAGCGGACATCGTCGGGCGCGTAGCGTTCGACGCGGCCATCCGCGAAGCGCCGCGAACCGCCGGCCCACAGCTTGTCGCCCTTGCGATCGCGCATCTGGAACGCCATCAGCGCGCCGCCATCGTCGAAATTCAAGCCGACCCAATCCCATCCGACCGCCTGCGGGTCGAGATAGGCGCTCGACCATTCGCGATCCAGCCATGCGGTGCCAGTGACTGCTACGCGTTCTTTCTTCGAACTCTTGTTCGCATCGCGAACGACTGTGCCGGTGACGGCGAGCTGCGGCACGCTGTAATAGCGGCTTGCGTCGCGAGGTTGCGGACCCTTTTGCGAGTAGCCAGGCCGATGCGCATCGGCGCCCTGCGCGAGCAACGGGCCGGTCGCCCGCAGATCGAGATCGAGCGCGAAGCGGGCGCTCGTCACCTGGGCCTTGAAGTGCAGCGTGCCGGTATCCGGGTTCTCGCCGGGCGCGTCCGATTTCGACGCGACGCGCGCGAAGCGCCAGCCGTCGAGCGTGACGTCCGCGTCATTGCTCGAGGCCTCGGCAATGTCGAAACCCTCGCGCGCGATGCGCTGGTCGTGTATCAGATGACCGAGCTTCGCATCGGCGAGCGCGGCATGCGCGAACAGCAATTGCCTGGGCGCGAAGCGGCTGGGGTTGTCGTCGGCCAGCGGCAGGCGCGAACGAAAGAACGTGACCTGGAAGCCGAGTTCCTCGCCGTCCGCCGTGCGCAGCCATCCGGTCACGTACCACCACTCGGTGCGATAGGCCGGGTGCGCGCCGTGGTCGCGCGGGAAGACGAGGCGTTGGTCGCGGTCGATGTCGGGGAAGACGGGTTCGGCCGCCCGAGCAGGCGATGGCGCTGTCGACAGCGCCATCGACAGCGTCCATGCGATCGCGCACAGGACCTTTGCGACGCGGTGGCCGCGCATCACCAATCCTCGCGCACGGCGAGTACCGCATCGCGCGCCATCGCGCGGCGGCCCGCGATCACCGCAGTGCCCGCGGACGCGACGACCAGCGCGATGCCCACGGCCGCGAGCGTGCGCCACGGTACTTCGGTGTCCATGGTCCAGTGAAACGACTGCGGGTTGACGACGTGGATCAGCACCTGGCTGATCGCGAGACCGAGCACGCCGCCCGCGAGCGCCCCGAGGACGCCGAGCAACGCGCCTTCGGCCGCGAGTTCGCCGACGACCTGTCGCTTCAATACACCGATGTGGCGCAGCATGCCGAACTCCTTGGCGCGTGCCAGCGTCTGCGCGGAGAAGGTCGCCGCAACGCCTGCCAGGCCGATCGCAATGGCAACCGCCTGCAGCAGATAGGTCACCGCGAAGCTGCGATCGAAGATCGCCAGCGAGATCGTGCGGATGGCCGCGGGCTCAGCGAATTCGGCGCGCGCGCGCAAGCGCTCCGGAAGCGCCGCGCGCAAGCGCTCGGTCACCGTTGCGGCAGAGGTTCCTGGCACGAGCTCGATCGCGGCGTCGGTGAAGCGCGTATCGCCGGTCACGCGCGTGTAGTCGTCACGTCGCATCGCGATGCTGCCGAACTGTCGCGCGTAGTCGCGCCACACGCCGGCGACGTAGTAGCGCGGCGCGGCAGGCTCATCCCCGAGCGGCAGTGCGACCGATCGTCCTGGCTCATACGCATACAGATCGACCATCGCCTCCGATACCCAGATCGGTATATCGCCAGCTAGCGCACTTCCGCGCGCAGGCGGCGATGCCCGCTTCACCAGTGGAAGACTGCGCGCCGGGTCGTCGTCGGCGATCGTCCTGACGATCAGCGCCACCGGAGGGCGCGCGGATGCAAGCGTGAGCGGCAAGGCCTTCTGGACATCGATGCGCGCAACGCCATCGACGCTGCGCAATCGATCGACGTCGTCGGGCGCAAAGCCGCTGCCAGCGCCGCTGTTGGTGCGCAGGTACAGATCGGCCGCGAGCAGTTCGCCCAGCCACGCATCGACCGAGTGACGAAAGCTCGCGATCATCACCGTCATCGCAACCATCAGGCTTGCCGATGCGACGATGCCGCACAACGCCACCGCGGCGGCCGAGGGCGCGGCCCACAGCCTTTTCAAGGCGAGGTCGAGCACGACGCTGCGCACGCGCTTGACTGCAAACGGCGCGAGCACGCGTTTCGCGACCCACGGCATCGCCGCGATGCCGCCGAACAGCAGCAGCGCCATCGCGACATAACCCGCGATCGGCAAGCCGCGGATCGCCGGTATCAGCGCGGCGCAACCACCGGCCACGATCAGTGCAGCGGCGACCCATGGCGATTTGGGTCGCCGGCTTGCGTCGCTGCCGGCCGACTTCAACGCGAGCGCAGGAGCCTCGATGGCTGCCGCGCGTGCGGGCAGATAACTGCCGACCAGTGCGGCCGCGAGTCCGAGCGCGAAGAACACCAGCGCGGCTTCGGGCGACGCGAAGACCAGACGATGGAGGTCGAGCGTGGTCGTCGCGAAGTAACCGCCGCCGAGATCGCCGCCGAACCAGCGCAGCGCTCCCGCGGCAAGGACGACCCCGGCGACGAGCCCGAGCATTCCGCCCACCACGCCCTGCATCGCGCCTTCGGCCAGCACCTGGGCCACCACGCGCTTGCGTACCACGCCGACCACGCGCAGCAAGGCGAGTTGCGCGCGACGCCGCGCGACCGCGAGCGACTGGGTCGAATACACCAGGAAGGCGCCGGTGAACAACGCCATCAGCGCGAGCATGTCGAGGTTGACGCGATAGGCCCGCGACAGGTCGCCGGTACGTGCGCGGTCGTCGTCGGCGCTCGCGATCAGGGCGTCGCGCGGCAGCCATGCGGCGATCGCCTCGCGCACGCGCGCGGCATCGGCGCCTTCGGCCACGCGCAGATCGATGCGCGACAGGCGGCCTAGGCGATCGAGTCGCCATTGCGCGCCGGCGATGTCCATCGAGGCGCGAAAGACGCGGCGCGCGACCGCCTTCGAACTCGAAGCGGTGGACGAAGATGCGCGTGCGTTCTGCTCGTCATCGTCGGACAAGCGACCCGCGATGCGCAGGTCGACGCGCTTGCCGTCGGCTTGCAGCGCGATCGCATCGCCGACCCGCTTGTGAATCGCATCGAGCAGGGCGGGGGTGACGAAGATCGCGTCGGGATCGAACCATGCCGAGGTGCGTGGTGCGGCCTGGTTCTGCGCGTCCGCTTTCCTGTCGTCGCGCGCGTCATCGCCTGCGTCATCCGCGGTACCGGGTCTGCCCACCAACGCCGGTGTGACAAGCACCGCGCGCAACGCATCGATGCCGCTGATGTGCAGGCTGATCGTGGGGTCGTCGATCAGCGTCACATCGGCTTCGAGTACGGGACTCGCGACCGCGATCGACGAGGCCGCCGCGTCGATCGCGGTCGCGCCAGAAGGGCTGGCTCGCATCAGTCGCGCATAGATCGCTTCGTCGAAACCCGCGGGACTGCTCGCGCGGATCTGCAGGTCGGCCGATCCGCGCACGCGGTTCAGCCCGCTCGCAAAGCTCGCGAGCGCGGCCGCGTTGACGAGATGAACCGCGAAGCCGAGCGCGACACCGATCGCGATTGCGCCGACCGAAAGCGCATTGCGCATCGGTTGCGCACGCCATTCGCCGAACGCGAGCCAGGCGAAGAGTCTCATCGGCCCGCTGCGGATTCCGCGTTCGACTCAACGCTCGATCCACTTTGCCGGCGGCTTTCGTCGCTGCGATCCGCGGGGCTTGCGACGGCGTCGTCTGCGAGTCCCGATTCGCGCAGGTGCAGCACCCGGTCCGCCTTCGCGGCGGCGACTTCCGAATGCGTCACGAGCAGCGTCGCGGCGTCGTGATCGCGTCGTCGCTGGTCGATCAACGCGAGGATGCGCGCTGCGGTTTCGGGATCGAGATTGCCGGTGGGTTCATCGAGCAGGAGCAGCGTGGGCCGATGAATCAACGCGCGCGCAATCGCGACGCGTTGCAGTTCACCGCCGGACAACACGGCGGGAAATTCCTGGCCGCGTCCCGCGAGTCCGACCGACGTCAGCATCGCCTGCGCGCGCTCGTCGATGTCCGCGCGCGATGCCCGCTGAAGGACCAGCGGCAGCGCGATGTTCTGCGCGATCGTCAGATGCGGCAGCACGTGAAACGCCTGGAACACGAAACCCATGCGGTCGCGCCGCACGAGGGTTCTCGCATCGTCGTCCTGCGCCGCGATATCGCACCCGTCGAAGCGCACCGTACCGGCATCGACCGTATCGAGACCCGCGACGATGTTCAACAGCGTGGACTTGCCGATCCCCGACTCGCCCATGATCGCCACGAACTCGCCGCGTGCCAGCGCGAAGTCGAGCGCGCGAAACAGCACGCGGCCGTTGGGCAGGCGCTTCTCGACGGAGGAAAGGAGAAGTAGAGCCTGATTCACGAAGCCGGTCGATGCAGGCTAGGCGGCCATGCCGAACAGCAGCGTTGCATCGTGAGGTGGCTCGATGTCCGTCGCGCCTGCAAGTTCGGGCGCGTCGTGCATCGCCATCGCGACGATCTCTTCGGCGAGCGCCTCGAGCTGCGCGACGTTCGTCACGACGCGCGCATGAAACTGCGCGTCGTCGAGCGTGTCGCACAGGCCGCGATTGAGTTCCGCGAACCATGGCAGGTTCGCCTGGTCGAGCATCACGCCGCTGTGCGCGGCTGCGCGCGTTCGTGCACTGCGCGCGTCGCTGTCCGCATCGCCGCGCCGCTTCGGATCGGTCGCTTCACCCCAGGCGCGCATCAGAGCTTGCATGCGCTCGTTCAGAAGCCGCGCGCGTTGCAGCGGCTCACCGAGCGCGGTGATCGCATGGCGGTCGATCAGGCGATTCTGAAACACCAGCTGGCACAGCACGCCCCAGTAATAGGTGTAATCCCACAGCACCTTGACCGGCATCACGCGTGCATTGCCGAACAACCCGTACTGGTCCTGATAGAGCGTGAGCGTGCTTTCGTAGAACGAGCGGAACAGTTCACCGTAGAAGAAAGCGGGGACACGGATCGGATCGCCCGCACGATCGGCACGAACCAGGTCGGTGATCAGCGTGTTGCCGATCGCGATGAAGTCCGACCCGGGCGAATAGAACGGGTCGAGGAACAGGCCGGCCTCGCCGGTCAGGGCCCAGCGCTCGTGCGAGAACACCTGCTTGCAGCCGTACGAGAAGTCCTTGAACCAGGCGAAGTCCATCAGCGCGTCGGGCGTGACCGCGAGCATGCGAACGATCGCGTCGTGCACCGCCGGCTGATGGGTCGCGATCCACGCCATCGCCTTCTCGAAGGTGTTCATGGTCGAAAGCGGATGCGTGACCGCGTCGGCGACGATGCCGACCGAATGCGCGCCCGAGCCCAGCGGGATCAGCCAGAGCCAGTAGCCTTCGCCGCACATATGGTTGGTCGACAGCCAGCGCGCGGGTGGCGAGCAACGTGCGCGCCATGCGGGATCATCGACCCAGGCATCGATCTCGAGTTTTCGCGAGAGTCGGAACCACACCGCGTTCGCGTCGTGCGCGTTGTCCTCGGCGAGATCGAGCTTGCGCTTGAGCAGACCCGCCCGACCCGATGCGTCGATCAACCAGCGCGCCGTGATGGTTTCGCGCTTGCCGTCCTTCTCGACCTCGATGCGATGGCCCGATGCATCGAGGTCGATGCGCTTGACCGACGTGCCGGTATCGAAGCGCGCGCCGCGTCGCACCGCTTCCTCGCCGAGGAAGTTCTCGAAGATGCCGCGATCGATCTGCCACGATGGGGTGGTCAGGTAGTGGCTCGCGCCGAGCTCGGTCACGTCTTTGAGGTCGCGTTCGCCTTCGGAAAAGAAGAAGCGAAAGCCGAACTTGCGCAGATGCCTGGCGTCGAGATGTTCGCGAAGGCCCAGCACGTTCGCGAAATAGTGCGCGCCGATCTCCACGCTCGACTCGCCGATCTTGTGCGCGGCCTCGGGTGCGGGGTGCGCGCGCCGTTCGACCACGCGCACGTCGAGGTCGGGCATCGCGTCGCGCAGCTGCAAGGCGAGCGTGAGACCGGCGAGGCCTCCGCCGGCGATCAGGACGTCGTGATGCGAGGAGGGCTCGCCGGGATTTGACATATCAGGCGCGGACATGCATGGGAATGTTGATGGCCGCGGCATGGACGGTGCTGAAAAAGACGAGGCCGGCGGACGCGACCGCAACTGCGCCGAGGCGTAGATGCTTCTTCATTTGAACTCCGTGGAGGATGCGCGACAACCCGAGCGACTGCGACGATACACTTATCGAGTCCGATTGCCGTGCGAAGTTCGTGGCAACGAAGCGAAGACTCCGCCAGGCGCGCGAGCTCTACTTCGGAGCGACCGCGAAGAGACGGCCGATCGCGACGATCAGGACCACGGCGACCGCGAAGCCCATGGTCCGCCACCCGAGCGCTTCGCCGAGCAGGGCCGCAGCCGCCATCACCGACAGAAACGGTTGCAGCAGTTGCAGTTGCCCGACGCGCGCAACGCCGCCTTGCGCCAGGCCGCGATACCAGAAGAAGAATCCGAGAAACATCGAGAACACGGACAGGTAGGCGAGCCCCGTCCATGCCTGGAGCGACACCGTGCCATACGCGTTCGGATGCGCGGCCGCGTGCGCGATCACTCGCCATGCCGTGATCGGAACGAGCACCGGCAGCGAGATCAGCAAGGCCCACGCGATCACCTGCGGCCCGCCGAGCGTGCGCGACAGCCTGCCGCCTTCCGCGTAGCCCATGCCCGCGAAGATCACGGCGCCCAGCAGCAGCACGTCGCCGACCTGCAGTGCGCCGCCGCCTTCGATCAGCGCATAGGCGATGACCGTCGCGCTGCCGAGCACGGCGAAGATCCAGAAGCCGATCGATGGGCGCTCGTGCGCGAACACCATCGCAAACACCGCGGTGGACAAGGGGAGCAGGCCGATCACGATGGCGCCGTGCGAGGCCGGCAGGCTCTCCATCGCAATCGACGTCAACAGCGGAAAGCCGAACACCACGCACAGCGACACCAGTGAGAGACGCCTGCCCTGGCGCGCGGGCCAGCGCGCACGCGTGAAGGCGAGAAAGATCGCTGCGCACGCCGCGGCCCCCACCGCGCGACCGAGCGCCACCACGATCGGGTCGAGATCGGCCACCGCGATGCGCGTGGCCGGCAGCGTGAGGCTGAAGATCGCGACGCCGAGCAGGCCGTTGGCGAGCCCGCCGACCAGATGCGTGGAAGGAGGGGGAAAGCTTCGACCATCGGGCGAGGCGGGGCTGTCGCGGACACCGGGAGCGCGGCTGATCGAACCGACGGGATGACCTGCGCCGCCCCGTCGTTGCGTTGACAGGGCGCTCTTCATCGCAACGCGATCATCCAGATCACGGTCGCGATCAGCAGTGCGCCCATCACGGCGTTAAAGGCGCGCATGCGCCACGCGGCCGATGCATCGTCCAGCCAGCCGCGCAGGCGCGCACCCATCAGCGCCCATGCGCCGACGCAGGGGAAATTGATCATCGCGAACACCAGCCCCACCGCGATGATCGCGACCATCGATTGCCGCGGTCCCGCGAGAAAGGTGGTCGCGGTCGACAAGGCCATCATCACGCCCTTGGGATTGGCGAACTGGAACGCGGTCGCCTGCCAGAAGGTGAGGGGTCTGAGCGCGGCCATCTTGCTCGTCGCGCGGCCCGGCGAACCGAACGCGGCGGCGACCAGCTTGAACGACAGCCACCCGAGATACGCATAGCCGAGCACGGCCAGCGTCTGGCCGATCAGCGGATGCTCGACCACGACGATCGCGACACCCGACGCGGCGAGCCACAGCAGCACGGTGAAGCCGAAGGTCACGCCGGCGACTTGCGGAATCGTCCGGCGCAATCCGAAGCGCGCGCCCGAAGCCGTCGCCATCAGGTTGTTGGGCCCCGGCGTGATCGACGACACGAACGCGAAGAGGGCGAGGGCGATCCACTGATCGATGGACATCGAGGTTCCCGGAATGGCGGTGAATGAGAGACGCGCGGCCCGATGCGCGAAGGGCGTGCGGCTCAAGTACATGCGAGGCCAGTCTAGGCCCAAGACCGGTACAGAACCGGTACACTTCAACGCACGGATCAAACAACTGGCCTGGTCACCGGGCCGGCACAGTTGGCAGTTCCGGTATGCCGGAACGGATGGCGAACGGATCAAACCCGGCCTTCGAAGGATCGACGATGCTCAACACGATCAATGACGCGCGCCATGACGAGGCGGTAGCCGCGTTCCGCGCGGACCACGACGGACCGTTGCGCGGCAGCGATCGCTCGCTGGTCGATCAGACCGCGGCGTGGATGAGGAAGCGCATCGACGAACGGCTGTTCCGCGCCGGGACGCGGGTGCCGTCGATCCGGATGCTGGCCACGCAGCGCGGCATCAGCCGCTTCACCGTGGTCGAGGCCTACGAACGCTTGGTGGCCCATGGTTATCTCGAATCGAGGAGAGGCTCGGGTTTCTATGTGCGCGAACGAGAGGGCAGCACGAGCGCGTCAGCGCGTGGCCGCCATCGTTCTGCGTCGCAGAAAGCCGTGCAAGCGACCACCGCGCCCACCGACGCCAGCCGGCTCGATGCGCAATGGCTGGTACGCAACATGTTCCGCGACCTGCCGCCCCACCACATGCCCGGATCGGGGCTGCCGCCGCCCGGATGGATGGACGGCGACATGCTGGCCACGTCGCTGCGCGCGGTCGGACGCGCGATGACACGTTCATCGTCGACCGGAGTGCTCGACTACGGAACACCGCAGGGCTTCCTGCCGCTGCGCGAAGAATTGCAGCGCAAGCTCGCCGGCCTCGATATCGGCGCCGATCCGTCGCAGATCGTGATGACGACCGGCGCGACTCAGGCCTTCGATCTGATCGCGCGGCAGTTCGTCTCGCCCGGCGATACGGTACTGGTCGATGACCCGGCGTGGTTCCTGATGTTCGGCCTGTTCGAGGCGCACGGTGCTCGCGTGGTCGGCGTGCCGCGCCTGGCCGACGGCCCCGATCTCGCGACCTTCGAGAAACTGGTCATCGAACACAAGCCGCGCTTCTATGTCGTCGATTCCGTGCTTCACAACCCGACCTCTACGTCGCTGTCGTCGGCTAAGGCCTTTCAGATCCTCAAGCTCGCCGAGCAGCACGACTTCGCGGTGATCGAGGACGATGTCTATGGCGACCTGCATCCGGGTTCGCGCAGCGGACGCAGCGGCGCGGCCATACGCCTGGCCAGCCTCGATCAGTTGAAGCGCGTGATCTACGTCGGCAGTTTCTCGAAAACGCTCGCGGCCAACCTGCGCGTGGGCTTCATCGCGTGCGACGCCCGGCTCGCTCAGAACTTTGCCGATCACAAGATGCTGGTCGCGCTGACCACGCCCGAGATCGGTGAGCGCATGGTGTGGCGCATCCTGTCGGAAGGCCACTATCGCAAGCACGTCGATCGCTTGCGCGCGCGCTTCGACGCGGCGCGCGACCGCGCGATTCGCGGGCTCGAACGCGTGGGCCTAACGATCGACCACCAACCCGCAGCAGGCATGTTCCTGTGGGCGCGCGCGGGCGGCAATGGCGGCGGCCAGCATGCACGCGGCAGTGGCGGCCAGCATGCGCGCGGCATCGACACCAGCGCGCTCGCCGCGCGTCTGTTCGACGAAGGCTATCTGCTCGCGCCCGGCAGCCTGTTCTCGCCCTCACAATTGCCGAGTTCGCACCTGCGATTCAACATCGCGACCTCATCCAACCCGGGAATGCTCGATGCACTGGCACACGCGCTTCAAACGATGGCTTGATCAGTGGCGCACGCGCACGCCACGCGACGAGCCCGACGACAAACCGGAGCCCGGCGATCCCGCGCGCGCGGCCGAAGCGCTCAAGGCTCGTCCATCGGCGGTCTGGGCTCCGGCACCGCTCGATGCCGAGACCGGGCCGCTGGCATCGACGGCCAGACGACGTGCGCGTCCCGAGCTCGCGGCGAGCCAACAGCGGCGCTCATTGCAGCGCTCGTTGCAGCCCGCTTCGCAGCGCTCATTGCGGCTCGCCCTGCAAGGCGGCGGCGCTCACGGCGCGTTCACGTGGGGCGTGCTCGATCGCCTGCTCGACGAAGACGATCTCGCCTTCCCGGCGATCAGCGGCGCGAGCGCGGGAGCCTTGAACGGCGCGATGCTGGTCTGCGGCTTCGCGGACGGGGGGCGTGCCGGCGCGCAGAAAGCGCTGGCTGGTCTCTGGGACGGTGTCGCAGGCATCGGCGCGCTGTTCGCCCCCCTGCAGACGCAACAGAAGCTGGTGACCGACTTCGGCCTCGTCCATGCCGAGATGATGCAGGCGATGATGCGCATGTGGTCGCCCGCGCAACTGAATCCCTTCAATCTCAATCCGCTGCGCAAGCTGCTCGTAGGCCTGATCGACGTCGAGGCCTTGCAAGCGCGCGGCGCGATGCGTCTGCATGTCGCGGCGACCAATGTGGAAACCGGACAGCCGCGCATTTTCTCGGGGAGCGACCTGTCGATCGACGCCTTGCTGGCCTCGGCCTGCCTGCCCTTCCTCAACCATGCGGTGACGATCGACGACGTTGCCTATTGGGACGGCGGCTACTCGGCCAATCCCCCGCTCGCGCCGCTGATCGAGGACGAAAGCGGGGACGACAGCGCCGATGGGGATGCGCGCGAGATCCTGCTGGTGCAGATCAACCCCGAGCGCAGGCCCACTACCCCTTTGAGCGCGAGCGACATCATGCACAGGGTCAACGAGATCACGTTCAACGCGAGCCTGCTGGCCGAACTCCGGGTGATCGAGGCCATGCAGAAGCGCGCTGCCGATGGTCGTCGCGCCGAAGCACGTAGCCCGCTGCAACTGCATCGCATCGCGCTGCACGACGAAGTCGTCGATGCCACCGCGGCCAGTGCCGGCAGCCTCGACGGCACGTTTCACCGCCAGCTTCGAGACCATGGCCGAAGCGCGGCCGAGCGATGGCTGGCATCGGTCCGGCAGGAGGCCGGTGCCGGGGCCGACGTCGCACGGGCCTCTTGAATCGGCGCGCCGCGCCCCGATGTTCCGCGAGTCGCGCCGCGCCACGATGCAGCCGCGCCGCGCCGCGCTTTGCGATCCGATAGCCAGATTGAAAACCACCGACGATACCGATGACCACAACGACTGAACCCGTCAAAGAAACCCGTGCCTTCCAGGCCGAGGTCAAGCAGTTGCTGCAACTGATGATCCACTCGCTTTACAGCAACAAGGAAATCTTTTTGCGCGAGCTGATCTCGAACGCGTCCGACGCGGCCGACAAGCTGCGCTTCGAAGCGCTCGACAAGCCCGAACTCTACGAAGGCGGCAGCGGCGACAGCGCCGGTGACGGCAACCCGCTCGCCATCGACGTCTCGTTCGACAAGGGGGCGCGCACCATCACCATCGCCGACAACGGCATCGGCATGAGCCGCGACGAGGCGATCGAGCATCTGGGCACGATCGCGAAATCGGGCACGCGCGAATTCTTCTCGCGCCTGTCTGGTGACCAGCAGAAGGACGCAGCGCTGATCGGACAGTTCGGCGTGGGCTTCTATTCGGGCTTCATCGTCGCCGACAAAGTCACGGTCGAGTCGCGTCGCGCGGGCCTTCCCGCATCCGAAGGCGTGCGCTGGGAAAGCGACGGCTCGGGCGAATTCAGCGTCGAGCAGATCGACAAGCCGCAGCGCGGAACATCGGTCACCTTGCACCTGCGCGAAGGCGAGGACGATTTTCTTTCGAGCTGGAAGCTGAAGAGCACGCTGAAGAAATATTCGGATCACATCTCGCTGCCGATCCGCATGCAGAAAGAGGAATGGGATCAGACGACCAGCGATTACGTCGCGAAGGAAGGCGAAGTCGAAACGATCAACCAGGCGAGCGCCTTGTGGACGCGACCCAAGAGCGAGATCAGCGACGAGCAGTACAAGGAGTTCTACAAGCACGTCAGCCACGACTTCGGCGACCCGCTCGCGTGGACCCACAGCAAGGTCGAAGGCCGCAGCGAATACACGCAGCTGCTCTACATCCCGCAGGAGCCGCCGTTCGACCTGTGGGATCGCGAGCGTCGCTCGGGCATCAAGCTGTACGTCAAGCGCGTCTTCATCATGGACGACGCCGAGCAGTTGCTGCCGGCCTACCTGCGCTTCGTCAAGGGCGTGGTGGATTCCAACGACCTGCCGCTCAACGTCTCGCGCGAGATCCTGCAGGAGAGCCGCGACGTCAAGGCGATTCGCGAAGGCGGTACCAAGAAGGTCCTCGGCATGATCGAGGATCTCGCCGCCAACAAGTCCGAGGACTTCGCGCAGTTCTGGAAGTCGTTCGGCCAGGTATTGAAGGAAGGCCTCGGCGAAGACCAGGCGAACAAGGATCGCATCGCCAAGCTGGTCCGCTATGCGAGCACGGCGACCGACACCGAAGACCAGACCGTCTCGCTCGCCGACTACGTGGCGCGCATGAAGGAAGGCCAGGACAAGATCTACTACGTGACCGGCGAGACCTTCGCGGCCGCGAAGAACAGTCCGCATCTCGAGATCTTTCGCAAGAAAGGCGTCGAGGTATTGCTGCTGACCGATCGCGTCGATGAATGGGCGCTCTCGTACCTCACGCAGTTCGATGGCAAGGACCTCGTCAGCGTCGCCAAGGGCGGCCTCGACCTGGGCACGCTCGCCGACGAGGAGAAGAAGGAGCAGGAGAAGGAATCGGGCGAGTTCGCCGATGTCGTCTCGCGCATGAAGACCGCGCTCGGCGACAAGGTGAAGGACGTGCGCGTGACCTTCAGGCTCACCGATTCGCCATCGTGTGTCGTGTCCGACGATGGCGCGATCAGCGGCAACCTCGCGCGCCTGCTCAAGGCCGCGGGCCAGAAGGCGCCCGAGAGCAGGCCTATCCTCGAGATCAACCCGCATCACAAGCTGGTGCAACGGTTGAAGGAAGAGGGCGCAGACAACACGCGCTTCGACGACTGGACCCACGTGCTGTTCGATCAAGCGACGCTGGCCGAAGGCGGGCAGCTCGACAACCCGGCCGCCTTCGTCAGGCGCATCAACGCGCTGCTGGCCGCGGGCGCCTGACCGCGAAGTGGCGTGACCTGAGAGAGGCCCGGCGATGCCGGGCCTTTTTTTCGGTTTGTCGCTGTGGCCGTTCAAGTGTGGGCCGGAATTGCCGATCACATGAATGCTCCTCGATCGCGAGCTTGAGCCTCATGAAAGGTATGTAATGAATATTCCTCTGGCGTCGCCGTGCGCTCCCCGAGAGCTGAGCGCCGTCGTGCGGCGTTTCGGTGATTCCACACTTGAACACGTCGCGACCTATGGGTTGGTCGTGGTGCTGCTGGCCGTCAGCGCCTTTGCCGTGTGGTCCTCGATATCCACGAGTCGTCTGGGAAAACAGGCCATCGAGTCGAATATGCTCTCGGACCATTACGCTTCTGCCGCAGCCGCTGTCACGACCGCAGAATCGTTGGAGCGCAAATATCGGCTCGAGCCTGGTCCAGCGGTGCGAAGCCGTTACCAGCAGGCGGCAGCCGAATTGAAAGCCGCGCTCGAGCTGGTCGACCGTGATGGAACGGCCGACGATCACGTCGTCGTGAATCAGGTCATGGAAGCCCACGCGCCGTATCTCGTGAGCATCGCGAAGATGTTCGATTCCGTCGATCGTGGTGACACGCCTGAAGTGCTGAGAATCGACAACGACGAGGTGGATCCCCGATTCGATGTCATCGACAAAGTGGTCAGCAAGGCGGCGATGAGCGGCACGCGCAGGCGCTCGCCTCTCTGCAAGCCTTACACGACCGTGAGACGTTCAACGCGCGTGCGATACCCGGGGTCTTCCTGGTCGGTCTGATCCTGGCCGGATTGTTCTCCAGCGTCCTGCACCGCACGCGGAGGGAGTTGACGGAGCAGCGCGAGCAGGCGACGCACGACTCGCTGCACGACGCGCTGACCGGCCTGCCCAACCGCACCCTGCTGGCGGACCGCTTCGGGCAGGCGCTGCGCAGCGAACGACGCGATGGCTCGACCACCGGCCTTCTGCTGATCGACCTCGACCGCTTCAAGGAGGTCAATGACACGCTGGGCCATCACAGCGGCGACCAGTTGCTGGTGCAGATCGGAGCCCGACTCGCCGGCGCGCTGCGCGGAGTGGACACGATCGCCCGGCTCGGCGGCGACGAATTCGCCGTGCTTCTGCCGGCGGTCGAGGGCCTCAAGGGCGCGCTCCTGGTCGCCACCCGATTGCGAGCGGTACTGACCCAGGTCTTCGCACTCGACGGCATGGACGTCGCCATCGATGCGAGCATCGGCGTCGTGGTCTCCGGCGCGCACGGCGACGATCCGGTGACGCTCCTGCAACGTGCCGACGTGGCCATGTATGCAGCCAAGCTGCAGGGACAGGGCGTGCTGGCTTACGATCCCAGCGCCGATCTGCATACACCCGAACGCCTGGGGCTGCTCGGCCAGTTGCGCGTGGGCATCGAACGTGGCGAACTATTTCTGCATTACCAGCCCAAAGTGAGCCTCACCACCGGACAGGTCACGGGGGTTGAAGCGTTGGTCCGCTGGCAGCATCCTCAGCGCGGCCTGGTGCGCCCCGACGAGTTCATTCCGTTCGCCGAGCACACCACGCTCATCCGTCCGCTGACGACCTACGTGCTCAACAGCGCTCTCGCCCAGGCGAGAATATGGGCGGATGCCGGCCATCTGATTCCGGTCGCGGTCAACATCTCCGCACGCAACCTGCTCGATGATCAGATCGTGGGCCAGATCGCCGATCTTCTTGCGCTCCATCGGCTCCCCGCAGAGATGCTGGAGCTCGAGGTCACGGAGTCCGCCATCATGCTCGATCCCAAGCGGGCTCATCGGGTTCTCGGAGAACTCCATGCCCTCGGAGTCCGGATTGCCATCGACGATTTCGGTGCAGGCTATACGAGTCTCGGCCAGTTGAAGAACCTCCCGATCAGCGAACTGAAAGTCGACAAGTCCTTCGTGCTGACCATGCAGAGCGACCGGGCCAACGCGATCATCGTACATAGCGTTGTTGCGCTCGGGCACAGTCTCGGCTTGAGTGTCGTTGCCGAAGGCGTTGAGACCGCCGATGCCCTCAGCGCGTTGACCGGATACCACTGCGACATCGCCCAGGGCTTCCACCTGTGCCGTCCGAAGACCGCCGACGAGTTCTTTCGCTGGTACCAGGAACGGGCGTGCGCATCGGCAAGCGCGGGCCCAGAGCCGCGCGCAGAGCCCGTTCGCGATCGTGAGCGTGATGGACCCAGGCCGGCGCTGGTCGGTGCATGAAGTTTATGTTTGCATCAACGGCCGTCGGCGGATGCGTGAAGTTCCGAATCAGCGTCGCCCTGCCGCGTGTCGTATGGCGGAGCGACGCTGATTTCGACGCGGACGGGACGACGCCCACCAGAAAGCGCCGAGCAAGCCCATACCCAAGATCAATCCGTATCACGTGCTCGTGAAGCGCTTGAAGGCGGCCAACTCGACAACCCGGCAGACTTCATGCGAAGGGTCAACGGATTGTTGGCTGCAGGAGCTTGATTGTTTCCTGTTGATGCATTTACTGCTAATGTATATACTTCGGCGTATATATATTTGGAGGGCGGCAAATGACGATCGCGCGCGTGTTCCAGTCGGGCAACAGCCAAGCCGTCAGGTTGCCGAAGGAGTTTCGGCTCGACACTCTGGAGGTGGAAATCTTTCGGAGTGGGGGCGACATCGTGCTTCGCGAACGCGCCGTGAAACTGAGCAAGTTGCTCTCATTGCTGCCGATGCTTCCAGATGATTTTGGTGAGGGTATCGAAGATCCGTTGCCGCAGGAACGCCAGCAGATGGAATAGCGCTCGATGAGCGCGCGCTTCCTCCTCGATGCGGATATCTGCATCTACGCGTTGAAGCGTGTGCCTGCCGTCCTGCGTCGGTTTGACAGACTCAAACGGGGCGAGGCGCTGACTTCGACGATTGCGTATGGTGAATTGTTGTTCGGCGCTTCGAAGTCCACGGCGCCCGACGATGCACGCGCCAACATTGCGGCACTGGTTTCGATTGCCGCCGTCGCACCGTTGCCGCTCGATGCGGCAGAACAATACGCAAACATTCGGCACGAACTCGAAAGCAACGGTACGCCGATCGGCGGCAACGACTTGTGGATTGCCGCACACGCGAGAGCATCGGGACTGATCCTTGTGACCAACAATCAGCGCGAGTTCAAGCGTGTACGCGGTCTGAAGCTCGAGAACTGGGCAGGTCGTGTGTTGTAGCTCGGAGTAGCGCACGCGCATTCCATTTGCGATCGACGCTTGACATCATCGACGGGTCGCAGTTCCATGCAAGGCCAACCGCACCCCCCGGGAGCCAACCATGCTCGAGACGCTGCGTCCTGATCCGACCTTCCATCCTTCCGCACGACTGGCGATGGAGGCGCCGCCGGAGCGGCTGGCCTACACCGTGCTGCTCTCGCCCGACGCCTCGCGACCCGATGCGCTGGCCGTGGTCGATGTCGACCGCGGTTCGGCCAGCTTCGGCACGGTGCTCTACCGGCTCGACATGCCCAACCGCGGCGACGAGTTCCACCACTTCGGCTGGAACGCGTGCAGCTCGGCCCTGTCGCCGATGTCGGGTCACACGTTTCTTCGACGCCGCTACCTGATCATCCCGGGCATACGCTCGTCGCGCATCTATGTCGTCGATACGCAGCCCGACCCGGCGAAGCCGACGATCATCAAGGTCATCGAGCCCGAGGAAGTGCTCAGGAAGACCGGCTACTCGCGTCCGCACACCGTGCACTGCGGGCCGGAAGGCATCTACATCAGCACGCTGGGCGGTGCCGGAGTCGACGGCACCGACGGCGTGCCGGGCGTG
Source organism: Burkholderiales bacterium (assembly GCA_038318315.1). Taxonomy (GTDB): domain Bacteria; phylum Pseudomonadota; class Gammaproteobacteria; order Burkholderiales; family Burkholderiaceae_D; genus CAHJXF01. Next base: position 5,116 of record JBBQCA010000024.1, on the reverse strand, counting down.
TTCATCATGGACTGCGAGAACTTCGACATCCTCGGCCGGTGGGAGATCGATCGCGGCCCGCAGAAGCTGCACTACGACTTCTGGTGGAACCTGCCGCGCAACTACATGGTGTCGAGCGAATGGGGCCTGCCGCCGCAGTTCGAGAACGGCATCGTGGCCGAGGATTTGCTCGCCAACAAATACGGCCACGCGATCCACTTCTGGGACCTGCGCGCGCGCCGCCACGTGCAGACCATCGACCTCGGCGCCAACCATCAGATGGCGCTCGAACTGCGCCCGGCGCACGACCCGACGCGCGAATACGGCTTTCTCGGCGTGGTGGTCGACACCACCAATCTCGAGGGCTCGATCTGGACGTGGTACCGCGAAGGCGGCGAATTCAAGATCAAGAAGACCGCGGTCATTCCGCCTGAACCCGCCGATGCCGCGCTGCTACCGGCGCTGCTCAAGGGCTTCGGCGCGGTGCCGCCGTTGATCTCCGACATCGACCTCTCGCTCGACGACCGCTTCCTCTACGTCGCGTGCTGGGGTACCGGTGAGCTCAGGCAATACGATGTCACCGACCCGATGCAGCCCAAGCTCGCGGGCAGCGTGCGCATCGGCGGCATCGTGCAGCACGCCAAGCACCCGAGCGGCCATGCGTTCGGCGGCGGCCCGCAGATGACCGAGATCAGCCGCGACGGCAAGCGCGTGTACTTCACCAATTCGCTCTACAGCACCTGGGACGCGCAGTTCTATCCCGACGGCGTGCCGGGCGTGCAGGTGATGTGCAACGTCGGCGCCAACGGCGGCATCACGCTCGACCCGGACTTCGTCGTGGACTTCGGGGCCGAATACGGCGCGCACCAGATCCGCCTCGAAGGCGGCGATTGTTCGACCGACTCGTTTTGCTATCCGTCGGCGTGAGCCCGCGAGGTCGCCCCGATGCGGGCTGCGCGGCGCGACCGCCGGGATGAATGCGGCGGGCCTGAACGGGGACGCGGCTATCGGCTTGTGGCTGGCGGTGTTCGGCTTAGGCGTCTATCACGGCATCAACCCGGCGATGGGATGGCCGCTGGCGGTCGCCAATGGGCTCACGGAGCGCCGCAGCGGCGCGGTATTCGCGACCGTGCTGCCGCTCGGCGCCGACCACCTGATGGCGATGGCGGTCGTGCTGGTTCCATTCGCACTGCTCAGCTGGTACGTGGAGTGGAGCCGCGCGGTCCGCTTCGGCGCCGGCGCGTTGGTGCTGCTGTACGGCGTGTATCGCCTGATCGAGCGGCGCCATCCGCGCTTCCTGGTACGCGTCCCGCCGTCGCAGTTGACATGGTGGTCGTTCCTCACAGCCACGGCGCACGGCGCGGGACTGATGCTGGTGCCGATCACGCTGAGCCTGTGCGCACCCGCGGCGACAGGATCGGCGCACGCGGTTCAGATGGGCCTGTTGTCTTCGAGCGTCGCCACAGCGGTGACGGTCGCGCTGCTGCACACGGTGGCGATGATCGTCTCGGGCGTGACGATTGCGTGGCTGGTCTATCGCTATCTCGGCCTGCGCTTCCTCAAGCGCGGCTGGTTCAACCTCGATGCGGTCTGGGCCGTCAGCCTGGTGCTGACTGGCGGAGTGAGTTGCGCCTTCGCATTGCTGGGCGCGCATTGACGTCGACCGGCAACGCCGACGCCGTCTTCCTCAGGTCGTCGGTACCGAGGCTTCGGCGCCACGAGACGCTGACTTCGTCGGCTCGCCCATGACATACACCTCGCGGATCGCGCGATCGTCGCCCAGCGTCATCAGCATGAAGAGTGCGTCTTCGATCGCCTTGCAGGATTTCATGCGCAGTCGTGCGAGCGGCGAGTGCGCGAGATCGAGCACCACCAGGTCCGCTTCGATGCCTGGAGCGATCGAGCCGATCGTGTCCTCGAGTTGCAATGCGCGTGCCGCACCGCGCGTGGACAGATAGAGCGCCTGCATCGGCGTCAGGCGATAGCCGCCGAGTTGCGCGATCTGATACGCCGCGCCCATGGTCGCGAGCATTGACAGCGTCGTGCCCGCGCCGACGTCGGTGGCGAGTGCGACCGAAACCTCGTGACCCTGCTGTTTCGCGCGCGACCAGTCGAACAGGCCGCTGCCGAGAAATGCATTGGACGTCGGGCAATGCGTGATGGTGGCCCCTGCCTCGCGGCAGTGTTGCCATTCGCGTTCGACGAGATGGATGCCGTGGCCCAGCAAGGTGCGCGGTCCGATCAGGCCGTAGTGATCGTAAACGTCGAGGTAGTCGCGCCGTTCGGGAAAGAGCTTCGCGACCCATGCGACTTCATCGCGCTGCTCGGCGATATGGGTCTGGCAGTACGCGTGCGGAAACTCGGCCAGCAGCGTGCCTGCGAGTTCGAGCTGCGCCGGCGTGCTGCTGGCTGCGAAGCGCGGCGTGACCGCATAGCCGAGTCGGCCGCGATCGCGCCAGCGCTCGATCAGCGCGCGCGATTCGTCATAGCCGCGCTGGGCAGTGTCGAGCAGGGCTGCGGGCGCATTGCGATCCATCAGGGTCTTGCCCGCGATCATGCGCAGGCAGCGCGCATCGGCGGCTTCGAAGAACGCATCGACCGATTGCGGATGCACCGTGCAATAGACCACCGCGGTGGTCGTGCCGTGCGACAGGCAGGTGTCGAGGAACAGGTCCGCGACTTCGCGCGCGTGCTGCGCATCGGCGAACTGCATCTCGGCCGGAAAGGTGTAGCTGGCCAGCCAGTCGATCAGGCGCTTGCCGCCCGCGCCGATGATCTGCGTTTGCGGATAGTGCACATGCGTGTCGATGAAACCGGGAACGATCAACGCGTCGCGGTAGTGCGTGATCGGTATCTCGGCGGACAGGGTGGGCTTCAATGCATCGTAGGAACCAAAGCCCGTGATGCGACCGTCGCGAATCACGATCAGCGCATCGGACTCGTAGCGCATCGCCGCGGCATCGCCGACGATGAAGGGATCGTCGCACAGCGTCAGCGCGGCACCGCGCAGGGCGAAGGTGGTGACAGCGGTCGCTCGGTCTCGGGTGCTGGTCATGCGGCTTGGCGCGGAACAGTGGTGCGGGATGCGGGAAACGAGCTCGACATCGAGCATGGCCGGCGAAGGGTATCGTATCGGCCTTTTGCGATGGACAAATCCGACATGCCCACGGCATCGAAGGCCGGGCTCGCGCCGATCGGCGACGCGCGCGCGCGAACCCTTATCCTCGGCAGCTTTCCGAGCGAAGCATCGCTCGTTGCGGCCCAGTACTACGGCCATCCGCGCAATCATTTCTGGCGTCTCGTCGCAGGCGTGATCGGCGAGCCCTTGAGCGAGATGCCTTATGCGCAACGTGTCGAGCGTCTGCAGGAGCATCGCATCGGCGTGTGGGATGTGATCGCGCATTGCGAGCGCGAGGGCAGCCTGGACAGCGCGATTCGCGCCGAGGTCGCCAACGATCTCGCGGGTCTCTTGCGCCACTGGCCGTACGTGACGCGCATCGCGTTCAATGGCGGCAAGGCGGCGTCGTATCGCAAACGCGTTGCGGTCATTCCCGAAGCGGGTCGATGCGAACTGGTGGTCTTGCCGTCTTCGAGTCCCGCCAACGCGACGCATAGCTTCGCGGTGAAGCAGACGGCATGGATCGCGGCGCTGCGTCGATGAAGGCCGCACGTGCAGGAAAGCGCGAATCCGTGCGCCCTCGTCGCAGGATCGTGTATGCGCCGGTGACGTTCTCCGAAGAAGGCGGCGTGCGCTTCCTGCACTTCGGAACCGAGTGGGTGCAGGGCGCGATGCGGATTTCAAAACCCGACCGGATCGAGCTCGAATACGCGCAGCAGATGATGGCGTGGACCCTGTTTCTCGAGGCGCCGCGGGCGATCGCCCAGCTCGGGCTCGGTGCGGCGGCGCTGACGAAGTTCTGCCACCGCCACTTTCCCGATGCGCACATCACCGCCGTCGAGTTGAACGAGGCCGTGGTGGTTGCCGCGCGCGTGATGTTCCGCCTTCCGCCCGACGACGAACGGCTGCTGGTCATCGCCGGCGACGCGGAGGGCTACGTCGGCGACGCGACACAAACGGCGACGCTCGACGTCTTGCAGGTGGATCTCTACGACGCAACCGCGCGTGGTCCGGTGCTCGAATCGGCGTCCTTCTATGCGCATTGCCGCGCCTGCCTGCGATCGCCCGGCATCCTGACCGTCAACCTGTTCGGCGACCACGCCAGCTTCGATCGCAACATGCGCAACCTCGGCGACGCGTTCGAGGGACGCGTCATCGCCTTGCCCGAAGTGCACGAAGGCAACCGTGTTGCGATCGCATTCAACGGGCCGCCACTGGCGGTGCCATGGACGGCGTTGCGCGAACGCGCGGCGGTCGTCGCACGCGGCTTGCGGCTACCCGCGTCGACCTGGGTCGATGGCCTTCATGCGGTCGCATCGCTGCGAAAGAAGCACGCGTCGTCGATGTTTCGCATCTAGCGCCTCGACCGGAGACGCATGGCATGCGGCGAGGACAGGTTACGATGAAGCTTCCACCAACGAGTCCCGATGTCACCATGAGCGCGCTTCCCGCGACCAATGCCAAGGACCAGCGCCTGTCGCTTGCGCAGGTCACGCAATGGCTGCGCGCCGATGGCCTGATCGCGGCCGAGCAAGCCGATGCGATCCATGCCGATGCCTCGCGCGCGCGGGCCGACACGCATCCGCTCGTGGTCGTCGCCGACGCGCGACTCAAGTCCGCGATCGCGCCGCATCGCTTGCTGACGCTCGACGTGCTCTCCGACTGGCTGGCCACCAAGGTCGGTCTGCCGTATGCGCGGATCGATCCGCTCAAGGTCGATTTCTCGCGCATCGCCGATCTGATGTCGGTCAGCTATGCGACGCGCTTTCGCATCCTGCCCATCGAGATCAAGAGCAACGAGGTCGTGATCGCGACCTCGGAGCCTTATCTGGTCGAGTGGATACCCGAGATGCAGCGCATCTGGCGGCGCGACGTCAAGCGCGTGTTCGCCAATCCCAACGACGTGACGCGCTACATCGCCGAGTTCTTCACGCTCGCGCGCTCGGTGAAAGGCGCGGCCGCGAAGGGCGGGGCGGCCGCGCAGAACAGCTTCGAGCAGCTGGTCGAACTGGGCAGCGC
>JBBQCA010000023.1:0-25019 GCA_038318315.1 Burkholderiales bacterium | reverse complement strand
GACTACGAGGCCTATGTGCGCGTGCAGGCCGAGACTGCGATCCGGCATCTCGCGTCGAGCTATCCGTACGACGAAGGCATCGCCGACATCGAAGCCGGCGACACCGAGCCGCGCAGCCCGAAACACACGGCCGAATTGACGCTGCGATCGAGCATGGCGCAGGTCACGCAAAGCCTGATGGCTGAACTGTCCGATCGTCTCGACATCGCCGGCATCGGCATCGAGGACGCCAAGCTCACGCACCTCGCGTACGCGCCCGAGATCGCCGGCGTGATGCTGCGTCGTCAGCAGGCCGAGGCGATCATCGCCGCGCGCCAGAAGATCGTGCTGGGCGCGGTCACGATGGTCGAGATGGCCCTGAAGGGCCTCTCGGAGCGCCACATCATCGAGCTCGACGACGAACGAAAGGCCGCGATGGTGAGCAACCTGCTGGTGGTGTTGTGCTCCGAGTCGGATGCACAGCCGATCATCAACGCGGGCACGCTCTACAACTGATCGGATCGCCATGAACGAGCTCGCATCAAGACGCGTGATCTACGAGCATCGCCAGGTCGGCTGGATGATCCTGATGGGGGCCTGGGTTCCACTGCTTTGCCTGGCCGTCATCTGGACCTTCACGCCGATCGCGCAACGCGAGCTGCCCCCACATCTTCTGCCGGGGCTCGCGATCGCGTCCGCGCTGGCGATCGTCAGCTTCTCGTCGATGTCGGTGGTGGTGACGGGCACGCGTGTGGTCGCGCGCTTCGGCCTCGGGTTATTGAAGAGAACCGCGGCGGTGAAGCACATCGTTTCGGTGACGATGGTTCGCACGCGCTGGTACGAAGGCTGGGGCATCCACTGGACATCGCGCGGGATGCTCTACAACGTCTCGGGGTCCGATGCGGTACGTCTCGAACTCGATAACGGCAAGGCCTTCATGATCGGGAGCGACGAAGCTCGGAGGCTATGCGCCGCGATCGAACGCGCGATGCAGGATAGCCGCGAGCGCACGAGGCATGACGCGCTGAGGCGCTGAAGCCACGAACCGATGGCGAGTCCCGACAAGAAATCCTTCCTGCTGCGCGTCGACCCCACGCTCTGGAGCGCGCTCGAACGCCTCGCGGCGGGTGAATTGCGCAGCGTCAATGCGCAGGTCGAATATCTGCTGCGCGAAGCGCTCGCGCAACGCGGCATTTCGACCGACGCGAAAGGCCACGGGGCGAAGCGCAAGCCGACACGATAGAATCGCGCCCACTGTCGTCCGCTTCCGTGACATCCCACCTGCGCGTCCGCGCTCCTGCAGAAAACCATGTACGTATCCGAGATCACCCGCTTCATCGAAGAACTGAAGGCGAACAACCCGCGCATCGTCGCCGACCAGGCCAAGGGCCGCGCGATCTGGTGGGACAAGAAACCGCAGACCGCCGACGAGGCCGATCGCGTCGCCGAGTCGCGCGTACCGCAGCCCGGCTACGTCTATCAGACCCAGCCGAAGTGAAGGTGCCGCAGTGAAGGCCGCTCAATGAAGGCGCTTCCAGGGCAGCCGCCCCGCCCTTCGGACGGTACCAGTACCTTGCCGCCGCCCGCCTCGGTCGATACCACGCCCGACACCACCGATGGCCTGGCGTTCGCGCGGCTGTATGGCGAACCCCTGTTCGCGATGCCGCAGGACCTCTACATTCCGCCCGACGCCCTCGAGGTTTTTCTCGAAGCCTTCGAAGGTCCGCTCGATCTTCTGCTCTACCTGATCCGCAAGCAGAACTTCAACGTGCTCGACATTCCGATGGCCGAGGTCACGCGCCAGTACCTCGGCTACATCGAGCAGATACGCAAGAGCAATCTCGAACTGGCGGGCGAATATCTGCTGATGGCCGCGATGCTCATCGAGATCAAGTCGCGCATGCTGCTGCCGGTGCGAAAGAGCGCCGCCAGCGGCGAGGCCGAGGATCCGCGCGCCGAGCTGGTTCGCCGCCTGGTCGAATACGAGCGCATGAAGCTCGCCGCGCTGCAGGTCGATGCGCTGCCCACCATCGGTCGCGATTTCGTCGTCGCCGCCGCGACCATCGACGACACCGTCGAGAAAGTCTGGCCCGACGTGCACGTCGCCGATCTGCAGGCCGCGTGGGCCGATGTGCTGCGGCGCGCGCGCCTGGTTGCGCACCATCGCATCCGGCGCGAAGAGCTGTCGGTGCGCGAACACATGACGCACATCCTGCGGCGCTTGAAGGACGCGCGCTTCGTCGAGTTCAGCGACCTGTTCGAGGCCGGCCGCGGCGTGTCCGTTGCGATCGTGACCTTCCTCGCGCTGCTCGAACTCGCGCGCGAGTTCCTGATCGACGTCACGCAAGGCGAGGCGTACGCGCCGATCTATGTGAAGCTCGCGTTCGCACCGAACTGAGGTCGACCGCTCAACAAAAATCGCCGCAAGGGTGCAGACCCTTGCGGCGATTTTGCATTTTCGATCCCGGTCGCGATGTTCCCGATCAGGCGACCTTCTTCGCTTCCTCGTCGTGCCCGTGGCTTCCGAAGAACTGTTCGTCTTCGGTCGAGCCCTTCAGCGCCGTGGTCGACGCATCGCGTTCGATGGTCTGCGTGACCGCGTCGAAGTAGCCGGTGCCGACTTCACGCTGATGCTTGACCGCGGTGAAGCCCTTCGCGGCCGCCGCGAACTCGGCTTCCTGCAACTCGACGAAGGCACTCATCTGGTTGCGCGCGTAGCCGTGCGCGAGATGGAACATCGAGTAGTTGAGACTGTGGAAGCCGGCGAGCGTGATGAACTGGAACTTGTAGCCCATCGCGCCCAACTCCGTTTGAAACTTCGCGATGGTCGCGTCGTCGAGGTTCTTCTTCCAGTTGAACGACGGCGAGCAGTTGTATGCGAGCAGCTTGCCGGGGTGCTTCGCGTGGATCGCTTCGGCAAACGCTTTCGCGTAGGCGAGATCGGGCTTGCCGGTCTCGCACCACACCATGTCGGCATACTCGGAGTACGCGACGCCGCGTGAGATCGCCTGGTCGAGGCCGGGGCGCGTGCGATAGAAGCCTTCGATGGTGCGCTCGCCGGTCAGGAACTCCTTGTCGTTGTCATCGACGTCGCTGGTGACGAGGTCGGCCGCTTCCGCGTCGGTGCGCGCGATGACCAGCGTGGGCGTGCCCATCACGTCGGCCGCGAGGCGCGCGGCGACCAGCTTGGCAACCGCTTCACGCGTTGGCACCAGCACCTTGCCGCCCATGTGGCCGCACTTCTTGACCGATGCGAGTTGGTCTTCGAAGTGCACGCCGGCGGCGCCTGCATCGATCATCGACTTCATCAGCTCGAAGGCATTGAGCACGCCGCCGAAACCCGCCTCCGCATCGGCCACGATGGGCGCGAAGTAGTCGATGTCGTTCTTGCCTTCGGACCACTGGATCTGGTCGGCGCGCATGAAGGCATTGTTGATGCGGCGAACCACCATCGGCACCGAGTTGGCCGGATACAGCGACTGGTCGGGATACATCTCGCCGGCGAGGTTGGCGTCGCCCGCGACCTGCCATCCCGACAGGTAGATCGCCTTGAGTCCGGCCTTGACCTGCTGCATCGCCTGGTTGCCGGTCAATGCGCCGAGCGTGTTGACGAAGGGTTCGTTGTTGACGAGATTCCAGAGCTTCTCGGCGCCGCGCTTGGCGAGCGTATGTTCGATCGGAACCGATCCACGCAGGCGCACGACATCGGCCGCCGTGTAGCCGCGCTTGAGGTTTTTCCAGCGCGGATTGGTATCCCAATCCTTTTGAAGTTTCTGAATCTCGAGTTCGCGTGCGCTCATGGTCGGCTCCATCGTTGACGTTGCAAAGTATCAAAAGACAATGCCAACGATGGTAAACAAATTGCCGCTGAGCAACAAGTGTTATGTCTTATATAAGACTATTTATTTAATCGTTTCTGTTCAATATGTTGAATATTTTATTTTGCATGGTGGCGTGTGTTTCCCACGATACGGGATGAAATAGTGCTTCGCAGCAACCGCAGGAGCAACTGCGCGGGCCTTAGTTCGCGCGCAGGCCGAGCGCCTCGTTCGACACGATGATTCCGTCCGCATCGGCGTAGATGAACGCGCCGGGCTCGATCGTGACGCCGGAGAATTGCATGCGCACATCTCGCTCCCCTGCGCCCTTCTTGCCTGCCCGGCGCGGTTGCAGAGCGAGCGCGCGGATCGCGATCTCGGCTTCGTTCAGTTCATCGACGTCGCGTACCGCGCCATGAACGATCACACCTGCCCATCCATTGGCGGCGGCGAAATTCGCGAGATTGCCGCCGAGCAACGCGACTTCGAGACTGCCTCGTCCATCGACGACCAGAACCTTGCCATGCCCGGACGTCTGTACGGCCTCGCGCACCAGCGCGTTGTCTTCGAAGACCACGAGCGTCGATGCCGGCCCATGAAAGCGCTTCCTGCGGCCGAACGACAGATAGCCGGGCGCAACGATCTGGATCCGGCCGTCGTGAAGCCTGTCTTCGTGCGCGTCGCACAGGTCGCAGGTCGAGAAAGAAGTCATGGGCGATTCCTCAAGATAAACGGCCGCGATCTGCGGCCGTTCGGAACGGGACTGCGAGTGAAGAACCGATCAAGCAGCGCGGCGTTCGAGCGCGGCTGCATCGAGCTTGGACTGCGCGTCGCGAAGTCCCGTACGTAGGCCCTCCTCGACGACCGGGTGATAGAACGGCATCTCCAGCATCTGTGCGATCGTGCATTTCATCTGCAACGCCCACGCCAGCAGGTGACCGATGTGTTCCGCATCGGGTCCGAGCATTTCGGCTCCGAGGAAGCGGCCGGTGCCGATCTCCGCGTAGAGATGCAGAAGCCCCTGATTGCGCAGCATCACGCGCGCGCGCCCTTGGTCCTCGAACGAGACTTCGCCGACCACATGCGGCAAGTGCTGAACCGCGCGGTAGCCGCCGCCGACCACGGCAATCTGTGGATCGGTGAACACCACGCCGAGCGGCGCGCGGCGCAGGCCCTTCTCGACCTTGGGAAACTGTGCCGCGTTCTCGCCTGCGATGCGCCCTTCATCGGCGGCTTCGTGCAGGACGGGTACGTCGTTGTTCACGTCGCCGGCGATGAAGATAGACGACGAGCCGCATTGCAGGGTGTGGCGATCGAACAGCGGTATCGCGTGCGCGTTCAGTTCGAGCGACGTGTGCTCGATGCCGAGGTTGCGCACGTTCGGCGTGCGGCCCGTCGCCGCGAGCAGATAGTCGAAGCGCTCGACTCGGTCGCTGCCATCCATGTCCTTGTACGCGACGACGACCTCGTCGCCATCGCGCGAAACCTCTGCGTGCGCATTGGTATCGAGATAAAGCTCGGCGCCGAACAAGCGGCGCGCCTCCGCAAGGATGGCCGGATCGGCGAGCGGTCCGACGCCGCCGCCGCGCCCGAAGATCTTGACGCGCACGCCCAGCCGATGCAGCGCCTGCCCGAGTTCGAGACCGATCACGCCTGGGCCGAACACGGCGACGCTCCGGGGCAGATCGTCGAATTCGAAGATCTCGTCGTTGGTGATCAGCCGGTCGCCGAGCGCGTTCCACGTCGGCGGGCAACTCGGAAAGGATCCAGTCGCGATCACGATCGCGTTCGCCCTCACGGTCGGGCCGTTGGCTATCGCAAGTGTGTGGTCGTCGATGAAGGTCGCGCGCCCCAACAGCTTGTCGCCGTCGGGCATCTCGGCGACGCCCTTCAACACGAAGCCGACGAAGCGATCGCGCTCGCGCTTGACGCGCGCCATCACCGCCTTGCCATTCACCACGAGCGGCGCATCGAGAACAAGCCCGAAGGCTGCGAAGCGATCGACGCAGTGCGCGGCTTCCGCCGGCGCGATCAGGAGCTTGCTGGGCATGCAACCAACCCGCGCACAGGTGGTGCCATAGACCGTGCTCTCGATCAGCAACGCGCGCTTGCCCGCGGACTTGACCGCTCGATAGGCAGCCAGCCCCGCTGTGCCGGCGCCGATGATGGCAACGTCGGTTTCGATGCGATCCATGGCTCGTTCTCGTTCGCAGGAGTTGAAGTGAAAAAAGGACGGCCCGCTATGAGCCGCCCCCTTCAGTCTATTGCCGCCTGTGTTTCTTACGCGGCCTTCTTCAAATAGTTCTCGAGATCTTCGGCGCCGCCGATCAGCTTGCCATTGATGAAGACTTGCGGCACGGTCTTGCCGCCGGAAATCGCTCCGACTGCCTTGGTGCGGATCGTGTGTCCGAGCGGAACATCGACGTAGTCGTAGCCGGCTTCGGTCAACAGGCGCTTGGCCTTCGCGCAATGCGGGCAGCCGATACGGGATAGCAGCGCGACCTGATCGGGTCGCTTGGCCTTGGGGTCGAGATAGTCCAGCATCGTGTCGGCGTCCGACACTTCGAACGGGTCGCCATCCTTCTGCGGCTCGATGAACATCTTCTCGATCTTCTTGTTTCGAACCAGCATCGAATAACGCCACGAGCGCTTGCCGAAATTGAGCGCGCTCTTGTCCACCAGCATGCCCATCTGTTCGGTGAACGCGCCGTTGCCGTCGGGCAGCAACATCACATTCTCGGATTCCTGATCGCGCGCCCACTCTTCCATCACGAACGGATCGTTGACCGATATGCAGACGACGGTATCGATGCCGTGCTTCCTGAAGGTCGGCGCGAGTTCGTTGAAGCGCGGCAGGTGGGTTGACGAACAAGTCGGCGTGAAAGCGCCGGGCAACGAAAATACGATCACGTTCTTGTTCGCGAAGATGTCGTCGGTGGTCACCGTCGACCAGTCGCCGTCGCGGCGCGTCAGGAACTTGATGTCGGGGACGCTCTTGCCTTCACTGCTTTTCAATACATTCACTTGGTTCGCTCCATTTGCAAAGTCAGGGAAGGATTGTGAGGGCTGTGGATCAATAGAACAAATGTTAATTATTTATATTTACGATAGTCAACGCCAATTTGCTTGCCCCGCACTCATCAGAGAAATCAGTTGATCAAATAGCGGCAAGTGCCTGTGCGAGATCGTCTTTCAGGTTATCCACATTCTCGATTCCCACCGAGAGGCGAACCAGCGAATCACCGATCCCGAGCGCGCTTCGCTGCTGCGCGGGGATGGTCGCGTGCGTCATGATTGCCGGATGTTCGATCAGGCTCTCCACGCCCCCCAAGCTCTCGGCCAGCGCAAATAGTTCGCATCGCTCGAGAAAGCGCCGAGTGCCCGCGAGCTCGGTCGCGAGTTCAACCGCAATCATCCCGCCGAAACCATGCATCTGTCGCTTCGCGAGCGCGTGTTGGGGATGCGATTCCAGGCCGGGATAAAAGACACGAGAAACCTTTGGTTGATTAGCTAACCAGTTAGCTATTTGTAACGCGGACGCGCAATGCCGCTCCATGCGCAACGCCAGCGTCTTGATGCCGCGAAGCACGAGAAAGCTGTCGAACGGTCCGGCGATCGCGCCCACCGCATTCTGCAAAAAACCGAGGCGCTCACGCCACGCGGCCGCGCGTTCGCCGTCCGCCACGACCGCGACGCCACCGATAACGTCCGAATGTCCGTTGAGATACTTGGTCGTCGAGTGCACCACGATATCGAAGCCGCGCTCGATCGGTCGCTGCACCCACGGACTCGCGAAGGTATTGTCGGCTACCGCGATCGCGCCGTGCGCGCGACACAAGCTGGCGATGGCGTCGAGGTCGGCGAGCTTGAGCGTCGGATTGCTGGGCGTCTCGACCCACACCATGCGCGTGTCCGCGGTCATGGCGCGCGCAAGTGCGTCGGCATCGGACATGTCGACAAAGGTAAAGCGCAGACCTGCGCTTTCCTTTCTCACGCGCTCGAACAAGCGATAGGTTCCGCCGTAGAGATCGTCGCCTGCGATCACGTGCGAGCCGGCGGGAAGCAGTTCGAGCACCGTTGCGATTGCCGCGAGTCCCGATGCGAATGCGAAAGCCTGCGCGCCGCCCTCGAGATCGGCGACGCAGCGCTCGAGCGCGAAGCGCGTCGGGTTGTGCGAGCGCCCGTAGTCGTAGCCCTGATGAACGCCCGGGCTTTGCTGGACATAGGTCGAGGTCGCATAGATCGGGGGCATGATCGCGCCCGTCGTCGGATCGGGCGACTGTCCTGCATGGATCACGCGCGTGCCGAATGCCAGCTCTTTGCTCTTCTTCTTGTCGACGTGCGCCATCAAACTTCCTTCGCAAGTGATTGATGAGATCGACGCGCGTCACCAGCCCATAGAAGCCGTTGGCATCGGCAATGATCGCGACCAGTCCGGTATCGAGCGTGTCTCGCAGCTCGGCGAGCGATGCCGCCGGTGCGAGGATCTTCAGCGATGAGGTCATCGCGGTTTCGACCGGCAGCTTGAACTGCCCCGGGTCGGTATGCAGTTTGAACAGAGTGTAGGATTCGTCGAGCAGACCGACGATGTTGCCCTGTTTCATCACCGGCACTTGCGATACGTCGCTGGCCCGCATGCGCGCGAAGGCCGTCGCCAGCGTATCGTCGGCTTCGACCGTGACCATCGCATCGTCGTCGAAGCGGCGCGAGATCAGGTCGCGAAGATCGCCGTAGCAGTTGCGATCGAGCAGCCCCTGATCGGTCATTCACGCGTCGTTGTAGACCTTGGTGAGATAGCGCGTGCCGGTGTCGCAGACGAAACTCACCACTCTCTTGCGCGTCGTCTGCGCGCGGCAGTAGCGCAGCGCTGCGGCCACCAGGGTACCGGTCGATGAGCCGCCGAGGATGCATTCGGTGCGCAACAGTTCGCGCGCCGTGCCGAAGCTTTCCTGATCGTCGATTGAATACGCGTGCTTCACGCCGGAAAAGTCGGCGATCGACGGAATGAAATCCTCGCCGATGCCTTCCACCGCCCACGAGCCCGCTTCACCGAGGCGACCGGTCTCGATGTAGTCCGCGAGGATCGATCCCGCCGGATCGGCGAGGACGAATTCCAGTGCCGGATGCACGCGACGAAAATAACGCGTGAGACCCGTCAGCGTGCCCGAAGACCCGACCCCGACGACGATTGCATCGACGTCGTGATGCATCTGTTCCCGGATCTCCGGGCCCGTGGTCCGTTCGTGCGCGAGTGGATTGTTCGGGTTGTTGAACTGATCTGCGAACCAGGCGCCGGGAATCTCCTTACCAGCCGCGCGGCATAGTCCTGGTAGTACGCGGGGTGGCCCTTGCCCACGTCCGAGCGCGTGATGCGCACGTCGGCGCCGAGCGCCTTCAGATGGAGGACCTTTTCATTGGTCATCTTGTCAGGCACGACCAGCACCACCCGATAACCTTTGGCCCGCGCGACCAGCGCAAGCCCGAGGCCAGTGTTGCCAGCGGTCGCCTCGACGACCGTGTGTTGCCGATCAGGTCGAGCATCGCGGGGCGCGCGGTCCCCGCAGTTTCTACATCGGTGTCGATTTTCATCCCGCGATTCTACGCAGGCGCAAAGGCGACCCGACCGCGCCGCCTTTGCTTCAATCGCCTCGCACGACGCACCTCATGCAGCCACGCGTTGGTCCGTATCGAACGTGAAGCCCCGATCCCCGAAGCCCACACGCACCGTATCTTTCGCGCCGAACTTGCCTTCGAGCAGCATCCGCGACAACGGGTTCTCGAGCTGCTGCTGAATCGCGCGCTTCAACGGACGCGCACCGAACAGCGGATCGAAGCCCGCAGTCGCGAGCTTGGTCAAAGCAGCCTCCGACACGACCAACCCGATCTCCATCTTTTCGAGCCTGCGCTCGAGAATCCCGAGTTGTATCCGCGCGATCGCCGCAATGTTGGCCGCATCGAGTCCATGGAACACCACGACCTCGTCGATGCGATTGAGGAACTCGGGCCTGAACTCCTGCTTGACCTCCTGCCACACCAGACCCTTGATGCGTTCATAGACTGCTTCGGCAACCGTGGCATCGCCGGTCAGCGCCGCACTTTCGGCCAGGATCAACTGCGAGCCGATGTTGGACGTCATCACGATCACGGTGTTCTTGAAATCGACCGTGCGCCCCTGTCCGTCCGTGAGACGGCCATCGTCGAGCACCTGAAGAAGCACGTTGAACACATCGGGATGCGCCTTCTCGATCTCGTCGAGCAGGATCACGCTGTACGGCTTGCGTCGCACCAGTTCGGTCAGATAGCCGCCCTCTTCATAGCCGACATAGCCAGGCGGCGCGCCGATCAGGCGCGCGACGCTGTGCTTCTCCATGAACTCGCTCATGTCGATGCGAACCAGGTGATCGTCCGAATCGAACAGGAAGTTCGCGAGCGCCTTGCAGAGCTCGGTCTTGCCCACACCGGTGGGGCCGAGGAAGAGGAAGGACCCGTAAGGGCGGTTGGGATCGGAGAGGCCTGCGCGCGAGCGACGGATCGCGTCCGACACGAGTCTCACTGCCTCGTCCTGGCCGACCACGCGCCTGTGCAACGCGTCTTCCATGAAGAGCAGCTTGTCGCGCTCGCCCTGCATCATCTTGCTGACGGGAATGCCGGTGGCGCGCGAGACGACTTCGGCGATTTCTTCGGCGCCGACTTCGGTACGCACCAACTGGTTCGGCTTTTTGGTGGCAGCGGCGTTGGATTCTGCCGACTTCAACTGCTCTTCGAGAGGCGGCAGCTTGCCGTATTGCAGCTCCGCCACCTTGTCGAGCTTGCCTTCGCGCTTCAACACGGCGATCTGCTGCTTGACGTTCTCGATCTCCTCCATGATCGACGCGGTACCGACGACCTGGGCCTTTTCGGCCTTCCAGATTTCTTCGAGGTCCGAGTATTCCTTCTGCAGGCGGACGATTTCCTGCTCGATCAATTCGAGCCGCCTCTGTGAAGCCTCGTCCTTCTCCTTCTTGACCGCCTCGCGCTCGATCTTCAACTGAATCAGGCGACGATCGAGCCGGTCCATCACCTCGGGCTTGGAATCGATCTCCATCTTGATGCGCGCAGCGGCTTCGTCGATCAGGTCGATCGCCTTGTCGGGCAGGAAACGATCGGTGATGTAGCGGTGGCTGAGCTCGGCGGCGGCCACGATCGCCGGGTCAGTGATCTGCACGCCGTGATGCACCTCGTACTTCTCCTGCAGGCCGCGCAGGATCGCGATGGTGCTTTCGACCGAAGGCTCATCGACCAGCACCTTCTGGAAGCGCCGCTCGAGCGCCGCGTCCTTTTCGATGTACTTGCGATATTCGTCGAGCGTGGTCGCGCCTATGCAATGCAGCTCGCCGCGCGCGAGCGCGGGCTTGAGCATGTTGCCGGCATCGATCGCGCCTTCGGCCTTGCCGGCGCCGACCATGGTGTGCAGCTCGTCGATGAAGATCAGGGTCTGTCCTTCGTCCTTCGCGATGTCCGCGAGCACCGCCTTCAGGCGCTCCTCGAACTCGCCGCGATACTTCGCGCCCGCGAGCAACAGCGCGATGTCGAGCACCAGGAGACGCTTGCCCTTGAGCGACTCAGGCACTTCTTCATTGACGATGCGCTGCGCGAGACCTTCGACGATCGCGGTCTTGCCGACGCCGGGCTCGCCGATCAGCACGGGATTGTTCTTGGTGCGCCGCTGCAGGATCTGGATGGCGCGACGAATCTCGTCGTCGCGGCCGATCACCGGATCGAGCTTGCCCTGGCGCGCTCGTTCGGTCAGGTCGATCGTGTATTTCTTCAATGCCTCGCGCTGCGACTCGGCGTCGGCGCTATCGACCGACGCGCCGCCGCGCACCGCGTCGATCGCCGCGGTCACCGCTTTCTTGGTGAGGCCCGCTTCCTTCGCGGCGCGGCCCGCTTCGCCTTTGTCGTCGGCGACCGCGAGCAGGAACATCTCGCTGGCGATGTATTCGTCGCCGCGCTTCTGCGCTTCCTTGTCGGCGATGTTCAGCAGACCGGCGAGGTCGCGGCCGATCTGTACCTGCCCGCCCGTACCCTGCACCTGCGGAAGGCGAGCGATCGCCTGATCGAGGGACGTCGTGAGCTTCTGCATGTTCACGCCCGCGTGCTGCAACAGCGAACGCGCCGACCCGTCCTGTTGCGCAAGCAGCGCCTGCAGGACGTGGACCGGTTCGATGAACTGGTTGTCGCGCCCGACGGCGATGCTTTGCGCATCGGCGAGGGCTTCCTGGAACTTGGTGGTGATCTTGTCGAGACGCATGGCGGATCCGCAATCGATGAGGCTTCGAAGATGAGGCGATCCGGCCCGGTTTCAAGAATGGGCTTTGCTCTCGCACGGTCGCCACGGCGACGCCCATGGCTTCCAACTCAACGGGCACAGCATTGCGCTGCCGATAAAACCGGTCCATTCGACCCACGAAGCGAAGGCGGCCAGCCAGACCAGTATCTCGGTAGCCATGCCACGTACGCCTAATCCCGAGATCCCCATCGACAATAGCAGCAGCAAGTCTTTTGCGACCGCGCCAAACACGGCAAACATCGGCATGCGGCCAAGCACCTTCCATTTCCCGCTGTCTCGCCTTGACTTGCGGAGCCGGCCAGAACCAGCGACACAAGCCCACCCATGGCAATGAAAAGTCTTCGCGGGACGACAGGCATCGGCCGGACACGATCGAGAAAAAAAGGATGCCCGACGATGCGAAGAGGAACGGCAAAGTCTTCGTCGGTGGTTCGACGGCCGTCGGCTTGCCGATGATCGACTGGTTCGGATGACAGGTGTTGCGCACCGTCAACCCTACGATCGCCCACCATAGCGCAATCCGGATTTCGTCATGACGCCTGGCCTCAAGCGCGTGGACCGGGTCAAAACCGTGTCTATAGGTCAGATCGCATTCGATCTCCTCTTCGATCATCCCTGCAAGCGTCACGTCCGAAAGTCCGCTTCCAAAGTTGGATAGCCCCCGCCCACATCGCTGTGCACACCCGGAAACCACCGCTGCTTGAGCGATTGATCGCCGCATTTCGCAAGCTCGGCCGCGACACGGCGCGAATACCCGACACGCCCAAGCCATGGTTCCCAGGTCGTTTCGGTACCGGTATCCTCCATTCGGCGTCATTGGTTGCCGCGCCTGTGCCGAACATCACGGACGCCGACAAGGAAGCCGAGTTGTAGATGCGCGTGCGGCATGGAACTCCATGATTGACCCGATGAAAGCTCATGGCGCTTGCTCCCACCGAAACCGTCGGCATCGGTCCCTACATTCAACGGGCCGATGAACGCATCGAGCGTTACTTTCGCGAAGTCGATCGCGAGGGTGACGCGCTCGTCATCGGCGTGTTCGGCGAGTGGGGCAGCGGCAAATCGACGCTGCTCAACGAGATTCGAAAAGCGGTGGATCAGCGCTGGGCTCCGTCGCAAGTCCAGCGAGAAAGCGACGTCGTCACGCTCACGGTCGATTTCAATCCGTGGCGTTACGAGCGCGAAGAGCATCTGCTCGTGCCGTTGCTGCGCACCGCGGAGAAACGGCTTTCGGATTTCATCGACGGCCGCGCGTCATGGGAACAGGCGCAGGCGCGACTGACTGAATCGCGCTGGCGCAAGACCTGGCGCGCGTGGGCAGCCGACTCGAAGCCGCTGCGATGGATAGACGCGCGCCTGAGCAGGGAAAGCATCGACTGGCTCGGCGATCGTCTCGTGATGCTGGGCGCATGCACGATCGCGCTGACCAAGATGGTCAAGCTCAAGGCCAGCGTCCCGATGCTGGGTGAGGTCGAGCTCGCGCCGTATGAAGCCTTGAAGGCGGCACAGGAACAGATCGATCGAGGACACCGGACACCCGTGGCACACGACCAGCCGCAGGGTCATGTCTCGCTCTACTACGACCTTTTTGCCCAATTGCGCAAACTCACGCGCGGCGAACCGGAGCATGCCGCAGCCGGCGGCGATACTGTTTCGGCCGGCAACAAGCTCAACTTCCTGTTTCTGGTCGACGACCTCGATCGCTGCCTTCCCGACAAGGCGGTCGAGATGCTCGAAGCGATCAAGCTCTTCCTTGATGTCGCCGGTTGTGTCTTCATCCTCGCGCTGGACGACGAGGTGGTCGAGCGCGGCATCGCGCATCGCTATCGCGATTACCTGCAACTCGGCGATCGCGGCGCCGAGAGCATCGCCTACAGCCTGAAGCCCGAGCGCTACGCCGAATTCACGTCGCGCATCAGCGGTGCGCGCCTGCCACCCATCACCGGCAGCGAGTATCTCGAAAAGATCATCCAGATTCCGTTTCGGCTGCCGCGCTGGAGCCGTACCGAAGCGCGCAGCTTTTTGCTGCAACGATTTCCCGCATTGTTTCCGACGGCCCCCGATGCCGCGAGCAAGGAGTCGCGGCTCACGCCCGATGCCGAATGGCTGCTCGAACTTTTTCTCGAAGCGGTACCTATCGTTCCTCGCAAGATGGTGCGTGCCGGCGAGTTGCTCGAGTTCGTGCGCGGCGTAGCGGCCGCGAAGAATCTCAACCTCAACGACTACACGCTCGCACAGATCACGCTGCTGCAACTGTTCTCGCCGCAGTGCTTTCGCTTCCTGCGTCGCGACCGACGCGAAGCCTGGATCACGCTCGAGAAACGCATCTACATCACGCTCGAAAAGCGCACCCGTCGCGGCCCGAACGAAAAGGCCCCGCCCGACTATCTGTCGGAATCGTTCTTTCAATGGTGGGATGGCATCTGCAAGATCGACGCGGGAAAGAACAGCGCGGTGCGCTACATCGAATCGATCGAACGACCCTTCATCGACGAGCTTCGGCAGGCCGCCCACAACCGGACGGGGTTCGACCCGCGACGCCTGTTTCTGGTGGGCCGCGGCATGCACGCCGACCGGGTATTGGGCCCCTACTTCTCGCTGTTCGCCGAGCCGCAGGTCTCGCTGGTCGATCTCGAAACACGGCAGGTCGCAGCGCCCGTGCAACGCGATGCCTTCATCGAATTCCTGCTTGGTCTCTCGCCCGAATCGTGGTCGCAGGCGCTATCGAGCGAACCGAACCTGCGCAACGCGATCCTCGACGACGCCACCTTCAACGAGATCGCCACACGCATCCAGGATCGCGACCCGCGCTTCACCGCCGATTGGCTCGATGCGCTGGCACCCATACTCTCGACCGCGCAGTTGCAGCGATTGATCGTTCAGAGCGGCATGATCGACAGCCTGTGGTCCGCGCATCGCAAACCGAAAGAGCGCGGCGACGCGAACGACAAACCACCGATCGAGCAGCCCGATGACATGCCGGTGCCGCAGGTGGTCGCATGAATGCCGCTGTCGAACTCGGGCGGCTGCTCGAGGCGCTTTGCCTTGCGACCAATCCGCCGCATGCGCCGCGAGAACACAAGGTGGCGATCGACGCGCGGCCCGAGTCGATCACCAGCGCACCACGCGAGACGAGCGGCGACTCCCGGCCCGACCCAAGAGCCGCTGCAGTGCCAGCACCGCCTGAACGCGTTCCGTCCATGACGGCGGCCGACTGCGAGGACCCGGTCTTTGCCTATCGCTATCTGCGCGGGCTGCGCGCGTCGCGCGAGCGCTCGAGTATCGCGAGCGGCGTGGTCCATCCGCTGCCCGATGCCGTCACGCTCGCCGCGCCGGTGGGCGCACTCTGCGAAATCGCACCCGGATGGCTGGCTTGCGGCGATCACGACGGCGTCATACGCATCGTCACGCGAAGCCCGCGCGGACGTTGGGATTGCGCGGCCGTGATCGGCAGGCGATCGGATCCGATCGTGCAGCTGCTCGCCACGGGCGAACGCGAATTCGTGAGCGTCGATGCCGCCGGTGTCGTCGAAGCGTGGAGGCCCGGTAGTTTCTGTACCTGGACCGCAAGCATCGTGCAGATCCCGCCGAACGCGATCATGGTTCGCGTGGTCGCGTGCGGAGCGATGCCGGTGCTGGTGTACCAAAGCGGCGCCGATTGCGTCGTTCTCGTACTGGAACGACACGCGATGTACGTCTGGTCCGCGGGCCGACGCGTGCAATTTCCCGGGACCCTGCGGGCAGCCGATGCCATCGACGACACGCATGTCGCAATCGCCTGCGAAGAATCGCTGCACACGGTGCAGGTGTCCGACCCGATCCGAGTCGTCGACACGCTCGGCATGCAGGGCGCGGCTGTTGTCGTTCTCGGGCTGCGTCGTCGAGCGCAGCGCACGTTCGCTGCGTTCGGCCTGAGCGGCGGCATGACGATATTCGAACAGCAAGCTGTCGAATCCGCGTCGGCTTCGAGCGTCGATCCAATCGCGAGCCGATGGGTCATCAAGGCCTACCTGTCGCTTCCATCGGCGACCGTGCAATCGGCGACCGAGCTTCCTTCCGGAGACATCGCCGCCTTCGGCAGCGACAACAGCATCGCCATCATGACGCGGCGCGGGGCGCAGAAAGACAATCCGGAATGGGAGCAGATCGCCACGCTCAACGCACGTCC
Source organism: Burkholderiales bacterium (assembly GCA_038318315.1). Lineage (GTDB taxonomy): Bacteria > Pseudomonadota > Gammaproteobacteria > Burkholderiales > Burkholderiaceae_D > CAHJXF01. The sequence goes on along the minus strand of JBBQCA010000023.1, from coordinate 8,725 downwards.
TTCGTACGGCCCGATGATCGTCGCCGGACTTTGCGACGGCCGCATTGCCTTCACGGATGCGAGCGACATCGCGATCGGCCAGTCCTCGGCCACGGGTGGATGGATCACGCGTGCGGCCGATCGCCTGACGAGCTACAACGGCTACGCGCTGATCGAGCCGCTCGACGACAAGACGCTCGCGGCATGGCGCCCCGGCGAAGCGATCACCTTGATCGACACGCGCGAGCCGCCCGCCGCCACTACGCTGGGCACGCCGGAAACCGCGATGTTCGCGATCGCACGCCTGTCCGACAACGAGCTGATCGTGTCCACCACGTTCGGCGTGCAATTGCAGGTGCGCGCGGGCGATGGACCATGGATCGTGCAGTCGCTGCCGCAAACGATGCAGCCCCCCTTCGCGCCGCGCGTGGTTCCGATCGGGAAAGATGCGTTCCTGTTTTTCTCGACATTCGGCGGCTCGATCATCCAGCAGTACACGCGCCATAGATCGACCTGGTCCTCGATGCCGCTGTCGTTGGTATCGATGCCGAGTCGCCTCGAGCGTGTCATCGTCTTCGAGGACACGGTGCTGTTCGTCGGCGATGGCGGGTTGCAGATCATCCAGCGTCGCCCGGACGGTGAACTCGCATCTTCTTCGCCGCCGATACCCTTCAATGCGATTGCGCCGACCAACGTCACCAGTCCGATCAGCCTGCCGCCGATCGCGGCCTTCGTCGTCAAGGACGCGGCACCCCACGAACGCGGCGTCGTCGTTCTGATGGACGACGGAACCGTGGCGCACATCCGGATTTCGGACAAAGGGATCGCTCAGGTCTCCGCGTGGCTCAGAGTCGATGGCGGCGCATCGAGCAATCGCATGCTGGTTCGCAACGATGGCTGGATCGCATTGCTCGGGGAGAGCCGTTCGATTCGGTGGCTGAAGATCGATGGAGCAGCCGACAGCGGCACGATCCGCGATGCAGGGGTATCGATGCCCCTGCTCGCTGCGCCGAGAACCGCGTTGCTGATCGGCGACTTCTTCACGATCTCGACCGATGCCGGCCTGTACCAGATCGAGCCGCCCGAAACTTCGGGCGGAGACAAATGGATGTCGTGGGTGATCGATGCCGACGCGATCTGCGAGACCGAGCATCGACGAAAAGAAGGCATCGTGATGCGCCACCTGTTTCCTCGCGACCCTGCTCGCGGATGGCGCGTCGAGGTGGTCGGATCCGAAAACGCGGGCTATGCCTCGGCCAGCGACTATCGCCTGCATCCCTACCTTGGCGTGATCACCAGGGACGGGCGCGTAATCGAGAGCTGGCAAACCAGCGATGACAGCCTGCAATGGGTCGGTCAGGACGGCAACGGCGCAAGCAGCTTGAACATCAGGGGCGCGCCACCCCAGCCTTGACGCGTGCCGCTTTCGCCCTCATATACCGGACCGCCGTGCCCCGGTTGCACAATCAGGGTTGTAATGAATACCCGGTTCACTCGACCTATCAACGGCGGCACCTGGCTCGAATCGACAGGCCCGGCGCGCGTTTGCGAAACCGGCATCGCCCTCGCCACGTAAGAACCTTCATACGGAATTCCCCGGAGCGACGCATGGCAAATACGACTACGACGCAATCTTCCGCATCGACAGCGACGCGACGCGGCTTCATCGCGGCAATCGTTGCCTTGCTCGGAGGCCTCGTGTGGTGGAGCACCCGCAAGCCCGCGGCCGCAGCTGCACAAGCCGTCGGCGCCGCGCGTTCGGACGGCATGGTCACGATCGTTCCATTCACGGATGCGGGCGTGAAGCAGGCACCCGTCACTGTCGCAAAGGTCGTCAAGACCGATTCCGAATGGCAGAAGCAGTTGACGCCGATCGAGTACGCGGTGGCCCGCAAGGAAGGCACCGAACGGCCCTTCAGCGGCAAGACCTGGAACCTGCACGACAAGGGCATCTATCGCTGCGTATGCTGCGACACCGCGCTCTACGATTCCGAGACCAAGTTCGAATCGGGTACCGGCTGGCCGAGCTTCTGGCAACCGATCGCCGAAGAGAACATCGTCAAGACTTCGGACAGCAGCATGCTGATGGTTCGCACCGCGATCTCGTGCAAGCGATGCGACGGGCACCTCGGTCACGTCTTCGAGGACGGACCTAAGCCGACCGGATTGCGCTATTGCATGAATTCCGCTTCGATGAAGTTCGCCAAGCGCGCCTGATCGATGTCAACCAAGAACGATAGGAAGAGACTCACGATGAATCCGACCTCCTGGATGCAAGGTATTGCCCGCGTGATGGCCACCGGCGCCCTCGCCGCGTTGACGGCCTGCGGACTCGCGGATGCCGCCGATCGAACCTACGACCTTCCCAACCCGACGATCGATGCGCCGCTCGCGCAGGCAAAAGGCAACCAGACGCTGGTCGTCGCGGGCGGATGCTTCTGGGGCGTCGAAGCGGTGTTCGCGCACGTCAAGGGCGTCGTCTCCGCGACCTCGGGTTACTCGGGCGGCGACGCGACGACTGCAAGCTACGAGGTCGTGAGTGGCGGTCGAACCGGACATGCGGAGTCCGTGAAGATCGTCTACGACCCTTCGCAAGTCACCGTCGGGCAATTGCTCAAGGTCTTCTTCTCGGTCGCGCACGATCCGACCGAGCTCAATCGGCAGGGTCCGGACCACGGCACCCAATATCGTTCGGCCGTCTTCTACAAGGGCGATGAGCAGAAGCGCGTGGTCGAGGCCTACATCGATCAACTGAAAAAGGCGAAGATCTACTCAGGGCCCATCGTCACCCAGGTCACGCCGCTGCTTGCCTTCTATCCGGCCGAGACTTATCACCAGAATTATCTTAAGCTGCATCCCACGCAGCCCTACATCGTGATCAACGACCTGCCGAAGATCGACGCGTTGAAGAGCCGCTTCCCTTCCATCTATCGCGATAGCTGAAGCGGGAACGAGGGACTCGGGAGGGGCGCTGCACGGCCCTACCCGATCCTGCTAGAGCCCCTCGACGCGCGCGAGGTTGTCTTCCGAATTGCGATCGATGCGCTTGTTGTAGGGATCGACGCCGACGAACTTCGGAGGCTTGTCGACCACCACCGTAACGGTCTGCTTGCCGGACCTTACGCGTTGGCGATCGAAGTGCAGGACCGATGCCGCGGTGTAGCCCGGCCGTCCCGGCTCCGCATCGAAGACGCCGATGTCGAACGGCTCGTCGAGCGGTGCTTCGGTTTCCTTGCCCTTGCCGTCGGCGTAGAGCTTCTTCGCATCGACCTCGAAGCTCACCGCGTACCTGCCGTCGGCACGCTTGGTCGTCCTGGCGTTGCTCGCCTTCACGTCGAGCAAGGTGATCTTCTCGAACAGGTCGGTGATGAGCTGGTCGTGTTCGGGTCCCGCCTCGGCACGCAGCAGCGCAAGGAAGTCGCGCGTGTTCGGATAGGGCGCGGCCTTGAAGGCATGCTGCTGCAGCATCTTTGCCATCGCACGATCGACCTTGTCCTCGCCGACGACTTCCTTCAACCAGTACATCGCCAGCGACCCCTTCTGGTAGTGGATGTAGGGCTGGTTCTCGACGCGGGCCAGCGGCAATTCCTCGAGCACCTCGCCACCGCGGCGCCGCAGATAGCGATCGAGTTCGTACTTCAGGAATTTGCGCATCTGTTCCTTGCCGTACATCTTCTCCATCACCAGCAGCGCCGAGTACTGCGCGAAGCTTTCGACCAGCATCGTCGCGCCCTGCTGCGAACTCGGCACGAGCTGGTGGCCCCACCACTGATGCGCGATCTCGTGCGCCGTCACATAGGTCACGACGTCGATCTTGTTCGCGTCGCCCAGCTTCGTCAGAAAGCCGATGTCTTCCGAATAGGGGATGGTGTTCGCGAACGACTGTGCGAAGCGCGCATAGCTCGGGAACTCGAGGATGCGAGCCTGCCGGAACTGGTATGGCGAGAACCGTTCGCCGAAGAGCGCGAGCGAGACCTTCATCGCCTCGAGGATGCGATCGACGTTGTACTCGTGGCCCGGCTGGTAGTAGACCGCGAGGTCGATCGCGCCGGCCTTGTCGCGCTTGACCGCATAACGTGCCGACTGGATCGAGAAGAAATTGTTGATCGGCGCATCGGGCTTGAAGTGCACGGTGCGTCGTCCGTCGGCCACGGTGTCCGACAGCGTGTAGCCCGGCGCGATCGGCGTCTGTTCGGCGTCGGTGGTCACGGTGATGTCGGCGTCGACCCAGTCGCTCGCGGGACTGAACACGTTGCGGGCGCGGCCGGACTCGTCTTCGAGCGTCGGTGGCCGCAGGTCGGCGGGCAGGCCGTACTTGCGACGCTTGGCGCGGTCCTGGAGCAAGACGTCGCGCGACATGCCGATATTCGGCGTGATCTCGCTGTTGTCGACGAAGCTGCCGTTGCCCACCAGGCGCGTCAGCGGATTGCCGTTGGGAAAGCCGCGCTCCTCGAGCGTCGTGACGAAGCGGACCTCGCGCGTCTCGCCCGGCTGCATGGCCGGTCGCAAGCGATAGATGCGGTAGGGGTGCTCGGTGTACTCCTTCTCGAGCGTGGCGCCATCGATCGAAAGCTGGTCGATCTTCAGCCGCTGGTTCCAGTTCAGATGGAGCTGATCGATCGGCGCGTCGCTGCGGTTGACGACGCGATAGCTGCCGGTCGTGACCGCGCGCGCCTCGTGCGGAAAGAGATCGACCTTCAACGTCACGGCGACCAGGCGCGGCAGCGGCAGCTTCTCGAACTGCAGGAGATCGCGCTCGGCCTGGGCGAGCGCCTTGTCGCGGCCCGGTTGCGTCTGGTAGCGGTTGAGGATGTTGGTGTTGTAGAAGATGAAGATGCCGCTGCCTATCCAGACCGCGGCGGCGGCACTCATCAATGCCAGCGTCCCGCCGCGCAGACGCCGCGGCAGTGCGGCCAGTCGCGGCCGCAGCGCGGTCGTCGTGCCGCGACGCCAGAGCGCGAACGCGAACACCGCCAGCATCATTGCGAACGCGCCCCAGTAGATCTGGAACCAGGCCTGCGCGATCCAGAAGCGCGCCATGCCGTTCATGTCCGACAGCGGCACATTGGGCACGCCCGCGTAGTTGTAGAGGTTGTGCTCGAAGCCCGCCGACGCGAGCGCGACCGACGCGACGATGTAGACCAGCATCACGCCCCAGCCGATGAATTTCTGCGGGACCAGCACCTGCACGAAGACCGACAGCACCGCCAGCAGCAACGCGTTGATCACGGTCGGCAATGCGAACCACAGCAGATAGGCGCCCAACTCGAAGTGCGTATAGCCCTTGAAGAGCTGGATCGCCATACCCGTGAGCACGGCCACGCCGGAGGTGGCGCAGAGCACCAACGCGATCGCGACGATCTTGGGCACCAGGTGGGTCCAGTCGGGCGCCGCGGTCGCGTCGACGATCTCGTGCATGCGGCGTTCACGATCGCGCCACACCAGTTCGCCGCCGTAGTAGATCGCGATGATGATCGGCATGATGGTGAATGCGCCCTGAAGCGCCTGTACCATCAATCGCGTTGCCGGATACGAGTCGCTGCCGTAGAACTCGCCGACGAACCACGCCGAGATGCCCGCGTTGAGGACGCCGATGAAGAGCATCACGAAGAACGCCGGGCTGCGGAACACGAAGCCCATGTCGAAACGCGCGAGCGCGATCAGTTGTGCGAAGCCGGTCGCCGCATCGGCGCGCGGCATCGGCAGCGGACCGCTGCGCTCGGCGGCGGGCGCGTCGATGACCGCGCCCTTCGCATCTGCGCGCGAGGCCCTGGTCTCGAAGCGGAAGACGCGCCATGCGACTGCGAACAACACCGCCGCGATGCCGATCCAGATCAGGCGATTGGTGAGCAGCAGGCCCGACAGCGGTGGCAGCAGCGTGTTGCGATCGGCCGCGGTCCAGTACTTGGTCACGATCGCGAGCGCCGACAGCCCGAAGGGATCGGACAGCGCGGATACCGTGTCGTGCTGCAGGTCGCGCAACCACAGGCGCGACACCGAGAACAGCATGAGGAGAGCGACCGCACCCACGTAGCTCCACATCAGCGAGCGCGTGGCCGTGGCCATCGCGAAGAACGCGGCGCCGGTGATCAACAGGGTCGGCAGCCCGAAGACCAACAACGCATAGAGGTAGTGCCAGGGCACGAACGCACCGATCTTCTCGGCATCCTGCCAGGGCATCGCCGCGCCGATCGCGATCGCCAGTGGTATCGACGCCAGCACCAGGAGCGCGGCCGCGATCGAGCCTGCGAAGCGACCGACCAGATAGGCGCCCTTCGTCAATCGCGTGCTGCGCAGGATCGGCGCGAAGCCCGTCTCGTCGTCGCGGATCACGGTGCCGGCCACCATTGCGACCACGATGAAGATCGCGAAGACACTCATGATCGCCATCGTCTGCACGATCGCGAACGGCGCGTTGACGTTGACGTTGCCGCGACTGCCGATCTGAATCGTGTCGACCGTCGTCGCGCCGAAGGTCAGCAGGAAGAACAGCAGGCAGCCGACCCAGAACACCGGGCTCTTGAGTTGATAACGCCATTCGAAGGCGGCGATCGAGGCCAGCATCGTCAGGCCGCCTTCGCCGTCTGCACGCTCGCCTGGCGATGCAGGTGCAGCGTGGAAAAGTACACGTCCTCGAGACCCGGCTCGGCCGGCGTGAAGCCGACACCGGGCAGCGAATCGGCCAGCACGCGAATCACGGTGTTGCCGCCGCGCAGCCGCGTCGCGATGACCTCGTTGCGCTCGCGCGCCGAATCGAGCTGATGCTTGTCGACGCTCGCCTGCCAGATGCGCCCTTGCAGCGCGGTGATCAACGCGGCCGGCGTGCCGCTCTCGACGATGCGCCCGCCGACCAGGATCGCCATGCGCGGACACAGGTCGGTGACGTCGTCGACGATGTGCGTCGAAAGGATCACGGCGACGTTCTCCCCGATCTCGGACAACAGATTGTTGAAGCGATTGCGCTCCTCGGGGTCGAGGCCCGCGGTCGGCTCGTCGACGATGATCAGCCGCGGATTGCCGATCAGGGCCTGCGCGATGCCGAAGCGCTGACGCATGCCGCCGGAGAAACCGGCGATGGCTTTCTTGCGCACGTCCCACAGGTTGACCTGCCGCAGCAGGGTCTCGATGGTTTCGCGCCGTTCGCCGCGTCCGGCCACGCCCTTGAGCACGGCGAGATGCTCGAGCATGTCCGAGGCCGACACGCGCGGATAGACGCCGAAGTCCTGCGGCAGATAGCCCAGCGTCGCGCGCAGTCTTTCGGGCTCGCGAAGCACATCGATGTCGCCGAAGCGGATCTGGCCGGTCGTGGGCACCTGCAGCGTGGCCACGCAGCGCATCAGCGACGACTTGCCCGCGCCATTGGGTCCGAGCAGGCCGAACATGCCGGCCGGAATCTCGAGCGAGACATCGTCGAGAGCGCGCACGCCATTCGGATAGACGTGTGTCAGATGGCCGATCGATAGCATCGCTTGCTCCGTGAGGCGACCGACTGGCCGCGAACCAGGCGGCATTTAGCCACGAGTGCGGCGCATTGCGAACAGGAGGCGATGAATTGCGCCGCGCGGGGGATGGACGGTGCCACGGCCGGCGCGAGCACCAGCTGGTGTCCTTCGAGGCCGCATGCGTGTCGTGCTCGGCATCCTGCGCCGGGCGTCGACGTCGCCAACGGGTATCCTTGCGGGTCGAAGTCGCTCGCAAGGAGACCCCCATGAACATCGCGCATACCGCAGTCAAGACCATTGGCCACTTCATCGACGGCGCCTCCGTGGGTGCGTCGGTCGACAGGTCTGCGCAATCGCGAAGGGCGCCGGTATTCAATCCGGCGACCGGCGCGATCTCGGCCGAAGTGTTGCTCGCCAATGCAGGCGTGGTGGACTCGGCAGTCGCCGCCGCGCTGCGCGCGTTTCCCAAGTGGAGCGAGACATCGTCTCTCAATCGCGCGCGCGTGATGTTCCGCTTCAAGGAATTGCTGACACGGCATCACGACGAACTCGCGCGCCTGATCACGCGTGAGCACGGCAAGGTCTTTTCGGATGCCAAGGGGGAAGTAATGCGCGGCATCGAAGTCGTCGAGTTCGCATGCGGCGCACCGCAATTGCTGAAGACCCAGTTCTCCGACAACATCGGCGGGGGCATCGACAACTTCTCGCTGCGCCAACCGCTCGGCGTGTGCGCGGGCATCACGCCGTTCAATTTTCCGGTGATGGTCCCGATGTGGATGTTTCCGCTCGCATTGGCATGCGGCAATACCTTCGTGCTCAAGCCTTCGGAACGCGATCCATCGGCAGCCTTGTTGCTCGCGGAGTTGCTGAAGGAAGCGGGCCTGCCCGACGGCGCATTCAACGTCGTCAATGGCGACAAGGAAGCCGTCGATGCCCTGCTCGCGCATCCGGATGTCGTTGCCGTCAGCTTCGTCGGCTCGACGCCCATCGCCGAATACATACATCTCGAAGCGGGCAAGCGCGGCAAGCGCGTACAGGCCCTGGGCGGCGCCAAGAATCATCTGGTGGTGATGCCCGACGCGGATCTCGATCATGCCGCCGATGCGCTGATCGGTGCGGCCTACGGCTCTGCCGGTGAACGCTGCATGGCGATCTCGATCGGAGTCGCGGTCGGGCACATCGCCGACGACCTCGTCGCCAAACTGAAGGACCGCATCCCGAAGTTGAAGATCAAGGACGGCATGGAAGACGATGCCGACATGGGACCGGTCGTCACCGACACCCACCGAAAGAAAATCCTCGGC
>JBBQCA010000022.1:0-25784 GCA_038318315.1 Burkholderiales bacterium | reverse complement strand
AGGACCTGGAAGCGCGCGATCGGCTGGCCGAACTGCTTGCGGGTTTTCGCGTATTCGAGCGTGGCCGCGTTCAGCGCTTCCATCACGCCGATCGCTTCGGCGGCGAGCAGCGCGACGCCGTAGTCCGCAACCGCGTCGAGGAGTTCGCGCGCCGCCGCGCCTCGCGCGAGCAATGCACCCGCTTCGACCTCGACGCGATCGAACGCGATGTCGGCGACACGTTGCCCGTCGAGCATGCGCTGGTCGCGGCGCGTGATCCCCGCGGATGTCGCATCGACGACGAAGAGAGCCAGGTCCTGCACGTCCCGGTCCTCGATGCGCGCCGATACGATCAGACGATCCGCCTGCGCGCCGAAAGGCACGATGGCCTTGCGACCCGACAGCACATAGCCGTCGGCCGCGTGCGTGGCCGTGGTCGTGACGTCGAAAAGATCGTGGCGTGACTGCGCCTCGGTCAAGGCGGCGGCCATCTTGATCGAGCCGTCGGCAACCCCCTCGAGAATTGCGCCACGCACGTCGCCATCCGCATCGGCGGGAGCGCGCTTGATGAACTCGGTCGCGAACAGCGTCGCGAAATAGGGTTCGGCCATGAGACCGCGACCCAGTTCGTGCATCACCAGGACGAGATCGACGGCCTTGCCACCAAAGCCGCCGCTGTCCTCGGGGATGGCGAGAGCGGTCAATCCCAGATCGACCAGCTTCGACCAGATCTCGTCGCTGGTGCCCGACGATGACGCGATGATCCTGTTGCGCGCTTCGAAAGCGTAGTCCTTGTCGATGAAGCGCCGGACCGTGTCGGCCAGCTGCGTTTGTTCCGATGTGAATTCGAAATCCATCGCGTCCTCGCTGCGTTCAGAGACCCAGGATCATCTGCGAGATGATGTTCTTCTGGATCTCGTTGGATCCACCGTAGATCGACGTCTTGCGGTAGTTGAAGTAATGCGCGGCGAGCGGCGCGGCGTCGTGGTCGAGCACGTCGTCCGGCGCGTCGCTCTCGTGACCTTCCAGAAACGCCTTGTCGAACGGCATCGCCAGCGGGCCCACCGCTTCGAGCATCAGTTCGCTCAAGCCTTGCTGGATCTCGGTGCCCTTGATCTTGAGCAACGAGGCTTCCGGTCCGGGCCCCTTCTTCGCGCCTTCCTGGGACACCACGCGCAGAACGGTGATCTCGAGCGCCATCAATTCGATCTCGAGGTTCGCGACCTTGGCGGCGAAGAGCGGATCGTCGATCAGGGGCTTGCCGTTCTTGGTCTGCTCGCCGGCCAGGCGCTTGAGGAACGCGAGCTCGCGCTTCGAGCGGCCGACCGCGGCGATGCCGGTACGCTCGTGGCCGAGCAGATACTTGGCGTAGGTCCAGCCCTTGTTCTCTTCGCCGACGCGATTCGCTATCGGCACCTTGACGTCGTCGAGGAAGACCTCGTTGACCTCGTGGTCCTCGTCGAGCGTGATGATGGGACGTACCGTGATGCCCGGCGTCTTCATGTCGATCAGAAGAAATGAGATGCCCTCCTGCTTGCGCTCGGTCTCTTCGGTGCGCACCAGGCAGAACATCATGTCGGCATGCTGGCCGAGCGTGGTCCAGGTCTTCTGTCCGTTGACGATGTAGTGATCGCCGCCATCATTCGCGCTGCCCGACGCGCGCACGGCACTCGTCTTCAAGGACGCGAGATCCGATCCCGAGCCCGGTTCCGAATAGCCCTGACACCACCAGTCGATGCCGTCGCGGATGCGCGGCAGATAGCGCTGCTTCTGTTCGTCGTTGCCGAATTTCATGATGACCGGCGCGACCATCGCAATGCCGAACGGCAGGATCGGCGGCGTCCCTGCGGCGGCGCATTCCTCTTCCCAGATATGACGCTGGGTCGCGTTCCATCCGGTCCCGCCCCACTCCACCGGCCATGCGGGAACCGACCAGCCCTTTTCGGCGAGCTTGCGGTGCCAGCGCACGAAGTCGCTCTTCCGCAGCCGACGGTGATTGAGGATCTTGAAACGCAGGTCGTCGTCCAGATGAGTTGCGAGCCAGCCACGCACCTCGTCGCGAAACGCGTTGTCGGCCTCGGAATAATTCAGGTCCATCGTGTCTCCAGATGCCGGCAGTTCATCGCGCAGAGCGCGCGATGCCGTGCGGTCGTTATTGCAGCGTTTCGGTCAGCGCACGCGGTATCGGCAACCGGATCGTCTCGATCCCTTCGTCGTGCAGAGCGCGTTGCTCCTGAGCGGAAGCGATACCGCGGATGGCGCGCGCGGGCGTCTCGTCGTAGTGAATGCGGCGCGCCTCCTCGGCGAAACGAGCGCCCACGTCTTCGGTCTCGGCCACCATGCGGCGCAGGCGTTCGAAGACCGCCGCGACCATCGAGGAGTTGTCGCCCCCCAAAGCCGCCTGAGGCGTCGTTCCGGTTGCCGAAGCGGTCTCTTCGCTGCCCAGATTCAGGCGTGGGGCAGAAGGCTCGCGCCTGACCTCGCTCGACTCGCACAATGGGCAATGCACCGCCAGCGCTTCGCGTTGGCTGGCGTATTGCTCGGCCGATGCGAACCATCCTTCGAAACGATGGCCCGCGTCGCAGATGAGATCGAAGACTTTCATGAAGGCGCGCTATGGATCGTCGCAGGGAGCAGCGGAAGAAACGCTGGCTGTGACGCTATGACAAAAAAAATACGAACGATCGTTTCATTTTAGCCGGAAACGCCGAAGGCTTGCCGTGAGCGATTCACCCTAGGCCGGGACGCAATACGGCTCGAACGCCTCGCGCAGGTCGTCCGAAATGGGAATGGCCTTGTCGGTCTCGAGATCGACATGCACGATCGTCGTCGAGGCGCGCAGCCGATCGCCATTCGCGCCGCGAATGCGGTAATCGATCGCCATGCTCGCGCCGCCGATACGCCTGATCATCACGTCGATCGATATCGTCTCGCCATAACGGCTCATGCCGACGAAGTCCACGTCGAGCTTCACGATCGGCCAACCGCGACGCTCGACGTTGATCAGCTCATGTTGCGGCTTGCCGGCGGCAAGCATGAATTCTTCCATCGCTTCGGACAGCAGATAGAAATACTGCGGATAGAAGACGATGCCGGCGGGGTCGCAATGCTGAAAGAGGATGCGCTTTTCGATCGTGAACATCGGGAGTCGGCCGTTTCGAAATGGCGCCCGCGCGATAGTCGGGGCGCGACGGCCCAAATGATAACGGGACGGTCGCCGAAATCGGCACCGCCCCGCGGATCATGAAGCGCGCTGAAAAACGCGCTTTGAAGAAAGCGACAGACGATTACTTCTTCATGTCGTCTTTCTTCATCATGTCATCGTGCTTCATGCTGTCCTTCTTCATCACGGCATCGCACTTCGACATGTCGTCCTTCGACATGCCCGCCTTGTCGGCGCATTTCTTCATCATTTCGTCGTGCTTCATCGTCTGCTCTTTGGTCATGCCGTCCTTCTTCATGTCGTCCATCGCGGACGCTTGAAAGGCGACCGACATCAGACACGCGGATGCGACTGCAGCGAGTAGTGCTTTCATGGTTGTCTCCGTAGGTGGTGAAACGAGTTGATTCAACATCATCGATCTGAAGCCATCGATTCATTTTCAACTGCAACGATTGGACTTGAATCGTCCGGATTCAGTTTTTGTGAAACAGCGCCAGACGTTTGAGTCCCTCGGACGCGTACTGCGCAAAAGCAAGGTTCAGCTTCCGCCGAACCAGTTGTAGCCCTGGTCTTCCCAATATCCGCCGGGATATTCGTTGGTGACGAAGATCGCGTGGATGTGTTTGGGATTCTTGTATCCGAGCTTGGTCGGCATACGCAACTTCATCGGAAATCCATATTCGGCCGGCAAGGTCTTACCGTCGTACGTCAAACTCAACTGCGTTTGCGGGTGCAACGCGGTTGGCATGTCGATGCTTGAGTAATAGTCGTCAGCGCACTTGAATCCCACGTAGCGTGCCGTGGTATCGGCGCCTATCTGATTGAGAAAATCCGAGAATCTGACGCCACCCCACTTGCCGATCGCGCTCCAACCTTCGACACAGATATGGCGCGTGATCTGGCTGACTTGCGGCAACGCGTGGAGCCGCTCGAGAGTCCACGGTTTATTGTCGGAAACCAGACCCGAGATCTCGAGCTTGAAACCTTCCGGATCGACGTGCCTCACTTCGTCGATGCCGTAATAGGCATTGAACGGAAAGGGCCGCGTAATCATCGACTCCGGATAAGTCGGCGCAAGCGCCGTACCGCTGAAGATGGCAGCCTGCACGCGGTCGTTGAATCGCGAGACCTTGCCCAGCAGATCATCGACCGATTCCCCGTCCACGAGGGAGCAACCGGTCAGAAGCGACAAGCCACCGAGCGTGAGCCCGCGCTGCACGAACAGGCGGCGCGTGGGCGCATCCACCAGACGCAAGGCATCGCGGACGATCAGATCTCCATCCCTGGCGAGTGCCGGCGGAAGCTGATGCGAATGGTCGAGCAAGTTGCGAATCACGACATCTCCTTATCGACCGCGAATCATGGCAATCAGCGTGCGCGGCACGAGGGCGACCATCACGATATGCACGACGAAGAAACCAACGATGCCGGCCATTGCAATGAAGTGGACGCGGCGCGCGGTTTCATAGCCGCCCAGCAATTCGCGCAGCAAGGGAAACTGGACGTTCTTCCACAGCACCAGACCGGAGAGAATCAATACCGCGATATCGACCATCACGAAGAGATACGCAAATCGCTGAACCGCATTGTAATGGCTCAGATCGTCGTGCGAAAGCTTGCCGCGCAATGCGGCAATCAAATCGTTCCAGATCGCGCGCGGCGACAGCGGAAAGAATTGCGTGAAAATCCGCCTGGTGACGAGATTGGCGACCAGATAAAAAAGACCGTTCAAAAAGACGATCCACATCGCGGCGAAATGCCACTGCAATGCGCCACCCAGCCAGCCGCCGATGGTGATGCCGTTGGGTATGTGAAACGGAAAGAACGGCGATGCGTTGTAGATGCGCCAGCCACTCATCACCATCAGGATCACGCCGATCGCATTGAGACCATGCGTGATTCGCAACCAGAGCGGGAATATCGTTTGCCCTCGCCGTCCCGGAGCGGTCACCGCGCCGGGCATGTTTGGAAGTGCAGTTGATTCGGCCATGGTTCGAGAAAGTTCAGCTAGGTTTGCAAACGCCGGTATCGACGGCCTGCAGAACCTCGGCGGTCTTCGGGTCCTGTATGAACGCGACCAGGGAAATCTGCCCTCGCGACAATTGCGGCACATCGACCACGCGATCGACGGAGCCGCCATTCGCTTGTACGGCTATCGGACCGATCCAGTTGCGCACCACGAAATCGTGATCGAGCGTCGCACCGCTGTTCTCGCCTGCCTTGACCTGCGAACGCAATTTGCTTTCGGTGACCGCGATGAACAACTGCAGCGGCCCGCGATCGCCTTCTCGCGCGGCGGACACCGAGGTATCGACCACGACATGCAAGGCGTTCGCGCCGCGCGGCTCGGCGCGCACCTGCAAGCGCGCGGGGGCGGGGCCGGAAGCACTACGCAGGTTTTGGCCGAGGTCGGCATGCCAGTCCTGAACCTCTCGGCCATTGACGAAAAAGTGCGGCGTGAACGACGTGCGATGTCGGTTGGCATGCACTTCCCAGTCTTGCCGTTGGGTGAACGCCGGCTGCGCGAACGGATCCTTCCAGCCGATCGAATCCCAATAGTCCACGTGAAGCGCGAGCGGGACGATGCGCGGTGCCGGATTCGATAGCGCGTGGCTTCCCAGCATCGACAGCGCCTTGTCCGCCGGCGGGCAACTCGAACAACCTTCGGAGGTGTAGAGCTCGATCAGTGCGGCACGGGTGTCGCCCGAATCGACCGAGCAGGCGGCGAACGCGGGAGCAATCGGCGCCGCGGCAAAGGCCAGCGTGGCCAACAAGGTCGCGCTTCTCCTGGTCTTGAACGGATGTGTCATGTGGCCTCCAGTAGTGCCGGTGATACCCAAGCTGCGCATTGGTCGCGCGTCTGGCGAGATCATTACAGGCGCGCGCTCAAGTCCCGAAAACTCATTGCTCGATACCGTCACGCCATTCGCGCACCGAATGCCGGATCAGGTCGAGCTGACGAATCACCTTGGGGCAGGCATCGCAGATCGCGAGGTGAAGCAGCAGAGCGACATGCTCCAGTGGATTCAGCTCGCGGTCGAGCTTCGCGGACATCATCCGCGAGGCCTGGCGACACGAAAGAAAGGGTGAATATCTCATCGGGGATTCTCGTTGAACCAGCGTAGTCCGAGGCACTCGCGCAGCCGCAAGCGAGCGCGATGCAGAAGCACGCCAGCGTTGGTCGCGGTGATCGTCATCTGATTACAGATTTCTTCGGTCGAAAACTCCATCCATTCGCGCATCATGAAAATCCGTGCCTGAGGCGCCGGCAATTGCTGCACGCAGATCTCGAGAATCTCGAAGAATTGAATGCGATTCAACATCGCCTCGGGTGTGGATCCCGGCGACGACCACTCATGGGGAGTCTGGCGATAATGGCCGTCGTCCTTGAAGACCGCGCCTTCGATGTCGCTGTCGTCGCCCTCGTCGATCAACGGGGTCTCGCGGCTCCTGGCACGCAGGCAATCGATGATCTTGTGCTTGAGAATGCCGACCAGCCAGGTCTTGAGCTTCGAGCGGCCTTCGAAGACCGTCTTGCTCTCGATAGCGGCGAGCAGGGTTTCGGAAACGGTGTCCTCGGCCCACGCGTCGTTGCGCAAATGCAGACGCGCGATGCGCAGCAACGATGGCCGCAGGGCGTCGAGGTCCTGCGCATGAAATGCCTCAGCCTGCATGGGACGCACCTCTACAGGCCGGCGCACTTCGCCCGATGGTCAATGCGCGGCCGCGGCGCATCACTTGCGATCCACCGCGGCGGCAACGGGAATATCGACGCGACGCGTCTGGCCGCTATTGCCGGGGAAGTCGGTGAACAGCGCGCGGATCAGATAAGGCATCACCGCGGGGAGCGCAGCGGTATCGCCGGTACTTTCGACCTGCCCCTCGTAATAGCGCTTGCCCACCACGGCCTTCGAGTCGATGTCGAGCTCGAGGCGGCGACGAAACACGTCGATCGTGTAGTCCGAGAAAGAATCCGGGAAGGCCCAATACGGGTCGTACCAGCCGAAGCCCCGGCGGCCATACCATCCACCGAACGGACCCCTGAATGGATCGGCCGGCCACGGATCGCGCACACGCACCTGGGTCGTCGAGATCGACGGCCGCAAGGTGACCACCAGCTGCGCGCGGCTGGCATCGGTCGCGAGCTTGAATCCCTGCAACGTCAACTCGTCTCGAACGATGTCCTCGTAGGACTTGAGTTCGAGGCTGTTCTGAAATTCCAGCGTTCGCGCAAAGATGTAGCTCTTCTCGGCAGGCAGAGCGGACCATTCGTTGAAAGTCGTGACCTGCGTGCGTAGCAGTTGCGGACCGGTCGCGCAGCCGGCCACACACAGGACCGTCAGCGCGACAAGCCGGCGCGCGGCAGGTCGAAGCGAGATAGCGTTCATGATCATTCTCGGTGGTTGAGACAAACTCGCGGAGCGAGCTCGCGAGTCCGGTTCGACCCGCAAGAGCAGGTCGAGGTTTCCAAACGCAGGGACAAATTCGGCTGCAGTCGCGTCCAAGTAAAATGACAGGCTTCGCAGCCGCACGCATCCATGAAGACCGAGACGCTGAAAACCATCTATCGCAAGGATTATCGCCCGCCCGTATTTCGGGTGGAGCACATCGAGTTGGGCATCGATCTCGATCCCGCCGCCACCGTCGTGGCTGCACGACTTCATCTGGTGCGTCAGCACCCGGGAGTTCTGGAACTCGACGGTTGGGGCCTCGAACTGCTGCAGATCGCGCTCGACCATCGCCCGCTTCCTCCTCGTGCGTATAGCCTCGCAACCAAGGGCGACGAGCAGACGCTCACGATCGCGGACCTGCCCGGACGCTGCGTGCTCGACATCGCGGTCCGCATCTCTCCCCAGGCCAACACCTCGCTGATGGGTCTCTACCTGTCGGGCGGAAACTTCGTCACGCAATGCGAGGCCGAGGGTTTTCGCAAGATCACGTTCTTTCCCGATCGTCCCGACATCATGGCGCGCTACACGGTGATGCTGCGCGCCGACCGCACCCGTTACCCGGTGCTGCTTTCGAACGGCAACCTCGTCGAAGCGGGTCGCCTGCCGCATGGTCGTCATTACGCGAAGTGGGAAGACCCGTTTCCCAAGCCTAGCTATCTGTTCGCGCTCGTCGCCGGAAAGCTTGCGCATATCGAGCGCCGCGTGAAGACGAAAAGCGGACGCGAGGTACTTTTGCAGGTCTATGCCGACAAGCACGATCTCTCGAAGGCCGGCCACGCGCTGGCCTCGCTCGAACATTCGCTGAAGTGGGACGAGGCCCGCTTCGGCCTCGAGCTCGACCTCGATCGCTTCATGATCGTCGCCGTCGGCGACTTCAACATGGGCGCGATGGAGAACAAGGGCCTCAACATCTTCAACACCAAGTTCGTGCTGGCCGATCCGCGCACTGAAACCGATGCCGACTTCGCCAATATCGAAGGCGTCGTCGGGCACGAGTACTTCCACAACTGGACCGGCAATCGCGTCACCTGCCGCGACTGGTTCCAGCTGACATTGAAGGAGGGCCTCACGGTCTTTCGCGACCAGGAGTTCTCGGCCGACATGGCGGTGGCGCAACTGAACGGCGACCCCGGCGCCGATGCCGAAGGCGTGCGTGCGACCCTGCGCATCGAGAACGTGCGCAATCTGCGCGCCGCGCAATTCCCCGAAGACGCAGGCCCGATGGCGCATCCGGTGCGGCCCGAGAGCTATCAGGAGATCGGCAACTTCTACACGGCCACCGTCTATCAGAAGGGCTCCGAAGTCATACGCATGCAGCAAACGCTGTTGGGACGCGACGGTTTTCGCGCCGGGATGGACGAGTACTTCCGCCGCCATGACGGGCAGGCGGTGTCGTGCGACGACTTCGTCTCGGCGATGGAATCGATCTACGTCAAGCAGAATTCCGGCAGCAAGCTCGATCGCTTTCGGCGCTGGTACAGCCAGGCGGGCACGCCGCGCGTCTCGGCGAGCACCGCCTACGACAGCGCTACCGGAAAGCTCACGCTGACGCTGCGACAGCTCTGCCCCAAGGTCGGGGGCGAGAAGGCCATGGCAAAAGCCAAGCAGCCATTCCACATCCCGTTTGCGGTGGGCCTGCTGGATCGCGACGGTCGCAGCATTCCGCTTGCGCTCGAAGGCGAGTCGGTTGCGAAGAACGCTTCGAGCACGCGCGTGCTCGATCTCGTCGATGACCAACAGGACTTCGTGTTCATCGATGTCGCGACCGATGCGGTGCCCTCGCTGCTGCGCGATTTTTCCGCGCCGGTGATCGTCGAGTACCCCTATAGCGATACCGATCTCGCACTGCTGCTCGTGCACGACATCGATCCCTTCAATCGCTGGGAGGCGGGTCAGCGTCTGGCAACGCGTGAATTGATTCGGCTCACGCGCGACGCGGAACGCGGCCGCCCGCTCGCGATCGGCGATGTGCTGATCGAAGCGTACCGCACCACGCTGCGCGACCCGCGGCTGGCCCCGGGTCTGAAGGAGGCCGCGATCACGCTGCCCGGCGAAGGTGTGATCGGTGAGCAGCTTCCGGTCTACGATCCGGCCGCGGTCCGTCGCGCGCGGCTCTTCCTGACCGACACGCTGGCGGCAACGCTCGCCGACGACTGGCGTGCGGTATACGCCTCTCATCAGACCACCGGACGCTATTCGCCCGCATCGGGACAAGCGGCACGACGCAGTTTGAAGAATTGCGCACTCGGCTATCTCGCGCGTCTCGACGATCGCGACGCCCAAACGCTGGTCGATCGTCAATGGGCCGCGGCCGACAACATGACCGATCGGCTCGCCGCGTTCATGGCGATCGTCAATGCGCCTGAAGGCGTTGACGGCGGGCGCGGCGCGATCCGCCGCGCCCGCGCCATCGACGCGTTCCATCGGCAATTCCATCGAGATCCGCTGGTGGTCGATAAATGGCTGCGTGTGCAGGCGACTACCGTCGAAGCCGACCATGCGGTGCTCGATGCCGTGTCCGCATTGACGCGTCACACCGCGTACACACCGTCGAATCCCAACAAGGTATTCGCGTTGCTCGGCGGTTTCTTCGCCAACAATCCCGCCGCCTTCCATCGCGTCGATGGGCGCGGATATGCGTTCTGGGCCGAGCAGATCCTGATTCTCGATGCGATCAACCCGAGCGTTGCGGGACGCCTTGCGCGGGCGCTCGAACGGTGGCGCAAGCTGCCGCCGACTCTTCAGGCGTCTGCGAACGCCGCGCTATTGCGCGTTCGCAATGCCAGGCGCCTGTCGCGCGATGTCATCGAAATTCTCGACAAGGCGCTCGCTGCGTGATGAGCCGCGTGCGGTGCTGCGCGCGACCCCGCGCGCGACGCGATGCGAATCAGGCGCCGGTGGTTTGGTGCGCGAGCATCTTGGTCACGGCCGGCGCCTGCAAGCGCGCCGCGTCCGGCATGTCGGAACCCAGGAGCGGCTGCAGATAGAGCCGGAAGGCTTCGCTGATGTCGGTACCGTTGGCCGCGATCAGGTCGTCTTCCATCACACGGGTCTTGCCGGCCACCACCGTCAGTGGCACCAGCTCGTACTCGACCGCGTAGGAACCGGTCGCAGAACGAGTGCGCTTGATCGTCACCGAGCCGTCGCGACTGCCCGACATCGCATACTGGACCGCCTTGATCCCGACCGCGCGCGCCTCGCGCTGATCGACATTCGACACGCAGCCGATGAACGAGCGTTGCAGGTAGCCGAAGGTGTCGCCGCGCACGCGCTTGATGCCGAGCTTGCTCTTGATCTCGTCGCATAACAGATCGGCGAGCGCGCCGGTGCCCGACAGTTGCACGTTCCCGTGCGGATCGAACTCGGGGTTCTTCGCAAGCCGGGTCAGGATCGACTCGCCGGCCTCGTCGTGTATGCCTTCGGAGACCGCGATCACGCAACGTCCCAGGCGCTCATGCGTGCTCTTGACATCCGCGAGAAAGCGCTCGAGCACGAAGCTTCGTTCGGGCAGGTAGATCAGGTGCGGCCCATCGTCCGCGACGGTTCTGCCGAGTGCGGATGCGGCGGTCAGAAACCCCGCATGCCGTCCCATCACGATGCCCACGTAGACACCCGGCAGCGAGCGGTTGTCGAGGTTCGCGCCGGTGAAGGCCTGCGCGACGAAGCGCGCCGCCGATGGAAAGCCGGGCGTGTGGTCGTTGCCGACCAGATCGTTGTCGATCGTCTTGGGAATGTGGATGCACGACAGCGGATAGCCGGCCTTCTTCGCTTCCTCGCTGACGATGCGCACGGTGTCGGACGAATCGTTGCCGCCGATGTAGAAGAAATAGCCGATCCCGTGTGCCTGCAGAACGCGAAAGATCTCGCGGCAATAGACGATGTCCGGCTTGTCGCGCGTTGACCCGAGCGCCGATGACGGCGTGGCCGCGACCAGCTCGAGATTCGCGCTGGTCTCCTGCGTCAGGTCGAGGAAGTCTTCGTTGACGATGCCGCGCACACCGTGGCGTGCCCCATACACGACATGCCCGCCTCCGAGTCTTCTCGCCTCGAGCACGACGCCCGCCAGCGACTGGTTGATGACTGCGGTAGGGCCGCCGCCCTGAGCGACGAGGATCTTTCCGGATGACATTCGTACTTCCCTCGCACTTTCCTTCGATTCGGCACGATGCGCCGCCCGATCCTCGTGCCTTCGCAAATCTCCGCGGCAGGGACGCGGGTGATTGTACCTTGCCCGGCAAGCCGCTCTGGCATTGGTTCTGCGGGCCGTCGGCAGCGCTCGCACTGCCCCGCATCTCGCCCCTCCCCGACGGTCAGTTCGACCGGATCGGAGGCGTTGCCGGGACGGGTGGCACGGTCGGAACCGGCACTTGCGGCCCGCTCATGGGTGGCGCGGGTATCGTCGCCGGTGTCGGCACGGGCGCGACCGGGGTATAGGTCGTCGGGCCGACCGTCGTCGTCACGGGTTCCTTGATGATGCCGCCGCCCTTGACGCTGCCGCTGCTGCTGCTCGTCCCGGCACCGCCTCCGTCGATGCGCGACTCGCAATCGGCCCGGTCGGACGCGGGCAGCGTACGGCAGCGGGCCATCGCGTTCTCGCGATACCCCGTGTTCTCGTCGCGCAGCCGGCCCTGTTTGATGGCCTCGTATGCGGCGCCGGCGCTGCGCAGGCACGAGGCCTGGTCCTGTCCGGTCGTGCCGCTCGTGCAGCGCGCGCGTTCCGTGTCATATTGGGCCTTGGCTGCGTCCATCGTCGCGGCGTCGGCGGCGAATGCACCGCTCGCCGCGCACAACGCCATCGCCATCAGCGAAATCCGTATCGTATTCATGAAGTCTCCTTGTGCTTGAGGTGCTTCGCACGATAGTTCGTGCGGGTGCGCACATCAGGCAGCACAACGGCAAACGACGCGAAAGCGATACTGAATCGAGGGTCAGCCGATGTCCGACATCGCGCAGGCGGCCCTGCTATGCAGTGGTGCGGTCACGCGACAAACGCATCGCGGAGAAGGTCAATCCGATCACCAGCAGCGCCAGCGCGCCTGCCAACATCACGGGTGTGGTCTGTACGCGCTCGACCACGTAGCCCCCGACCGCCACGCCAACCGACTGCCCGAGAAAGAAGCACGACGCGAATATCGCGACGGCGGTGCCGCGCGCGTTGGGCGCCATCTGTGTTGCATTGATCTGCAGCGTGTTGTGCAGCATGTAGAAGCCCAGGCCCGCCGCGAACAGACCGGGCACGGCGAAGAGCGCGGGTGACATCTCGGTCGGCGCCAGCGCCACCAGCGCGATGCCGATCGCCAGCAGGATCGCCCCGCCGCGCGCAAGGCCGGCCTCGCCGAGACGACCGAGCAATCGCCCGGCGCCGAACGCATACGAGACGCCGCCCACCGCGAAGGCGGCCAGCATCGAGCCTGCGAAGGACAGCGACAGTCCGTGCTTGACGTGCAGGTGCGTCGCGAAGAATGCGAACGGTCCATAGAGCGCCGCGCCTTCGAGGAAGACCGTGATCAGCACGCGGCGCGCCCAGGGTTGCGCGAGTACCGACCCGATCTGCGCAATCAGTCCGACGCTCGCGTGGGTGCCTTGTACCGCACGCTGCGCAGGCGTGCGCACCAGGCGCGTGAGCAGAACCGCCATGGCCACGAACCACAACGCGAGGAACCAGAAAGGCAGCCGCCAGCTCACGAGGTCGGTCGCGATGCCGCCTGCGGCCTGTCCCATCGCGAGTCCCGCGATTTGTCCGACCAGAAAACGCGCGAGCACGGGTTGCCTTTCTTCATACGGAACGTTGTCGCCGATCCATGCCATCGACAGCGGCATCATCGACGCCATCGATGCCCCCGCCGTGGCACGCGCCACGAGCAGCAGCGTGAAAGTCGGCGCGAGCGCGCATGCGGCCGACGCGAGCGCCGCGCAGACACATGCGAACAGGATCACGCGCAGCTTGCCGAAGCGATCGCCCGCGGGCCCAAACACGATCTGCAGGCAGCCGTAGGCGATCGCGAAGACCGTGACGACGCTGGCCGCATGGCGTATGCCGACACCGAAGTCGATCGCCAGTTGCGGGATCTCGGCGTCCATCACGCGCATCGACATCGCGCTGCCGAAAGCGACCAGTGCAAGCAGCAGGATGATGCGGCCCGCGCCGGGTTCCAGCGCCGTTCGGCTCACTCGCGCAGGCTCATGGCAGGAGCACGCTCGAGCCCATGGTCCTACGCTCGGCGAGATCTTCATGAGCCCGCGCGACCTCGGCCAGCGGATAGGTTCGCTCGACATCGAAGCGAATTTTTTTCGAAGTCACCATGCCGAAGAGTTCCTTGCTGGCCGCTTCCACTTTCTCACGCGTCGTGACATGCGTGCCCAGCGTGGGACGCGTGACGAACAACGAGCCCTTGCTCGCGAGGATGCCCAGATTGACGCCCGCGACAGGGCCCGATGCATTGCCGTAGCTGACCATCAGACCGCGTGGTTGCAGGCAATCGAGCGACGCTTCCCAGGTGTCCTTGCCCACGCCGTCGTAGACCACGGGCACCTTCGCGCCATCGGTCAGTTCGAGGACGCGCTTGACGATGTCCTGCTTGGTGTAGTCGATCGTTTCCCACGCACCGTGGCGTTTGGCAAGCGTCGCCTTCTCGAGCGATCCGACCGTGCCGATCAGCTTGACGCCGAGCGCCTTGGCCCACTGACATGCGATCAATCCGACACCGCCCGCGGCCGCATGAAAGAGGATCGTTTCGTTGCCCTGCAGGCGATAGGTCTGACGAAACAGGTATTGCACCGTGAGGCCCTTGAGCATCATCGCCGCGCCCTCCTCGAACGAGACGCCCGAGGGAAGCTTGACGACCTGCAGGGCCGGCATCGTGCGCCGGGTCGCATAGGCGCCGATCGGCCCCTGCCCGTACGCCACGCGGTCTCCGACCTTCACGTGCGAAACGCCCTCGCCTACCGCCTCGACCACCCCCGACGCTTCGAACCCCAGACCCGAAGGCATGGTGCTCGGATAGAGGCCGGTGCGGAAATAGATGTCGATGAAGTTCAGGCCGATCGCCTGTTGGCGGATCGTCACCTCGCCTTTCGCGGGAGGCGCGACCTCGACGGTTTCGAGCTGCATCACTTCGGGGCCGCCGGTGGAATGCATGCGGATGGCTTTCGCCTGGGCAATCGATTCGGACATGGGAGTTGCTCCTCTTCAAGAAGTCGGCTGACGAATTTCACACCCCGCGATGCTGCCTGATATCCGGATCGCCCGCAGCGCGCCCGCCAATCCGGGCTTGCCTATAATTCGCCACCGCATCCCGAAGGCGACGCGCGTTCCGCAGGCAGCGATCATGCAGGCAGGCAACGACGCGGCGCTTCCATCGACCTCTCATGAAAATCATCGTTCTCGGCGCCGGCATCCTCGGCGCCACATCCGCCTGGTTCCTGCGTCGCGCCGGACACGACGTCACCGTCGTCGACCGGCAAAACGGCGCCGGTCTCGAAACCAGCTACGCCAATGGCTCGCAGATATCGGTGTCCTTCGCCGAGCCCTGGGCCACACCTAGCGCGCCGCTGAAGATCCTCAAATGGCTCGGCAAGGAAGACTCGCCGCTGCTGTTTCGCCTGAACGCCGATCCGCATCAATGGTGGTGGGGCCTGGCCTTCCTCGCGAACTGCACGCCCGCGCGCACGCGCTTCAACACCATCCAGCTCACCAATCTCGGCCTCTACAGCCGCAAGACGCTGATCGCGTTGCGCCAGGAAACGGGCATCGAGTACGACGCGCTCGAGCGCGGCATCCTGCACCTCTACGAGAGTGCATCCGAATACGAAGCTGCGCGACCTGGACTCGAGCTGATGCGCGAGTTCGGCTGCACGATGAACTTTCTGAATCCCGAAGAGATCGTGAAAGTCGAGCCCGCGTTGGCTGCGTATCGCACGCGCCTGGTCGGCGGCGTGCACGCACCCGAAGACGAATCGGGTGATGCCTTCAAGTTCACGCAGGGTCTGACGGCGATGGCTGCATCGAAGGGCGTCGAGTTCCGCTACGACACGCAGGTGCTGTCGTTGAAGGAACAAGGCGGCCGCATCACCGGCGTGGTCGTCAAGGACGGACGCATGAACGGGCCGGGTGCTGAAGAAACGCTGCGGGCCGATGCCTATGTGATGTGCATGGGCTCGTGGTCGGCGCCGATGCTGCGCAGCGCGGGCGTCTCGACTTTGATCTATCCGGCGAAGGGCTACTCGGCGACGTTGCCGATCAAGCCCGGTGCGTTGGCAAATACCGTGAGCCTCACCGATCACCAACTGAAGATCGTGTTCTCGCGCCTGGGCGACCGCATCCGCATCGCGGGCACCGCGGAGTTGTCGGGATACGGAACCGAACTGAATCGCGTGCGCTGCGAAGCGCTCACGCGGCGCGCGGAAGAAATCTTTCCCGGCGTGCTCGATGTGGCGAAGGTCGAATACTGGGCCGGCCTGAGGCCCGCGACGCCGTCGAATGTGCCATACATCGGCCGCAGCAAGCTCGGCAACCTGTGGTTGAACACCGGCCACGGCACCTTGGGATGGACCCACGGTGCCGGGTCCGGACTTGCGGTCGCCGATTTGATCGCAGGCCGCAAGCCCGACGTCGATTTCGCGTTCTGTGGTCGCTGACGCGCTCCGCATGCACGCGCACGAAGCTTCAGGTTCGAATTGTTCAGACCTGAAGCTTCGCGTGCATCAACGCTCCTGAAGGACGCGGTTCGGACCTTCGCGTCCAGGGCCGTCGCGTCCCGGCATCTCGCGTTCCGGCCCGCGCTCGCGCATCCGCGCTTCGGCTTGCGGAGCCCGCGGCGCCTCGATGCGCTGAGGCGGGGGAACAGCTACGACGGGTGCAACAGGCGCAATCGGCGCGACCTGTTGCGGACGCTCGACCGGCTGGGGCTTCGGCTGGATGTTGCGCATCTCGCGCTCGGGGCGGCCGAGGTGCGGAACCGGGGCTTCGATCGCCGGCATCGCCTGCTGCGGTCTCTGGATCTGCGGTTGCGCCGGTGGCGCCGGGACAATTCGCGCCTCGGCTTCCGCGCCTCTCCCGTTGAACCGTTCGCCTCCGCGCTCGCCGCGATTGTTCGGTTGCACACGGGGCTGGAACCGAGGCTGGGTCGCTACGACACTCTGGCCTTCGACACCCGGCGGCGAAACCGCTTGCTGCATCGGCCGCGCGTTCGCGTTGAAGCTCGGTGCATTGGGGTTGTGCTGCACCTGTGCTGGGCGATCGGGTTGGCCGGGTACGGCCGGTCCCTGGAAAGGCTGGACGTTCACCGCGTTGTTGCGCTCATTGCTCCGCTCGTTCGCCCGCTCCGCCTCCTGCATGCGGCGATAGTTGGGAGGCAAGGCATTGCGCTCGCGCGCCTGCCGTTGCTGCGCATCCTGTGCTTGCTGCACCTGCTGCGCTGGCTGCACTTGCTGCGGCGGCTGTACCTGCTGCGGATTCCGGAATTCAGCGCGGGCGCGACCGCCTTCGAAAGGACGGGCCGCGAATTCGCGCGGCGAGCGGAATTCGGGATGCGCGATTCCTTCACCGGCACGCGGGCCACTGCGGATGGCTGCCGGGATGGCCTCGGGCCGCGGCAGCGCCGCGACATTGACCGGCGCAGCGCGCGCTACCAGATCGCGTGGCGCAGCCATCGCCACGCGCGAGATCGAACGCTGGCTCGCGAACGCGTCGCTCGGCGCGACGGTGCCACCGTGAAAGCGATTCCACTCCTGCGCATTGCCTTCACGCGCATAACGCGCTGGCGGATTGACGATCGTGATGTTGTTGACCTCGCGGATGTAGGTCACGTTCTGGGTGTAGTGCGGCGAATAACGTTGCCACGGCGCCAGCGGATACCAGCCTACTGCGGCCGCGTTGCCGGCCGAGAACGAGACCGAGAAGCCCGACCCGCCATAGAAGCCCACCAGCGCCGGCGCATACACGGGACGCGCGACATACGCGCCCGGGCACCAGCCCCAGCGACTGCCGACCTGCACCCAGCGTCCGTAGTGGAACGGCGCGAAGCCCCACGGGGCGTCGTCGATCCAGGTGTAGCCCCAAGGCGCGACGTAGGCCCAGCGACCATAGCGATAAGGTACCCAATCGGCCTGCACGTAAGTCGTCGGGTACCACACCGGACCGTAGTCCGCTTCGGTTGCCCAGCGGCCATTGGCGTCGAGATCTTCGTAGCCCGTCATCCGTGGCGACACGTAGCGCGAGGCCTGGCCGTCGCGAAAGCGCGACTCGCGTGCCACTACCCAGTCATCGAGCGGCACGGGAACCGACGCGGTCGAGCGAAGGCTGGCCTGCGCATCGGGATTCGACGGGTCGCCCGCGGCGCGCAGAGCGCTGCCTGCGTTGACGAGCACCGGGCCATTCGCAGTCTGCGCGCTGGCCTGTCCCGCGAACACCGTCACGCCGCTGCCGTCCTGCAAGGCGTCGATCCGATAGCGACCGGGCTTCAACAATGCGAAGTCGCCACCCGGCGCCGCGATGTTGTATTCGTCGTTCGCATCGAAGCGATGGATGCGCATCGAAACGCGACCACGCACGACATTGGCATTGAAGGTGTTGTCGTCGAGCTGTTGAATGTCGACCTGCGAGCCCGCATCCATTGCGAGCGTGGTCGAGCCGACGCTGATTTCCGCGCGGCCCGCGTCGCCCACGAACACCGAGTTGCGCGACGTGATCGGCTGGTTGACATAGGCCAGCTTCCACTCGGGATCGGTTTCCGAATAGGCCTGCACATCGCCCTGCACATAAGCGATGCGGCCCACGCGGCCCGGGACGTCCGCGAACGCGCCCACGCTGATGCTGCACGCCGCAACCGCGGCAATGGCGGCCAACGCAATCCGTGCGAATGACTTCATGGCGAGCTCTGGTGAATGTCGATGCAGTTGGAACGAGACCGGGTGCATAAAGTTGACCGATGTTACCAACCGAAACAAAACGGCCCGCTTCGATACGCCCTACACGGGTCGCCCATCAGCCCACGAGGTCGGCGCTCAACGCCGCTTGCCGAGGATCGAACCCAGAACCCCGCGTGCAATCTCGCGAGCGACCGACGAACCCAGCGTGCGCGCGGCGCTGCGCGCCATCGAATCGACCATCCCATCGTGTCGGCCGCCGCGCGGGCCGGTGGTGCCGAACAGCACGCCGCCGATGTTGCCCCACAGCCCGCCTCCCTCGGCGGGCGCCGGCGCGCCCGCCGGTGGAATCGGCAATGTGGGCGTGCGGGCAGGCGTCGCCGCTCCGGCACTTGAGCCACCACTCGACGAGTTACCTGGCGACGCAGCCGGACTCGCGGTCTCCGCGACGCGCCCCTTGATGATCTCGTACGCCGACTCGCGATCGAGCAGCTTTTCATAGACACCCGCGACGATGGATGCATCGATGATCGCCTTGCGCTCGGCATCGTCGATCGCGCCGATCTGGCCACCCGGCGGCAGGATCAGCGCGCGCATCGTCGGTTGCGGCCTGCCCTTCTCGTCGAGGAAGGACACCAGCGCCTCGCCCACGCCGAGCTCGGTGATCGCCGCTTCGATGTCGAGCCCGGCGCCGTTAAAGCCAGGATTGGGACGCATGGTCGTCGCTGCCGCCTTCACCGCCTTCTGGTCGCGCGGCGTGAACGCGCGCAACGCGTGCTGCACGCGATTGCCGAGTTGCCCGAGCACGGTGTCGGGCACGTCGAGCGGATTCTGCGTGACGAAATAGACCCCCACGCCCTTGGAGCGTATCAGTCGCACCACCTGTTCGATCTTGTCGAGCAGCGACTTGGGCGCATCGGTGAAGAGCAGGTGCGCTTCGTCGAAGAAGAACACCAGCTTGGGTTTCTCGGGGTCACCGATCTCGGGCAGCTTCTCGAACAGCTCGGACATCAACCACAACAGAAAACTCGCATAGAGCCTGGGCGCATTCAACAGCTTGTCGGCAACCAGGATGTTGACGATGCCGTGTCCCTGTTGATCGGTCTGGATCAGGTCGTCGAGGTTGAGCATCGGCTCGCCGAAGAACTTGTCGGCGCCCTGGTTCTCGAGCGAGAGCAGGCCGCGCTGGATCGCGCCGACCGAAGCCGCGGAGATGTTGCCGTATTGCGTCTGAAAGCTCGATGCGTTGTCGGCCACGTATTGCAGCATCGCGCGCAAGTCCTTCGCGTCGAGCAGCAACAACCCGTTGTCGTCGGCGATCTTGAAGACGATGTTGAGCACCCCCTCCTGCGTGTCGTTGAGGTTGAGCATGCGCGCGAGCAGGAGCGGCCCCATGTCGGACACGGTCGCGCGTAGCGGGTGGCCCTTCTCCCCGAACACGTCCCAGAACGTGACCGTGCATCCGTCGAACGCGGGAGGATCGAGCTTGAGGCTCTTCAGCCGCGCGTCGAACTTCGGCGTCAGTTGCCCGGCTTTGGCGATGCCCGACAGATCGCCCTTCACGTCGGCTGCGACCACCGGCACGCCGATCTTCGAGAAGCGTTCGGCAAGCAATTGCAAGGTGACGGTCTTGCCGGTGCCGGTCGCACCGGTGATCAGGCCATGACGATTGGCGAGCGCGGGCAGGATGGCGCAGGACGCGCCGGAATCGGATGCGGCGGCGTCTTCGGCAACCGCGATCGGTAGCGCTTCGAGCATGGTGATGAGTCCTGGTGTGAGTCACTGCGGGAGGTCGAACACAGGAGGCCGCATGATAAAATCGCGCCGCTCTCGAGGCCCCGATTCTAAAGGCAGCATCACATGGCAGGACATTCCAAGTGGGCCAACATCCAGCACCGCAAGGGTCGCCAGGATGAAAAACGCGGGCGCATCTGGACGCGGCTGATCAAGGAAATCGCAGTGGCCGCGCGCCTGGGTGGCGGCGACTCCGGCACCAATCCGCGACTGCGCCTGGCGATCGACAAGGCCAAGGAGCAGAACATGCCGGCCGACAACATCAAGCGCGCGGTCGAGCGCGGGTCGGGCACGCTCGACGGTGTGCACTATGAAGAAATCCGCTACGAAGGCTATGGCATCCACGGCGCGGCGGTGATCGTCGATTGCATGACCGACAACAAGACAAGAACGGTCGCCGATGTACGTCACGCGTTTTCAAAATTCGGCGGCAACCTCGGCACCGACGGCTCGGTCGCGTTCCTCTTCAAGCATTGCGGCCAGTTCCTGTTCGCGCCCGGCACCTCCGAAGACAAGGTGATGGAGATCGCGCTCGATGCCGGGGCCGACGATGTCCTCACCGACGACGAAGGCGGACTCGAGGTCACCTGCGAGCCGCACGACTACGCCCGGGTCAAGGACGCATTCGACAAGGCAGCCCTCAAGGCCGACGTCGCCGAGATCGTGATGAAGCCGTTGAACGAAGTCGACTTCACCGGCGACGATGCGGTGAAGATGCAGAAGCTCATCGACGCGCTCGAAAGCCTCGACGATGTGCAGGAGGTGTACACCTCCGCGGTGATCTCGATTTGAACGCGCCGTGAAAGTCCTCGTGATCGGTTCCGGCGGCCGTGAGCACGCCCTCGCGTGGAAGCTCGCGCAATCGCCCAAGGTGCAGCGCGTGTATGTCGCGCCTGGCAACGGCGGCACCGCGGCCGACAAGCGCATGGTCAACTTTCCGACCAGCGATCCGCGCGTCCTCGCAGCGTTTGTCGAACGCGAGAAGATCGAGCTGACCGTGGTCGGTCCCGATGCCGCGCTCGCCGACGGCATCGTCGATCTGTTCGGTGCGGCGAAGCTGCGCATCTTCGGCCCGACGCGCGCGGCCGCCGAGCTCGAATGGTCCAAGGACTACGCCAAGGCGTTCATGCAGCGCCACAACATTCCCACCGCGCCCTATCGCAGCTTCACGGATGCGGATGCCGCACACGCGCATGTCGATGCCGAGTTCACCGAGCGACCGACGACGCCGGTGGTGGTCAAGGCCGACGGCCTCGCCGCGGGCAAGGGCGTGGTGGTTGCGGCCGACGCCGACGAAGCGCATCGCGCGATCGATCGCTGGCTTCCGCGCGATGCGGACGGGTTGACGAACCCGGCGGTGGCGGACCCGGGGGCTGCCCACCCGCGGGTCGTGATCGAAGGTTTTCTCGAAGGCGAAGAAGCGAGCTTCTTTCTGATCTGCGACGGCCGTACCGCCCTGCCCTTCGCCACCGCGCAGGACCACAAGCGCTTGCTCGATGGCGACCTCGGGCCCAACACCGGCGGCATGGGAGCGTATTCGCCCGCGCCTGTCGTGTCCCCCACGATCCACGGCAAGGTGCTCCAGCAGATCGTGCGGCCGACGATGGCCGGCATGGCCGCCGAAGGGCGGCCCTTCGTCGGCTTCCTCTACGTGGGCCTGATGATCGATGGCGACGGGCAGCCGCGGGTGGTCGAATTCAACGCGCGCATGGGCGACCCCGAGGCGCAGGCGATCGTGCCGCGCATGAAGTCCGACCTCGTGTCCGTGATCGAAGCGGCGTTGAACGGCAAGCTCGAAGACGTCGAGATCGAGTGGGACCGACGCACCGCGTTGACGGTCGTGCTCGCATCCGACGGCTATCCGGATGCACCGAGGACAGGCGACGCGATCGTCGGACTGCCCAGGGACGAGAGCGAAGACGCGATCGTCTTCCACGCAGGCACCACGCGACGCGACGACCAACTCGTGACCAACGGCGGACGCGTACTGGGCGTGACCGCGCTGGGCGACAGATTTCGCATGGCGCAGAAGCGCGCGTATGAAATCGCCGAGGCGATCCGCTTCGACGGCATGCAGTATCGGCGCGACATCGGCTGGCGTGCGCTCTCGCGGCGCTGACGGCAACGATGACGCGGAGCATGGAAACGACTGCGACGTCACGCGCGCCAACCAGCGCGGCGCTTCAGCCACGGCCGTGATCGACGCCGCATCCGTCAAGGCCTACCTGCTCGGCTTGCAAGCGCGCATCGTCACCGCGCTCGAGCGAGTCGATGGCGGAGGCTTTCTTCGCGACGATTGGATGAAGACCGCGGGAGAACCGCTGGCTGGTCACGGCATCACCTGCATCCTCGAGGAGGGCAAAGTCTTCGAGCGCGCGGGGGTCGGCTTCTCGCACGTGACCGGCTCGACCCTGCCGCCGTCGGCAACGCATGCGCGTCCCGAACTGGCCGGTCGCGGCTTCGATGCGATGGGTGTGTCGCTGGTCCTGCATCCACGCAATCCGCATGCGCCGACGGTCCACATGAATGTGCGCTTCTTCGTCGCGCGCTCGCCCGACGTCGATGACGCAGACGTGTGGTGGATCGGCGGGGGCATGGACCTTACGCCCGCGTACGGCTTCGACGAAGACGCGATCCACTTTCATCGCCACTGCCGCGATGCGCTCGCACCTTTCGGGTCGCACCTCTATCCCGAGTTCAAGGCATGGTGCGATCGCTATTTCTTTCTCAGGCATCGCAACGAGATGCGCGGC
Organism: Burkholderiales bacterium; assembly: GCA_038318315.1. Classification (GTDB taxonomy): domain Bacteria; phylum Pseudomonadota; class Gammaproteobacteria; order Burkholderiales; family Burkholderiaceae_D; genus CAHJXF01. Next base: position 2,778 of record JBBQCA010000022.1, on the reverse strand, counting down.
GTCGGCGGCATCTTCTTCGACGACTTCAACCCCCTCGGTTTCGAGCAGAGCTTTGCGATGCTGCGCGCCGTGGGAGATGCATTCCTGCCTGCGTACCTGCCCATCCTCGAGCGCCGCATGCACGCACCCTACGGCGAGCGCGAGCGCGCGTGGCAGGCGTTGCGACGCGGCCGCTATGTGGAGTTCAACCTGGTGTTCGACCGCGGCACGCTGTTCGGCTTGCAGTCGGGCGGTCGCACAGAATCGATCCTGATGTCGATGCCGCCGCTCGCGTCGTGGCGCTACGACGTGAAGCCCGACCCCGACAGCGCCGAGGCCGGCTTGGCCGCGCGCTATCTCGTGCCGCGCGACTGGATCTGATGCGCACCATCGGTCTCCTGGGCGGCAGCTTCGATCCCCTACACACGGCGCATCTCGCGATGGCCGACGCGTTCGCCGTTGCGCTTCGCCTCGACGAGATCCGCTTCGTGCCGGCCTCGCAGCCGTGGCAGAAGCACGGCCTGCTCGCGTCGGGCGCGCAACGCGAAGCGATGCTCGCCGCTGCGCTCGCGCATCATCGCGCGCCGCACGGCCGCTACGTGATCGACGCGCGCGAACTGCGACGCGCGGGCAAGACCTATACCATCGCAACACTCGAGGAGTTGCGTCGCGAAGTCGGCGCTGAGGTCTCGCTGGTCTTCCTGTTCGGCGCCGACCAGCTCGTGCATCTGGACACGTGGAAGGATTGGCGCAAGCTCTGGGACTATGCGCACCTCGCGGCGGCTACGCGACCGGCCTTCGATGTCCGGACCATGTCCCCCGAGGTGGCTCGCGAGTGGTCGAGCCGACTCGGCGACGTGGCAGCCTTGCATACACAGCCATCGGGCCGCAGTTACCTGCTGGACGATTTCGTACACGACGTCTCGGCCACCGACATCCGTGCCGCGCTCGGCGCGGGTGACGTTTCGGCGATCACCGCATCGAGTCGTCTGGTTCCATCCGCCGTTCTCGACTATATTCGAGCCAACCATCTGTATCGGAGTTGAATGGATATCCGCAAACTGCAGCGCGTTATCGTCGATGCACTCGAAGACGTGAAGGGTGCGGACATCCGCGTCTTCAACAGCACTGGCCTCACGCAACTGTTCGACCGGGTGATCATCGCCAGCGGCACGTCGAATCGCCAGACCCGGGCGCTCGCGGCATCGGTTCGCGACAAGGTCAAGAGCGTGGGCGGCCAGGTCGTCAGCGTCGAAGGCGAGGAGACCGGCGAATGGGTGCTGGTCGATCTGGGCGACGCGATCGTCCACATCATGCAGCCGACCATCCGCACCTACTACAACCTCGAAGAGCTGTGGGGCGTAAAGCCGGTGTCGATGAAGTCGCACGACGAGGGGGTAACGACCGGCCCGCGCGTTATCGCACACGCTGCGCCCGCGAAGAAAGCGGCGGGGAGCGCCGTCAAAACGACGGGGAGCGCCCTCAAGACAGTGGGAGCTGCCGCAAAAACGGTGAGGCCTGCCATCAAAACGGGTCGAACCCCGGTTGCGCGCAAGACGGCTGCGAAGACCGCGGGGAAGACGGCGGCAAGCAAGAGATCCGCGCTGAAGTCCGCGTCGAAGGCCGCTGCGAGATCGCCCGCAAAACCCGCTGCCAAAGCACCGGGCGCTACGCGGCGGCGTACGGCGTCCAAGTAGTCGGGTCGCTTCGCGCGGCGATGCAACTCGTCATCGCCGCGGTGGGTGCGCGCATGCCCGCATGGGTCGACGCCGCATTCGACGACTATGCGGCGCGCATGCCCGCAGATCTGAAGCTCGCGTTGCGCGAGATCCGGCCCGAGTCGCGCATCGAAGGCAAGACGACTGTGGCATTGATGGCCGCGGAAGCCGAGCGCCTGCGCGCGGCGCTGCCCAAACATGGCCCCCGCGTCGCGCTCGATGAACGCGGGCGCGATCTCACATCGATGGACCTGGCCGGAATGATCGAGCAATGGCGCGCCGATGGCGACGACGTCGCTTTCCTGATCGGCGGCGCCGACGGGCTGGACGCGAGCCTCAAGGCGGAGGCAGACATGCGCATGCGCCTGTCGAGCCTGACGCTGCCGCATGCACTGGCGCGCGTGGTCCTGGCCGAGCAGCTCTATCGCGCATGGTCGATCACGCAGAAGCATCCCTATCACCGCGCCTGAACATGTCCGGATCATCGTGATGCCGTTCGTCTATCTCGCCTCGCAGAGCCCGCGGCGGCGGGAGTTGCTCGAACTCCTGCGTGTCCATCACAAGCTGCTCGTGGCCGACGACGACGAGGATATCGAGGCGCTGGAAGCGGCGCGACCGCTCGAATCGCCGCGCGCCTACGTGCGGCGCGTCACCTTGCTCAAGGCTCATGCCGCGGTCGATCGACTGCGGCGACGTTCGCTTCCGCCGGCGCCCATCCTGGTCGGCGACACCACGGTCGCGTTGGATCGAGCGATCCTCGGCAAGCCCGCGGACGACGACGATGCGCGTCGCATGCTGACGATGCTGTCGGGTCGCACGCATCGCGTATTGACCGCCATCGCGGTGGCGGATGCCTCGCGTATCGAGATGGCGTTGTCCGAATCGCGCGTGCGCATGCGCGTGATCGATGCCGACGAGATCGATGCCTATGTCGCCAGCGGCGAGCCGCTGGGCAAGGCCGGCGCATATGCCATCCAGGGACGCGCGGCGACCTTCGTCGAGCACATTGCCGGCAGCCACAGCGGCATCGTCGGACTGCCGCTGTTCGAAACCGCACAACTGTTGAAGCGCTTCGGGATCG
>JBBQCA010000021.1:0-25909 GCA_038318315.1 Burkholderiales bacterium | reverse complement strand
TGGCCGGCTCCGGAATCGCCTGACCTCTGAGCGCGAACGCGGCGTTGAATTGCGGAGGCGTCGCGCCGCCGACGATATCGGTTCCAATGCGCAGCCAGTCGGGATCCAGGAACTGATCGCGAGTCCAGCTTTGCAGGTCGGTAGCGCCGGGAGGGAACGGCGTCGTGCCCGGACCACTGATCGGTCGAGAGGCGGACAACCAGTAGAACTCGCCTCCATTGCTGAGCAGTACCTGCGGGATGAAGAAATAATGACCGGCCCCCAGCACGAAGGGTGTCAGAAGGTCGACCTCGAACTGCACTTCCTGACCCGTGACAGGGCCGTTGCCACCAGTGCTCTGCCCGGGCGACGGATGAATACCGCCGGGAGCCACCGAATTCAATGCCGTAAAAGTCGACGACAGGATCGACGTCGTGAATGAGACGGACGAGAACTCACGAGAATCCAGGGCCACGTCGGACGGCGAGTTGGTGCGCGTGGGAACGTGAGGAGTCCGGGTCGTGTCCGAGTCGAACGGGAAGACGCGATAGATCTCCAGGCGGATCTGCGAGACGGCCGGCAAACCGGTCGCACCGGCCTTGAACAGCCCGATGAAGCTCGCATGGTCGATCGACGTCGCCTGGGTCAGCACGAAGTCGTCCGCGCTCTCGATCTCGAAAGCCGCGCCGCTCCCGGGTCGCGAAGCCGACGCCATCGCGTTGGTGACTTGCAGATTGTTGTACACGACAGGCGATGCCTGGACACTGGCAGTCGCAAGTCCGGCCACAGCAAAAACCACGGTCAGAAACCGCGATCGTGCAACCGCTCGCGCACACGCAATGTTCGAATAAGGTTTCATGTCATCCTCCTTCAGGAGACGCGCCACTCGAATGCAGATGCGTTTCGGCGCGAGGAGGCGCACCCCAAGCAAGGTCCGTGCCCTCAAATGGAACCCCCCGCGAATCAAAGGCTTTGGCCGGCCCGCCGCTTGCGGCTGCGGCTATTGTGTAAAGTCCTTCGACGCGGTGGGCGCGGCTCCGAACGCATATGACTCGTCGCAAACGCTTGAAAGCGGAGAGCCTTGCTCGATCTGAGCATCTGTTGCCGCTAGACCCACGTCCACAACCTCGCTGCGCATGTCCGTTTCGTTTCGTGCATTGAAGTCCTTTCGTGTCTTGCTCGCGCTCGGCCTGACAGGCATCGCAGCGGTGCTCGCAATGGCCGGATGCACCAGCCTTGCCGAAAAGGAACGGGAGCTGGTGTTTCCGGTTTGTCTGCGTCGTGTCTGACAGCGCACCAACCAGCGGGAGCAACGATGCCACCGACGTTCGAATACCCAGCGGTCTATGTCGAAGAGCTTGCCGACGCGTCACACAGCATCGAAGGCATACCGACCTCGGTCGCGATTTTCATCGGTTGGGCATCGCGCGGTGCCGTCGACGCGCCGGTGCGTATCGCGAGCCTTGCCGAATACGCGCAACAGTTCGGAGCGCCCGATGCGCGCAGCGATTTCGGTCCCTCGATTGCGCACTTCTTCGCGAACGGCGGCAATGATGCGTGGGTCGTTCGACTCGCCGCGAGCGATGCGACGGCGGCGACGGCCGGAACCGGAGCGATGCGCCTGCTCGCCGCATCGCCCGGCGCATGGGGCAATCGCCTTCGCATCAATCTCGTCAAGCGTCGCGGCCTCTCGCAGCGCTTTCGCATCGACGTGCGCGAGGGCAATGCGCGTTCGCCGGTGGTCGAGCGCTACGACGACCTGTCTCTCGCATCGGGCGACGCGCGCCATGCACCGACGCTGATCAACGCCGCATCGACGCGCCTTCGCATCGACGCAGTCGACGATCCGGTCGGCGCAGCGAGCATCAGCTCGCAGGCCATCGTGTTGGCGGGCGGCAGCGATGGGGCCGTGCTGGTCGCGGGCCGAGATGACTTTCGCACGACGTTGATGAAACGCTTCGAAGCGGGCGGCCCGATCGCTGCGATCGACCGCTTCGATCTCCTGTGCGTACCCGGCGAATCGAGTCCGGCGACCCAGGTGTTCTTGCAAGCCGAGTGCGCGGCGCGGGGCGCGTGCTACGTCGCGGACTGCGACCCCAACGCCACGCTCGCGAGCCTCGCGCGGGGTCCCGATGTATCGCTGCAGGGTACCAGCGCCGATCACGCGGCGATGTATGCGCCGTGGGTGCTCGCTGCCGATGCGACGCAGGGCGGCATGGTCCGTCCCTTCCCGCCCTGCGGCTTCGTCGCCGGCATCTGTGCGCGCACCGACGCCGCGCTTGGCGTGTGGAAGGCGCCCGGCGGAGCGGGCGCACAACTGATCGGCTCGGCCGGACTCGCGCTCGCGATCGACGACGCGCACAACGATGCCATCAATCGCGCGGGCATCAACTGCCTGCGACACTTTCCCGCCACGGGCGACGTGGTGTGGGGCGCGCGCACCATGGCCGGTTCCGACGCGCAGAACTCGCAGTGGAAGTACGTACCGGTACGCAGACTCGCGCTCTTCATCGAGGCCAGCATCGCTCGCGGGTTACAGTGGGCGGTGTTCGAACCGAACGCCGAAGCATTGTGGTCGGCGGTGCGCGACGCGGTCGACGACTTTCTCCACCAGCAGTGGACGCGGGGCGCCTTGAAGGGAACCACGCCGCGCGAGGCCTGGTTCGTCCACTGCGACGCGACCACCATGTCGCAGGCCGATATCGACAACGGCCACCTCGTCGTTGTGATCGGTATCGCACCGACACGGCCCGCCGAGTTCGTCATCCTGCGCATCGGTGCGTTTGCACAGTGCCGCATCTGCTAACCGATTTTCAGGAGGACGTGATGAAGGCACTCGTTTACCGCGGACCGGGAAAGAAGGCGATCGAAGATCGCCCCAACCCAGAGCTCCAGGCACCCAGCGACGCGATCGTGAAGATGGTCAAGACGACCATCTGCGGCACGGACCTGCATATCCTCAAAGGCGACGTCGCGACCTGCGCACCGGGTCGCATCCTGGGACACGAGGGCGTCGGGATCGTCGATTCCGTCGGCGCCGGCGTGACCGCCTTCCATCCCGGCGACCGCGTTCTGATCTCGTGCATCTCGTCGTGCGGCAAGTGCGATTACTGCCGGCGCGGCATGTATTCGCATTGCACGACCGGCGGCTGGATCCTCGGCAACGAGATCGACGGCACCCAGGCCGAATACGTTCGCACGCCGCACGCGGACACCAGCCTTTACGTCCTTCCGGAAGGCGTGGACGAGGAGGCGCTGGTGATGCTGAGCGACATCCTGCCGACCGGTTTCGAGTGCGGCGTCCTCAACGGCAAGGTCGCGCCGGGTTCCAGCGTCGCGATCGTGGGCGCCGGGCCGATCGGGCTGGCCGCCCTGCTGACCGCCCAGTTCTACTCACCCGCCATGATCATCGTGATCGACCTGGACGACAGGCGCCTCGAGATCGCGCGGCAGTTCGGCGCCACGCAGACGATCAACAGTGCCGATGGAAAAGCGGTCGAGACGGTGATGGCGCTGACCGCGGGCCGCGGCGTCGATACCGCGATCGAGGCCGTCGGCGTGCCTGCGACCTTCGTGCTCTGCCAGGATCTGGTCGGTGCCGGCGGCGTCATCGCCAACATCGGCGTGCACGGCCAGAAGGTCGATCTTCATCTCGAAGGGCTGTGGTCGAAGAACATCGCGATCACGACCCGACTGGTCGATACGGTCACGACGCCGATGCTCCTGAAGACCGTGCAATCGAAGAAGATCGATCCGACCCGCCTGGTCACGCACCGCTTCAGGCTCGATCAGATCCTCGACGCCTACGATACCTTCGGCCGGGCCGCGGAAACCGGCGCGCTCAAGGTGATCATCTCCGCGTAGGCATCGAGTTTTACGCGCGGCTGGTCTTCAATCGCACCTCACAACGGAAGCTGACGGGACCGTTCAATCGCTGATGAAATTGTCGCGTCACATCGAGCGTCACCGCACTGCCCGCATCGGCTGGTTGCGCGCCGCCGTGCTGGGCGCCAACGATGGCATCGTCTCGACGGCAAGCCTGATGATCGGCGTCGCAGCGGCCCATGCAAGTCAGGCCACGATCCTGTTGACCGGCATCGCCGGACTGGTGGCCGGGGCGATGTCGATGGCCGCCGGTGAATATGTCTCGGTGCATTCGCAGGCCGATACCGAAGCGGGCGACCTGGCTCGCGAGCGCAAGGAGCTCGCAGCCGACCCGGCCGCGGAACATCGCGAGCTGGCGGCCCTCTACGTCTCCCGCGGACTCGAGGCAGACCTGGCGCGGCAAGTCGCCGAGCAACTGATGGCGCACGACGCCCTCGGCGCCCATGCACGCGACGAACTCGGCATGTCCGAAACGCTAGGCGCACGGCCGGTTCAGGCGGCATTGGCATCGGCCGCAAGCTTCGCCGTCGGCGCCGCGCTGCCGCTGGCGGTGACGGCGCTAGCGCCAGCGCAGGGGCTCCTTGTGTGGATTGCCGCAACCTCGCTCGCCTTCCTCGCCTTGCTGGGCGCCATTGCGGCTCGCGTGGGTGGTGCCGGGATTGCAGCCGGCGCATGGCGGGTCACTTTCTGGGGCGCGCTCGCCATGGCGATCACCGCCGGAGCCGGTGCGTTGTTCGGGGCGATCGCATGAAGCCCTGACACGCTCGGGGGTCAGGCTCGAGTGACGTTTGGCGACTTCGCCGCGGTCTGCGACTTCGCTTGCGCAGTCGCTTGCGCAACCACCGCGGTGACGGCGGTCCTGGGCTTGGGTGCATCTTCGGGATGCTTCGAACACGCGGCGATGCTCGAGGCGAGGACCAGAAGGAACCAGAGGTGAGACGTCGGCATGGCGACCAGGTGCTGCGGCACGAGTGATGCGGGACATCAGCGTAACGCACACGCGCCGCTGTTCGACGTTCCGACAGCGCGAGTACGGCAGAATCGCGCGACATCCGATCTCCTCATCTCTTCCATCGATAGCCCCGCCCTCATGAAAACCGAAGACCTCAAGGACATCGCGCGTCATGCGATGCAGGACCGCGGCCTGTTGCCCGACTTCTCGCAGGCCGCGCTCGATCAGGCGGCCGCGATGCGGGCGCCGCAGGATGCGAGCCCCGCGATCCGCGATCTTCGTGGATCGTTGTGGTGCTCGATCGACAACGACGACTCGCGCGACCTCGATCAGTTGTCCGTCGGGGAGCGACTTGCAAACGGCGCAGCCCGGGTGCTGGTCGCCATCGCCGACGTCGATGCCGCGGTTGCGAAGGGCACGGCCATCGACGCGCACGCGAGCGCCAACACCACGTCGGTCTACACCGCCGCACGGATTTTTCCGATGCTGCCCGAACGTCTCTCGACCGATCTCACGTCGCTGATCGAATCCGATGACCGGCTTGCGATCGTCGTCGAGATGACCGTCTCCCGCGACGGCGAAGCGAGTGCGTCGGCGATCTATCGCGCCCGCGTCCGCAATCGCGCCAAGCTCGCCTACGACGGCGTCGCCGCGTGGCTCGAAGGCGAAGCGCCGGCGCCCGCGAAGCTCGCGGCTGTTCCAGGCCTCGAAGATCAATTGCGGCTGCAGGACGAAGTCGCGCAGGCCTTGAAGAAGAAACGCATAGAGAGCGGCGCGCTCAGCCTCGAGACGATCGAGGCGCGCCCGGTGTTCGTGAACGGCACGCTGACCGATTTGCGACCCGACCCCAGGAATCGCGCGAAGGAGTTGATCGAATATCTGATGGTCACGTCCAATGGCGTTGTCGCGAATTTTCTCGAAGCGGCAGGCTATCCGGCTATCCGCCGCGTGCTGCATGCGCCCGAGCGCTGGAACCGCATCGTCGCGCTGGCCGCTTCGGTGCAGGAACGCCTGCCCGACACGCCCGATGCGATCGCGCTCGAAGCGCTGCTCGAGAAGCGCCGCGCAGCGGACCCGGAGCACTACGCCGATTTCTCTCTGTCGGTCGTGAAATTGCTGGGGTCGGGTGAGTACGCGGTGGCGCAACCGGGGGCCGATGAAACCGGAAAGTCCTTCGGCCACTTCGGTCTCGCGATGAGCAACTACGCCCACTCGACCGCGCCCAACCGGCGCTTTCCCGACCTCGTCACGCAACGCCTGCTGAAGGCGGCATTCGTCAAGGCCGCGCCGCCCTACTCGGTCGATGAGCTCACGGGAATCGCCGCGCACTGCAATCTGCAGGAGACGATGGCCGACAAGGTGGAGCGTCAGGTCCGCAAGTCGGCCGCGGCGCTGCTGCTGGGCTCGCGCATCGGCGAGACCTTCGATGCGATCGTCACCGGCGCGTCGGACAAGGGCACGTGGGTGCGCGTGCGCCGTCCCGCCGTCGAAGGCCGCGTCACGCAGGGCTACGTGGGTCTCGATGTGGGCGACGCGGTCAAGGTCGTGCTGCTGCATGTCGATGCGCAGCGCGGGTTCATCGATTTCAAACGCGTGTGACGGTCGTCCGAGCGACGCCGCGAAAAATTTCTTCGCCAGCTGTCGATTTCCGATCGCGTCGTTCGTCGTGTCAATAGAAGCCAAAACCTGCCGCGTCGTTCGACGCGATACGCGCTTCATCAGACCGAGGAGATACGAAACATGCGATTCATGATTCTGGTTAAAGCCAACAAGGACAGCGAAGCAGGCGTGATGCCGAACACAGAACTGCTCGCCGCGATGGGCAAGTACAACGAAGAGCTCGTCAAGGCCGGCGTGCTGCTCGCAGGCGAAGGCCTGGAGGCGAGCTCGAATGGCGCGCGCGTGAAGTTCTCGCAAGGCAAGCGAACCGTCATCGACGGCCCGTTTGCTGAAACCAAGGAACTGGTCGCCGGCTTCTGGATGATTCAGGTCAAGTCGCTGGCCGAGGCGATCGAATGGATCAAGCGCGTTCCCTTCGAAGACGAAGAGCAGATCGAGATCCGTCGCGTGCTCGAGGCCGAAGACTTCGGCGCCGAATTCACGCCCGACCTGCGCGATCAGGAAGAGCGCCTGCGCGCTGAACTCGCAAGGAAGTCCTAGACCGTCGTCGCCCGTTCGTGGACAGTGGCCGGCTTTGGTCGCCGCGTCCTCGTCAGAGCGTCTTCGTTTTCCCTTCAGGAGTTTCAAATGCTCAAGATTTCATCAAGCCGTTCGAAGGCCACAACACGGCCACGTACACGCTCGTCCCCGATGGCGATGCAACGCGCGTGACGTGGGTCATGGACGGCCCGCGCCCCTACGTCGCGAAGCTGATGAGCGTCTTCTTCAGCATGGACAAGATGATCGGCGGCGAATTCGAGAAGGGCCTGGCCGACATGAAGGCCGGGGCCGAGAAGTAGGCAGCGATCGGACGGCGCTGCGGCGTCAAATCAGGCAATCACATTTCAACCGGAGAACCACCATGAAGCTCAATACCTATCTCATCTTCAAAGGCAACTGCAAGGAAGCCTTCAAGTTTTACGAACAGGTGCTGCGCGGCAAGCCGATGATGTCGATGACGTTCGGCGAGTCGCCGATGCACGATCAGTCAAAGCCCGAGGAGCGCGACCTGATCATGCACACCAGTCTCCAATTCGGAGATCAGGTGCTGATGGGTTCGGACGCGCCTTCCGCGATGCCGTTCCAGCCGCCGCAAGGTTTTCACATCTCCATCGGCGTCGACGACGTCGCCGAGGCCGAGCGCATCTACAAGGCCTTGTCCGAAGGCGGCAGCGTGCAGATGGAACTGCAAAAAACTTTCTGGGCGGAGCGCTTCGCGATGTTCTCGGATCGCTTCGGCATTCCGTGGATGGTCAACTGCGAAGCGCCGAAGTGATTTGCGCGATGCGCGCTCAGTGATGGCCGAACACGTCCCGGCTTCCAGCACGCATCGCGCGATCGACGCGGTCTGGCGCATCGAGTCGGCGCGCATCGTGGCGGTGCTCACGCGCATGGTCCGTGACCTGGGCGTGGCCGAAGAACTCGCGCAGGACACGCTCGTCACCGCGCTCGAGCGCTGGCCCGCCGCGGGCGTGCCCGACAATCCCGGAGCCTGGCTGATGGCCGCCGCGAAGAATCGCGCACTCGACTGGTTGCGGCGCGGCCAGTTGATCGATCGCAAGCATCAAGAGATCGGGCGCGAGCTCGAGATCGAAGGCGAGGCGTTCGACCCGCGGATCGCAGAGTCGCTCGACGAGGACATCGACGACGACCTCCTGCGTCTGATCTTCATCGCCTGCCATCCGGTGCTCTCGACCGAAGCGCGCACCGCGCTCACGCTGCGTCTGCTGGGCGGCCTCACCACCGATGAGATCGCGCGCGCGTTTCTTGTTCCCGAGCCCACCATCGCGCAGCGCATCGTGCGCGCCAAGCGCACGCTGTCGGCCGCGCATGTGCCCTTCGAGGTGCCGCGCGACGATGCCCTCGCAGCGCGCCTGTCGTCGGTGCTCGAAGTGATCTACCTGATCTTCAACGAGGGCTACTCGGCCACGTCGGGCAACGACTGGATGCGGCCGTCGCTGTGTGAAGAGGCGTTGCGCCTGGGTCGCATCCTCGCCGCGCTCGCGCCCCGCGAACCCGAGGTGCACGGGCTCGTCGCATTGATGGAGATCCAGGCGTCGCGCACGCGCGCGCGGCTCGGTCCGCAAGGCGAGCCGGTGCTGTTGCTCGACCAGAATCGCGCGCGTTGGGATCACATGCTGATCGGTCGCGGCCTCACGGCGCTGGCGCGCGCGGACGCGCTGGGCAGTGCGCACGGTCCCTACGCGTTGCAGGCCGCGATCGCCGCGTGTCATGCGCGCGCGCGAACGGCCGACGAGACCGATTGGCCGCGCATCGCCGCGCTCTACGATGCGCTCGCACAACTGATGCCGTCACCGATCGTCGAACTCAATCGGGCCGTGGCGGTGGGCATGGCCTTCGGTCCTGCCGCGGGACTCGAGATCGCCGATGCCCTGGTCGATGACAAGGCGATGCAGAACTATCACCTCCTGCCGAGCGTGCGTGGCGATTTGCTCTACAAGCTCGGGCGGAAGGAAGAGGCGGTGCGCGCTTTCGAGCAGGCGGCGGCGATGACGAAGAATGTGCGTGAGCAGACGCTGCTGCTCGAACGCGCCGCGGCGTGCGGGTCATCGGCCCTTAACTGATCGCTATCGCTCGAATCCGCCTTCAGTTCACCGTCGCCCGATACACCGACGCTCGGAAAATCGCGAAGCAACGCAACGCTCGCCTTCAGGTGCTTCGTCCAGGCGGCGTCGCATCGGCCTTCAGATCAACCGGGCGATGTCTCGGTGCCAGTGCCTCCAGGCGCGCCTTTCGATTTTTCAGCACCCGCTTCGCCGCCGCGTATCAGCAGGAACCCGAGCGCAGCCGCAAGCGCCGCGCACACCGCGCCGGCGATGAAGGCGATGTGATATCCGCCGTTGAGGGCGACTGCTTCGACGGCACCCACCGCGGTCAGCGCATCGGTGCGTGCCGCCGCCATGCTGGCCAGGATCGCGAGCCCGAGCGCGCCGCCCATCATGAATGCCGTGTTGACGATGCCAGACGCGATGCCCGATTCGGAGGGTTCGACATCGCTCATCGCCGCGAGCAGCAGCGGATTGAGCGCCATGCCCGCGCCCAGTCCGAGCAGCGTCATGCCGGGCAGCACGTCGATCCAGAAGTTTCCGTCGACCGGTGCGCGCGCGAACAACGCGAGCCCCACCGCCGCGCACGCCAGTCCCACCGCAAGCGGTCCGCGAAATCCGAAGCGCGTCACGAGCCTGGCGGAAATCCCGACCGAGAAGATCGCCATGATGATGTTCGAAGGCAGGAAGGCCAGCCCGACCTGCTTCGGGTCGTAGCCCAGCACCAGTTGCATGTAGAGCGCGGAAATGAAAAACCACGCGAACATCGCGGCCGCCCACAACACGCCGATCACGTTCGAGGCTGCGACGTGCCGTATCGCAAACAGTCGCAGCGGCATCAGCGGCGTTGCGCTCTTGACCTCGATCAAAAGAAAGAGAGCCAGCAGCGCGATCGCTGCGCCGAGCAGGACGATGGTCTGCATCGACATCCAGCCTGCGCGATTGCCGTCGACGATCGCATAGACCGCCAGCATCAGCGACAGGGTCACCGTGACGGCGCCGGTCACGTCAAGCCGGCCACGGTTCTCCTGCCCCTGCACCGCGGGCAACACCGTGAAGCACAGCACGCACACCGCGATGCCGATCGGGATGTTGACGAGGAAGATCCAATGCCAGCTCAACGCATGGGTGAGCAGGCCGCCCGCCAGCACGCCGATGCTTCCGCCCGCGGCGCACACGAAGCCGTACACGCCCATCGCCCTGGCGCGATCGCCGGCTTCGGTGAACAGGTTCATGATCAGCGAGAGCGCGATCGCATCGACGATCGCGCCGCCCAGGCCCTGCACCGCGCGTGCCCCGATCAGCAGCGACTGCGAGTTCGACAGGCCGCAGACCAGCGATGCCAGCGTGAAGAGCGCGATGCCGAAGACGAACAGTCGCCGATGTCCATACAGATCGCCGAGGCGTCCGCCCAGCAACAGGAAGCCGCCGAAGGTCAGCATGTAGGCATTGACGACCCACACCAGCGAGGTCTCCGAGAAACCGAGGTCGGTGCGGATCGACGGCAGCGCAACGTTCACGATGGTCGTGTCGAGCACGATCATCAGCGTCCCGATGCAGACGACGGCGAAGGCGATCCAGCGTTTGCGGTGGTCCAGTGCGTGAGATTCGGAAGTTTCCATTTCAAGTCGATGTGAAAGGTTCAGGCCGCGGCATGAACCGGGTTGATTCTCACAGGCTCTGGATGATCGCCATGATGTTTCCTTCCGTGTCCTTGAACCACGCAGCCCTGGCGCCGCCGGCGGTGGAGATGTGGTTCGCGTCCATCTCCGGCATGTCGTACTTCTCGAACTTCACGCCGCGCGCCTTCAGTTCCGCGACCTCGCGCTCGATGTCCTCGACCTGCCAGAAGGCCTGGCTCGCCTGGGAAGTGCCGGCGTTCGGGGTCGGGTACAGGAAGCACGCCGTACTCTTGCCGAACTCGTAGACCACACCGCCGGCCGTCTCCAGCCCGGGCTTGAAGCCCAGCTTTTCCTCATAGAACTTGCGTGCCCGGGCGACGTCCTTCGCCAAGATATAGGAATACATCGGGGCGTTTTGCAGCATGGTGATTCCTCGGGTGGTTGCGGAACGCTTGATGGGCTCCTAAGGACACGACGAACGGGAATGCCTCGAATCGACATGCGATCGAAAAAAACCGCTGAGCCCCGCGCGTTGTCGCGCGGGCGCGCACCCGAGGGACGGCGCTAGACCAACGCCCGCAACTCCCGCAGCAGCACCGACAGCATCGCCATGTCGAGCGTTCCCGCAGGCTTGAGGTCGGCCAGCAGCTCGCGGCAACGACGAAGCTGGAACTCGCGCTGCGCTTCCCACGCGACGATCATCGCTTCTGCGTTCTGTCGTGCGTCCTGTTGCGTGTCCTGTTGCGCGTTCTTGTCCGCATTGCCCGCGCGCAGCACCGAGCGCGCCAGCCCGCGTGCGAGAACGGATAGATCGTCGCGCATCGCCACACGGGCCAGACTCTGCCAGTGGCTGTCGGCCGGCAGCATCGCGATCTGTTGCGACAGCCAGCCGAGGTCGAGCCGGCCGCCGACGCCGAAATACACGCCGGCAACCGTGTCCACCGCGCATGCGGTCTCGGTGCCCACCTCGACGATATCGAGCGCCGCATACAGGGTTTCGAGTTGCGCAACTCTTTGCGCCAGCGCATCGGGCACCCCTTGCGACACGATGCGCGCGGTGTCGGCCTCGAGCGCAGCGCTCTCCTGCGGAGCCAGCCAGCGCGAAAGACCCGCGGCCACTTCGGCCACGCCGGGTGAGAAGCGCTTGATGGTCGCATCGAGATCACGCAGTGCCTCGCGATGATGCAGCAGCCACACCGTGCCGCGCACCACCAGCCGCACCGTCGCCTGCACGATCGCATTCTGGGTTTCGACGCCGACCTTGTTGTCGAGTGCCTCGTTGGCGAACCACAACGAGACCAGGTCGAAGATCTCGCGCGTGCCGATGTAGGCGCGCGCGATGTCTGACGGCGCGCAGCCGGTCTCCTCGCGCAGGCTGTTGCTGAAGGTCGGGCCGACGCGGTTGACCATGCTGTTGACGACATGCGTGGCGATGATCTCGCGCTTCAACGGATGGCGGGCGATCTGCGCGGCGAAGCGTGTGCGCAGCGGCTGCGGAAAATAGAGATCGAGCGTCGTGGCGATGTACGGATCTTCCGGCACGTCGGAGGCAAGCACGAGCTCGAACAATTCCATCTTGTTGTAGGCCAGCAGCACGGCGAGTTCAGGAGTCGTCAGCCCGCGCCGGGTCTGGCGCCGCTCGGCGATGGCATCGTCGGTGGGCAGGAATTCGATGCGGCGGTTCAGCCGCCCGATGCTGCCCAGGTGGCGCATGTAGCGCGCCTGTTCGTCGAAGACCTCGGTTTCGCGCGCGCGTGTCACGGCCAGCACCTGGTTCTGGAAGTAGTTGTCTCGCAGCACCAGTTGCGCCACCTCGTCGGTCATGTCGGCCAGCAGCTTGTCGCGCTGCCTGGCGGTCAACTCGCCTTCGGTCACCACTGCGTTGAGCAGGATCTTGATGTTGACCTCGTGGTCGGAGCAGTCCACCCCGGCCGAATTGTCGATCGCGTCGGTATTGATGAGCCCGCCGTGCAACGCGTACTCGATGCGCCCGCGCTGCGTGCAGCCGAGGTTGCCGCCTTCGGCCACGACCTTGCAGCGCAGCTCGGCGCCATTGACGCGGATGGAGTCAGTGGCGCGGTCGCCCACTTCAGCGTGCGTCTCGGTCCCGGACTTGATGTAGGTGCCGATGCCGCCGTTGTAAAACAGGTCAACAGGAGCGAGCAGGATCGCGTGCATCAGTTCGTTGGGGGTCACACGCTCGGCATCGATGCCGAGTGCCGCGCGCGCTTCGGGCGAGAGCGTGATGGCCTTGGCGCTGCGTGGGAACACGCCACCGCCCGTGGAGATTTTCGTGGCGTCGTAGTCTGCCCACGACGAGCGCGGCAGATTGAACAGGCGCTCGCGCTCGACGAAGCTGGCCTCGGTGTCGGGGTTGGGATCGATGAAGATGTGCCGATGGTCGAACGCCGCCACGAGCCGGATATGGCGCGACAGCAGCATGCCGTTGCCGAACACGTCGCCCGACATGTCGCCGACTCCGACCACGCTGAAATCCTGTGTTTGCGTGTCGTGTCCGAGCGAGCGGAAATGGCGCTTGACCGACTCCCACGTGCCGCGCGCCGTGATGGCCATCTTCTTGTGGTCGTAGCCGGCCGAGCCGCCCGAAGCGAACGCGTCGCCCAGCCAGAAGCCGTATTCGGCCGCTACTCCGTTGGCGATATCGGAGAAGGTCGCGGTGCCCTTGTCCGCGGCCACCACGAGGTAAGGATCGTCGGGGTCGTGCCGCAGCACGTCCGCTGGCGGCACGACCTCACCCGCGACGAGGTTGTCGGTCAGGTCGAGCAGGCCGCGCAGATAGGCCTGGTAGCAGGCGACGCCTTCCTTCATCAAGGCCTCGCGATCGCCGGCTGCCGGCGCGCGCTTGAGCACGAAACCGCCCTTCGAGCCGACCGGCACGATGACGGCGTTCTTGACCTGCTGCGCCTTCGCGAGCCCGAGTACTTCGGTGCGATAGTCCTCCATGCGATCGGACCAGCGCAAGCCACCGCGCGCGACCTTGCCGCCGCGCAGGTGCACACCCTCGACCCGCGGTGAATAGACGAAGATCTCGAACATCGGCTTGGGTTCGGGCAGCCCCGGCACCTTGGCCGGATCGAACTTGAACGACAGCACCGGCTTGGGCACACCGGCTGCGCCACGCTGGAAGAAGTTGGTACGCAGCGTGGCCTGGATCAGCGCCAGATACTGGCGCAGGATGCGGTCCTCGTCGAGGTTGGCCACGTCGTCGAGCGCAGTGGTGATGCGCGCGACGATCTGCGATTGCCGCTCGTCGCGGTCCACGCGGATTGCCGGATCGAAGCGGGTGTGGAACAACGCCACCAGCTCGGCGGCGATCGTCGGATGCGCGGCAAGAGCCTGTTCGATGTATGTCTGACTGAAGGTGGACGCGGCCTGTTTCATGTAGCGCGCGTAGGCGCGCAGGATCGTCACGTCGCGCCAGCCGAGCCCGGCCAGCAGGACCAGGCGATTGAAGTCGTCGTTCTCGTTGTCGCCCAGCCAGGTGCGCAGGATGGTTTCCTGGAACGGTCCGCGCAAGCGTTCGATGTCGATCTCGTCCGTGCCCGGCACGCTCATGCCGAAGTCATCGACCCAGATCTCGGTGCCGTCGGAGCGTCGCACTTCGTACGGTCGCTCTTCCAGCACCTGCACGCCCATGTGCTCGAGCATCGGCAGGCTTTGCGACAGCGGCGCGAGCTGCCCCGCGCGTATCAGCTTGAAGCGCAGCCGCCCTGGCGGCGCCTCGAGCGGCACGTACAGGCTCATCGGCAGCGAATCGGGATCGGCCAGCGTTTCCATCAACTCGATGTCGCGCACCGCCACGCGCGGTGAATGTTCGTCGCGGTAACCGGCGGCGAAGCCAGCCGCGTAGCGCTCGTAGAGCACGTTGCCGCGCTCCTCGCCAACGGCGTCGAGCAGCGCTTGCTTCAACTCGTCTTCCCAGCGCCGCGAGATGCGCACCAGCCGCTGCTCGATCTCGCGCACGTCGATCTGCGGCTTCAGCAGGGACGTCACCGCGGCTTGCGTGTGCACCACGATCAACACGCGCGCGAGCGGCGAGTCGGAGAACTGCACCGAGAACTCCGACGACATGCCTTGAAACACGTCGATCAATAGCGACTGCATGCGCGCACGCAGGTCGGTGTTGTAGTTCTCGCGCGGCACGTAGATCAGGCACGACCACGAGCGCCCGAAGCTGTCGCGTCGCAGGAACAGGCGCGTGCGCTGGCGCTCGCCCAGACGCACGATGCCCATCGCCGTGGCGTAGAGCTCGTCGTCGGTGATCTGGAACAGCTCGTCGCGCGGATATTGTTCGAGCACCGAGACGAGCGCCTTCCCGGCGTGGCTCTTGGCGATGAACCCGGCTCGCTGCGTGACCGCCGCGACCTTCTGCCTGAGCAGAGGAATTTCCGTCGGACTGGCGTTGTACGCGGTCGAAGTGTAGAGGCCGAGCAGGCGCCGCTCACCGATCACGCGGCCGGCGGCGTCGAAGCGCTTGATACCGAGGTAGTCCATGTAGCCGGGGCGATGCACGCTCGAGCGCGCGTTCGATTTGGTCAGTATCAAGAGGCGCGGCTCGCGGGCATGCGCGCGGACTTCGGACGGCAGCGCGGCGAAAGTGGCCGAGACAGCGGCCTCGCCGGTGTCGCGCAGGATGCCGAGGCCGGAGCCGGGCACGACGCGCAACCCGTCCTCGCCGTTTTCCTGCACCAGGTCGTAGTCGCGGCAGCCGAGCAAGGTGAAGTTCTCGTCGGCCAGCCACTGCAGGAAGGCGCGGCCCTCGGCGAGATCGTCGATCAACGCGGGGGGCGGATTGCGTTCCAGGTCGGCCACGATGTCGAGGACACGCTGGCGCATCGGCTTCCAGTCCTCGACGGTGGCGCGCACATCTTCGAGGATGTGTATCAAACCGTCGTGCAGCGCCTTCATGCGGACCGGGTCGGTGACGCGATCGACCTCGACGTGGATAAACGATTCGAAGCGACCTTCCGGTTCGTTGCGATCGCGCGCGAGTCCTGCGATGTGATGCTGGGCATCGCGCCGGATCTTCAGCAGCGGATGAATGATCAGGTGCAGCGTCAGACCCTGACGATTGACCTCCATCGTGATCGAATCGACCAGGAAGGGCATGTCGTCGTTGACGATCTCGATCACTGTGTGGGTCGATTGCCAACCGTTCTCCTCGAGCCGCGGGTTGTACACGCGCAGCTTGGGCGCGCCGCCCACGAAGCTGCGCGCGAAGTGCCAGTGCGAGAGCGCGGCGCCGTAGAGGTCGGCGAGCGGCCGCTCTGCCAGATCCTCCGGCGCGACCTGCCCGTAGTATTGCCGGGCGAACTCGGCCGCTTCGTCGGCCTGTTCCGCGGGCAGCTTGGCGTGGATCAATCTTGCGAGCTCGACGATCAGTTCCGGTGAGCTCGATTCGCGAGGGCGCTGCACTTCGATGGGCGCATCCATGTCTTCTCCATGTGGGCGCCGACTCTGTCGACGGTCCGCTGCCTGTTGATGGCGAAGTATCGACCAAACTGCGCGTGGCGCGCGAGCGTCGGCCAGCGGCTCAACGCGTTCCGGGATTCGGCGGCTGCCACCTGAAGGACATCGGTTCGTCGACGCGCAGCACGCGCTGCATGCGCAGGGCCGATTCGCGTCCATGGTAGTAACCGGGCACGACGTACCGCTCGGTGAAGCCCATGTCTCGATAGAACGCGAGAGCCGCAGCATTGCCCGCGCGCAATTCGAGGTGAAGCGAAGCAATGCCCGCGGACGCGGCGCACTCGGCCAGCCATTCGAGCATGCGGCGGGCAACGCCTTGCCGTTGATGCGACGGATGCACCGCGAGCAGCGCGAGATGGGCGCGTTCGTCGCCAAAGCCCATGACCGCAAATCCCACCGGCCTGCCATGGCGGGCCGCGATCAACACGTTCGTGTCGCGATCCCGGATCAGACGGGCGATGCGCTCGGGGCGATAGCTCCAACCCAGGCCCGCCTCGATCAGGTCGCGCGACATCATGGAAATCGCTCGCGCGTCGGAAGCTCGCGCGAGGCGAAGCGTGATGGTTGCGGCGGTCATCGCGTAGCGGACCCGGCTACTCCGCGCGTCCACGCAGCACGCCCGATACGGTCAACAAGACCAGCGACGTTGCGATCGCGCCGATCACCGCATAGATGGCCTTGAACCAGCGCCACGGCCACGCGTCTTCGCGCGAAGAAATCGTGCATCGTTCTTCCTGGCGCAGATCGATCAAAGGCACGAGCACGTCGAGCGCGTACCAGAGCGGTTCGATTTCATGGCCGCAGCGCGCTTCAGGCGCTGCTTGCGGTCCCGTGGAAGGAAGCGCCATCTTCGGGACACCCTTGGACAACATCGTGCTGACCGAGAGTGCATCCACAACCAGCACCGGTTCCCCAATGGGTACCGGCTCCTCCTGATTTGATCCCCAGGGAATGCGAACCTGGCCGTAATTGAGATAGTCGAACGTGACTGTCCCCAGCATCCAGAGAGCCACGAAGACCACGATGCCGCGCCAGGCGAACAGGCCGTGCGAGAAACATCTTTCCATGATCCAGAGCGGAAACTGACTCCAGGGCGTGTGGGTCAGGCGTCGCTCGAAGGTGAGCTTCACGAACGTGATCTCCTTGGCGACATTCAGGTGACCGTGATTGCGCAATACGCGTGCGAGCTGATCGTAGGGTTGGGGTTCGAACTCTCTGACGGTTTGCGGAATTTCGTGCTGATACTGGCGCGCAAGCCAATCGACGTGTCGGCGCGCTTCTTTGCTCAGTCGCCGGCCAAAATATCTCGCGCGCAGATACTGCCGCCACAGTTGCGAGATCGAGGACGGCAGGGCCGCGAACCAGGCGTCGATTTTCAGATTCCAATTACGAATCTTTTCGACCAGCGGAATACTTTCCTTGAAGTCCTGCAGGACCTTGGGGACATCGGGATGTTCCACACGATCATATTGAAATCCTTCGAGCCTGAGCATCACGCCATCGCCCCATGAGCTTTCGAGATCGTGATTGATGGCGGCCACGCGAAGGCCGCGTAACGAAACGAAGGTGCGCGCGCGTTTCGACGCGGTTTCGGATCGGCCCGCCAATGCGCCGGCCAACTCCTTGTCGGGATGGACGAGCGAAAGCTCGTTGACGGGAGCCGATGGCATCAACAAGCCGATCCAGAATGAGCATGCGGCGGCAGCGGTGGCGGCCTCGGTCCCGGCTTTCGAAACGATCCGCACCGAAGGAGCGAACTGGAATTCCTGGCGGTGTTTGACCTTCCCGAGCAGCGCGTCCTCAGTCATTGCAACTGCGCCGTGCCGATCGACTCGAAAATCTGCTTCGAACAAATGGCCGCCGTAATAAACGATCGCCTTGCATAGCCAGCCCGACGACGCGCGGTGGCTGACCGCGGGCTTGATCTTTTCGCTCAGCTCGTCGTATTCGCTACCCCACTCGAGCGCGCCGGGAGATTCGACGATCAGGAAAGCGCCGTCGTCACCGCGCACGTTGGCGGAGAAGAATCGCAAATAGTCGAGTACCGATTCGTCGGTCAGACTCAACGCGCGCTCGTTCACCTCGAAAATCTTTGCGGCCTCTCCGGTGAGCAACACCGCCTCTTCCAGATCGCGCCAGAGAAAAGTCACGATGCCCTGTTCGCCACTTCCGAGTGGGGACAAGGCTTCGACGAAAAGCCATCCGGGGTAGAACGAGGGCGTGCAAGCGCGTGCGGGTATCGGGTCCGTGGGCGGCCCGTCGGCCCATGGCAGAAATCGCTCGACTTCCAGTTTCTTGATTTTGAGATCGCGTTCGATTCTCGCGTCTTCCAGACTCAGTGAAGTGTCGGCTTGACCGCCGATCTGCCGGAAGCTGAGTTCCTCGACGTTGAACTCGCCGCGGTAGTTGCCGCCATCGAAGCACAGTGCATCGTTCTTTTCCCATTGCCTGATCCGGCCACTGAGCGTGACCGAACCTCGCACCTCCGCATCCTTTGCATTCAGGACTTCGAGATCGCGCGCTTCGACCTTGAGTGCGCCACCGATATGCGCGAGTTCGATATCGATGGTTCCACTCGCATCGGAAATCAGGAGATTGCCTTCGACGCGAATATTCGCGGCATGCAATTGCGGGGTATGCCCAGCCGAAGTCTTGTCGAACTCCATTTGCAGATTGTCTGCAATACAGGCGCCCATTGCGAAAATGCCGCCCCCCATTCGCGTGCCGATCAATACGCTCTCGTTATTGGCACGGCCCATGATGTCGCCCAGATACACCGCGCCCTGGACACGCGCCAGAGAAAGATTCAGATTTCCTTTGGTTGGCGCTGGCGCGCCCTGCGGATTCGGGGCAACGGGAGACTCGATTCGTATTCCACCAAAGTCCAGTGACCCCGTGAACGAAAACGAAAAATCGACATCGCCCTGTGCGAGACAGGGCCGTGCGGGTCGCTGATCGTCACCTCTGAATGCACGCAGTGCCACGACGCCGTCGCAGCGCAGGGATTGGGCGAAAAAAGCGATATTGGCCGTCGAGCTGAAGACGGCCCCTTCGGCCCAGATGTTGCCGCACACGTGGGCGCCGCGAATGCTGACCCCTCCGTCTGCCGAGAAGTCGGGAAACAGCTCGAGCGATCCGGCGATGTGTGCGCCGCCTAGGTGAAGAGCGTAGTCGTCGAGGTTGACGACGGGGATGCGCTGCGCATGCGGAATACGCAGCTTGGCGCCACTCGCAACGACCGACCCTTCGATCCTGCATTGGCGCGCCGATACCTGGCAGGGTCGGCTGTCGTCGATCGGCGAGACGTTCTTGATGTTGAGGTCGCCGCCCAGGGTGGCATCGGCGAGATCGATCCGCCCGATCTGGCTTCCACTCAACGAAAGACGGCTCAGCCGAACGTGCCGGCCATCGATGACCGGCTGATCGGGAGCGGCGCTGCTGTCGCCGAGAATCACGCACTGCTGCAACACCAGCGGCGGCAGCGGCACGCCCCCCACCCCGACGCAATCGCGCAGATCGAGCACGCCCTCGATGAAGGCGCCTCGCAGCCAGACGCCGCGAGGAACACCGTGCTTGTCATTGAGGCCGAGAAGGATCTCGCGGATCAGCTCGGCCCGCACCGTGTTGCGTGGCGACTTCGACTTCGATACGGGCACGTTCGGCGCCACCTCGTGCATGAGGCTGCGACGCGAAGCTCCGATCAGCTGTCGCTCGAGGGGCGTCATGCACGACGCTCGTCAACAGCGCTACGAACGCTACCGTTGATTGGCGCTCGTCACGTGCACTTGCCCGAGCCCGCCCCAAAGCCCACGCCCGCCGCAGCGAAACGGATCACGTAGGTCGACGTTCCGCTTTCGCAGTCGATGACGAAATCCACTTTGCTGCTGATGCCTCCGGGGATGGTGACGGTGAGAGGAACACCGACTCCCTGCAGCGGTCCGCCCGAGCGCCCAAGCCTCAGTTTGTTGGGGTTGCCCTGGGGGTCCTCAGTGATCGTTACCACGATGGGAACGTTGGGGGGAAATTGCACGGCGACGAATACGTTCGTGGGCATGAATCGTGGGAAGTCTTTGGGCTTGCTGGTGAAGTTGTCGTTGTACTCGAGGTGCGGGATCGTGAAGTTCACGGTCTCGCTGGGATACGAGCAGAACGTTCCACACGTGGCGTTGGTGGTGATGACGAACGAAGAAAAATTCAGGTCGAGCGGCAGCGGTGCCGTGCTGGTCACGCCCGGCGCCGGGGCCGGCGAGAATCCGGAAATCGCTACGCCGCCCAGATACACGCCCCAGGCTTCGGTGGGCTTGAAGTCCGTGCCGAATTGCGCACGAACCGTTGTCACCGGATCGACGTTGTTTCCGGCAACCGGTTGAAGGATATGGATCTGCGATACGCAGCCTGCCATCAGAAGCGTTGCCGCACAGACTGCGCCGATACCGCCAATGCGCCTGGACATTTTTTCTTCTCCCTTTCAAGAATCGCGTTGACGCGGCCGGTGACCGCGATGGAGGTGAAAAGAGATTGAAGAAGTAGCTAAGGCCGATTGCGCAAGCATGCGCAACAGATCGACTCCGCGGCGATAACGCCGCAATCGACTTTCTAGAGCTGCGAATCCAGCAGCGACGCGAGCTTCTCCGCGATCTTTTCGCGCAACGGCCGCGCCTTCCACGTCTCGAGCGTGATGCGCTTCGACTTCGCGAGGTCCGCCTCGAACACCGCCACCTGTTCGTTCGCGAACGCCGCGTCGTAGATGTTGAGGTTGGCCTCGTCGTTGAGGCGAAACGAGCGCTCGTCGAAGTTGGTCGAGCCGGTCGAGACCATGAACTCGTCGACGATCATCACTTTCACGTGATACATCGTCGGCTGGTACTCGTACATCTCGGCGCCCGCTTCCAGCAGCGCGCCCCACTTGGCACGCGACGCCTGGCGCACCGCTTCCGAGTCGATGTACTTGCCGGGCGTGATGATCTGCACCTTCACGCCGCGCTTGATAGCCGCGACGAACGCATCGAGCGCCATCGGGTTGGGCACGAAATACGCGCTCGAAAGCCGGATGCTGCGCTTGGCCGCCGTGATCGACAGGAGGTACATCAACTCCATGCTCGCACTGCCCCCGGAGGGCGAACTGCTGAACACCTGCGCCATACCGTCGGCGACCGGCGACAAGGGCGGGAAATATTCCGTGCCGTGCAGCACGGTGCCGGCCACCTTGGTCCAGTTGTCCATGAAGACCGACTGCATCTGTCCCACCACGGGACCCTCCACCTTGAAGTGCGTATCGCGCCAGTGATCCGGGTCCTGCGCATTGCCGGTCCACAGTTCCGCGATGCCCACGCCGCCGGTGAATCCCACCTGCCCATCGACGACCAGCAACTTGCGGTGTGTACGGTTGTTCAGTTTGCCCAGGCCGGTCCAATGCGGCTTGTGATATTTCTGGACCTCGACGCCGACTGACTTCAGCTCGTCGATCAGCGCCTCATCCATCTTCTCGGTACCCACCCAATCGAGCAGCACATGCACCTTGACTCCCGCCTTGGCGCGTTCGGTCAGGACGTCGGCGAAGGCTCTGCCGATCGCGCCGGACCAGTAGATATAGGTCTCGAAATCGATCGTGCGCTCTGCCTTCCTGATCGCGTCCAGCATCGCCGGAAAGATCTGATCGCCATTGACGAGCACGCGATAGCGGTTGCCGGTGATCACCGGCGGACCCAACAGCACACCCATCACGCGCAGGAACTCCGGATCTTCGACCGAGTAGAGCCGCTCGAGCTTGTGCTCGACCTTCTTCTCGCCGGTCATCACGTTGGCAACCAGGAACACGATGCTGAGGACAGCCAGAATGGCGAGGGCTATGTTCACGATGGGTGATTTTCCGGTGAGTCTGTTCACTCGATTCCAATGATCTTTTTGGTGCGACTCAGATGATCGCGTGGCGAATCTTCGCAGAGACCCACTCGCCGATCACGACCGTCGAGAGGATCGCCAGCAGGATCACGCTCACCTGCGGCCACGCCAGCGTGTTCAACGACGCTTCCAGTTGCAGTCCGATGCCGCCCGCGCCGACCAGGCCGAGCACGGTCGATTCCCGGATGTTGATGTCCCAGCGAAACACGCTGATGCCCGCGAAGGCCGGCAGGATCTGCGGCACGATGCCGTATGCGATGACGCTCGCGCGCGGCGCACCGGTCGAGACGATCGCTTCGACCGGCGCACGGTCGATCTCCTCGATCGCTTCGTAAAGCAGCTTGGCCACGAAGCCGATCGACCGCAGCGCGATCGCGATGATGCCCGGCAAGAGGCCAGGCCCGAGGATGGACACCAGCAGCAGCGCCCAGATCAGCGAGTTGATCGAACGCGATGCGACGATCAGGAACAGCGCGACCGGTCGCAGCAGCAACGTGCTCGGCGTGGTGTTGCGCGCGGCCAGGAACGCGATCGGCACCGCGAGCACAACGCCGAGCGCGGTGCCCAGCGTCGCCATGTTCAGCGTGTCCCACAGCGGTCGCCAGAGCACGCTCAGATAAGACCAGCGCGGCGGCACCATGCGCCCGCCGATATCGGCCGCCTGATGCGGCGCGTCCAGCACGAACGACCAGATCGTGTCGCGTGTCATGGCCTGCCAGCAGAACACCGTGAGGGCAACCAGCGCCAGCCAGCCTAACCACGCGAAGAGGCGCGCGCGCGGAGTACGTCGGGTCCAGCTCGGCGCTTCGATTGCGGGGGCGGCCATCATTGCGCCCACTTGCGCAGATAGCCCGACGAATATTCCGCGAGCATCACGATCACGATGATGATGGCGAGGATTGCCGCGGCCACATCGAACTCGTAGCGATCGATCGCGGTGTTGAGCGTCGCGCCGATGCCGCCCGCGCCCACGATGCCGACCACCGCCGACTCGCGAAAATTGATGTCGAGCCGGTACAGGCACAGGCCGATCAGGCGCGGCATCACCTGCGGCCGCACCGCATATTCGAGCCGCTGCAACCACGAGCCGCCGGCCGCAGCGATCGCCTCGACCTGCGCGCCATCGATGTCCTCGATGTCTTCGGCGAGCAGCTTGGCGAGAAAGCCGATGGTCGCGAACGTGATCGTCAGAAATCCGGCGAACGGACCGAAGCCCACCATCGCGACGAACAGGATCGCGACGATGATTTCCTGCAGGCTGCGCGACACCGCGACGATGCCGCGGCAGACGTAATAGATCGCCGGATGCACCAGGTTGCGCGCGGCGCCGATGCCGATCGGGATCGACAGCGCGACCCCGGCCACCGTCGCGCAGACCGTCATCGTCAGGCTCTCGCGCATCCCCACCACGATCTCGCCCCAACGCGCGCCGAAGTTCGGGTGCATGAACGCGAGAAGAAGACGCCAGCCTTTCTCGAAGCCCTGCGCGATGCGGGACCAGTTGATCTCGAGCGAGCCGATCGCGAGGATCAGATAGACCAACACGCCGCCGAGGATCGCAGCGCGCAGCGTCGCGTTGGGTATCAGGCGGGGGCGAGTCCAGGTGCGTGCGGCCATGGCGAATCGCACCCGATAGCGTCAGGCCGCCAAGCGCTGAACCAAAGCTTCTTGCGCAAGCGTATTCAGGCTCTTGCCTTCCGCCTCGGCAACGATTGCCAGCTTCTCGTGCAACTCGACCGGAATGCGCAGATTGAACTTGCCCGAGTAATTGCGTCGCGGTTCGATGTTCTTCTCTTTGCAAACATCGAGGAAGACTTGCAGGGACTTCCTGAACTCGGCTCTAAGCTCCTTCGGATTCTTGCCGTAGAAGTCCGCACCGCCGTTGAGTCCGAGAATCTCGCCCCGAAACATGTCGAGATCCGCGTCGTACTCGATCTTTGCCTGGTACCCGTGAAGACTCATCAAGTTCATGGCACAACTCCATGCTGTTTCGAACCATTTGCGGATGCTTGCAACGGGGCCCTTGTCGGTGGCAGGGGTTGGGTGCGGCCGATGGCGAGCGTTCGTTGGTGCTTCCGCTTCATTTCAGAATGGTACTATAAATAAGTACCAAAGGAATAAATACCCTACACGCTCTGCAAGCGATCGCGATCGATCATCACCTGCCGGCGCGCTTCGATGCCCGCATCCATCTCCGCTTCCACGTCCCCCTCGGTCGTCTCCTCATTCCAATCCTCTTCGCCGTAGATAGCCGTCAGCACATCCGATGTCAGGCCGTCGGGCGCCCCGTCGTACACCACGCGACCGGCCTTGAGTCCGATCACGCGCTGCACGAAACGCTGCGCGAGCCGCACGTCGTGGATGTTGATGACGGCCGCGAGCCCGCGCTCGGCGCACAGCTCTGACAACAGCCGCATGATCTGGCGCGAGGTCTTGGGGTCGAGGCTCGCGGTCGGTTCATCGACCAGCAGCAGCTCGGGCGCCTGCATCAATGCGCGCGCGATGCCCACGCGTTGCCGCTGCCCGCCGGAGAGTGCGTCGGCACGCTTGTCCACGAAGCCGGCCAGCCCCACGCGCTCTAGCAACTCGAAGGCGCGTTCGATATCGGTCGCCGGAAAGCGCCGCAGGAAGCTCTTCCAGAACCCCACGTACCCGAGCCGCCCCGACAGCACGTTCTCCATCACCGTGAGCCGCTCGACCAGCGCGAACTCCTGGAAGATCATGCCGATGCGACGGCGCGCCAGTCGCAACTCGCGTCGTCCGAGCGCGGTCAACTCGACGTCGTCGAGCAGCACCTGCCCGGACGACGGTTCCACCAGGCGATTGATGCAGCGGATCAGCGTGGACTTGCCCGCACCCGACGGCCCGATCAGCGCCACCACCTGGCCGGGCGGTACATCGAGGCTGACGGCGTCGAGCGCGAGCGCGTCGGTCCCATAGCGTTTGGTCAGGCCGACGAGACGCAGCATGAGTGACCGGCGGGTTACTTGTGTCGGGCGGTCGAGAATCTCACTTGCATTCGTAGGACACGTTCATCGCGGTGTCGACCTTGCGTACCACGTCCCAATCCTTCTGATAAGTGATAGCCGCGAATTTCGTCACGCCCTGCTTGCCGAATTCCTTGGCCAGTTCCGAGCCTGCCCAGGGAAACGTGAAGAAGGCTTCCTGCACTTTCTTGGCGAGCTCGGGCTTGAGGTTGTAGGCATAGCCGTAGCCGGTGGTCGGAAAGGTCTGCGACTTGTAGATCGTGACGATCTGCTCCTTCTTCACCACGCCGCGATCGACCATCCGGTGCATCACTTCGTTGGCGATCGCGGCCGCGTCGTAGTCCTTGTTCGCGACGCCGAGGATGGAGTTGTCGTGCTTGCCAGAGAACACCGCGTTGTAGTCCTTGCCGGCCTCGAGCTTGTATTCGCTGCGCAGCAGGGCGGAGGGCGCCTTGAAGCCCGAGTTCGATGTCTCGGCCGTGAACGCGAGCTTGCGGCCCTTCAGGTCCGCGATCTTGGTGATGCCGCTGCCCGGGTACGTGATGATCTCCATCTCATAGCCGAACTGGCCTTCGTTGCCGGCCATGATCGCGAACGGCACGAAGCCCGCGCAGTTCACTGCCAGCGGCGTGGCCCCGGTGTTGAAGCCCGCCACATGCAGGCGGCCCGCGCGCATCGCTTCGATCTGCGCGGCATTGGACTGCACCGGGAAGAACTGCACCTTCTTGCCGGTGACCGTCTCCATGTGCTTGATGAAGCCGTCCCACACCTTCGCATAGACCGCGGGATCCTCGACCGGCGTGTAGGCGAAGATCAGGGTCGCCGGATCGACGAAATTTTTCGCATCGGTGGGCGCGTCGGCGACCA
>JBBQCA010000020.1:0-26128 GCA_038318315.1 Burkholderiales bacterium | reverse complement strand
CAGTATCGAACCATCTTCGGCAAGGACGCCGGCGTGGCGTTCGTGGTGATTCTGCTCGGATTGAAGCTGCTCGAAATGCGCGCGCGCCGCGACATCTTCGTGGTGATCTTCCTGTGCCTGTTCGTGATGCTGACCGCGCTGTTCGAATCGCAATCGATGGCGATGGCGGCCGTGTTGATGGTTGGCCTGTGGATGCTGGTCACCGCGCTGGTATCGGTGCAGTTCGCCTCGCGCGAGCCGCGCTGGCGCGTCAAGGCAGGCATCGCCGCGCGGCTGGTGCTCTACGCGCTGCCGCTGATGGCCGCGTTGTTCGTGTTCTTCCCGCGCATCGAAGGGCCGCTGTGGGGAATGCCGAGCGATGCGTACGCGGCAAAGACCGGGCTGTCCGAGACCATGTCGCCGGGCAGTTTCGGCCGCCTGTCGGAATCGCGCGAGATCGCGTTTCGCGCGCGCTTCACGGGCCGCACTCCCGCGCCTACAGAACGCTACTGGCGCGGCCCGGTGCTGGGCGCGTTCGATGGGCGAACCTGGACGCCGCTGCCGTTGCCGTTGCCGCTGTCGATGCCGCGTCGCGCGCCCGCGTCGACCAACGCCTCCCGCAACATCGTGATCGATCCGGCATCGGCGGTCGACTACAGCGTGACGCTGGAACCGAGCAATCGGCCGTGGCTGTTCGCGCTCGACGTGCTGGCCGAGCGGCCGACGTCGAGCGCCTTCGCCGCGCGCGTGCGTCCCGATCTGCAGGCCGTCACCGACGGCCTGATCCACGATCGCGTGCTGTACACGGCGAGGTCGTACACACGCTATCGCGTGGGTGGCGACGAGAGCCGTGCGCGCATGCAGGACTGGCTGGAGCTGCCGCCAGGATTCAATCCGCGCACGCATGCGCTCGCCGCGCAGATGCAGGCCGAAGAGAGTCGCATCGAGACGGGGCGGGGAGGAACGATAGCCCGAGCGAACGACGACGCGAGGCACAATCGCAGGCTGGTCGATCGCGTCATCGCGATGATCCGCACTCAGGGCTACGTCTACACGCTCGAGCCTCCCCAGCTCGGTCGCGACTCGGTCGACGAGTTCCTCTTCGACAGCAAGCGCGGTTACTGCGAACACTATGCGAGCGCCTTCGTGGTGCTGATGCGCGCGCTCGACATTCCGGCACGCGTGGTGACCGGCTACCAGGGCGGCGAGATCAATCCGGTCGATGCCTATCTCGAAGTCAGGCAGCGCGACGCGCATGCTTGGGCCGAGGTATGGCTGCCCGGCCAGGGCTGGATGCGCGTCGATCCGACGGCCGCGGTGGCGCCCGATCGCATCGAGCGCGGCTCGGCCGAAGCGCTCGCGGATGCACAGGGCTTTGCGGGCTTCGGGGCGCCGGGCTCGTGGCTGGTCAAGCTCCTGCAGAAGACGCGCTTCAACTGGGATGCGGTCGGCAATGCGTGGAATCAATGGGTGCTGGCGTACAACGCCGATCGTCAGAGCAACCTGCTGGCGGGGCTGGGCATCGAGAAGATCGACTGGCAGGTGCTGACGATCGCATTGATCGTCGCGTTTGGTACGCTGCTCGCGGGCATCGGCGCGCTCACCCTGTTTCGTCGCGTCAGGCCCGACCCGATGGTGATGCTGTACGACAAGGCGTGCGCGACCCTGGCGCGCGCGGCGCGGCGCGGCGCGATATCAAATGACCGCGCGAATGACCGCGCGAACGATCACGCGCTGGGACATGCAGCAACGCAGGTAGTGGTTTCGGCCGCGAATGCGAGCGAGCGTCGCGCATCCGAAGGGCCGCGCGCCTATCTCGCGCGGATTCGCGATCAGTTGCCCGAGGCCTTGCGAGCACGAGCCGACGCGACCATCGCGCTCTATGAACAACTGCGCTATGCGCGACATGATCCCGCCGTCGGCGGCGCCGCGCTGCGCGCCCGCGTCGCCGCAAGCGTCGCCGCGCTGCGCGCCTGACATGACCCTGGCCCGACGTCGCTTCTGTGGTTCGGCCGCGCTCGTCCTGGCGCTTCGACCCGCGCTTTCGCTGGCGCGTCCACTGGCTCTCGGCCTCGCCGGGATCGCCAGTCCCGGCGCGGCTCTCGCGGCCAAGCGTCCCCCGCGGAAACCCGCCGCATCGAAGCCCTCGGTCCAACCGATCGACTATTCGCAGCGGGCCGATGTGCTCGATTACATCGACGGGCTGGTTGCGCGCGAAGGCTTCGCGCGCGACGCATTGATGCGCCTGTTCGCGGACGTGCGCTACAGCGCCACCGCGGCGCGCCTGATGATGCCCGCGACCGTCAACGTCAGGCGCGACTGGAACATCTATCGCGCCCGCTTCGTCGAGCCGGTGCGTCTGGGCTCGGGCTTCAGGTTCTGGGACGACAACGCGGCGCTGCTCGAACGTGCCCAACGCGACTACGGCGTGCCGCCCGAGATCGTGGTCGGCATTCTCGGAGTCGAGACCGTCTATGGTCGCAACACCGGCAGCTTTCGCGTGATCGACGCCTTGACGACCCTGGCATTCGACTATCCGAACAAGGCGCGCGATCGCTCGGCTTTCTTTCGCGAGCAATTGACCGACGCTCTGGTCCTGAGCCGCAATGACGCCAGCGACGCGAACGCTGGAGTCGGCGCCGCGGCCGGCTTGCATGGCTCCTATGCCGGTGCGATCGGCATGCCGCAATTCATGCCGGGCAGCGTCCTGCGCTATGCCGTCGACTACGACGGCGACGGCCGCATCGATCTCTTGGGTAGTGCTGCCGACATCATCGGCAGCGTCGCGAACTTTCTCGCGCAGCACGGCTGGGTCCGCGATCTGACGACCCACGTGCCGCTGCTGCGCGCGCAGGTTGTCGATCCCCTGCAGGCCGCGAGCATCGAGGCCATGGTGAACGCAGGCAGCGTGCCGAGCTATGCCTATGCCGACCTGGTCGCCGCGGGATTCGCGGCACTATCGGCAGCGGCGCCCGCAGCCGATACGCCGCCACCCGATGCACGCTTCGCGCTGATCGACCTGCCCAGCGGCAGCGATGCGAGCGGCAACGCGATCGTGGGCTATCTCGCAGGCACCCAGAACTTCCACGTGATCACGCGCTACAACCGCAGCTACTTCTATGCGTTCTCGGTGATCGAGTTGGGAAGCACGATCAAGGCGCTGCGGCAGGCTCGCCAACAGGGCTAGCGCGGCCCCCAGATCGACGTCAGGTCTGGCACCGAATACTCCGCTTCCTCGGTCGGCGCGCGCAGCGCATCGACGTGCGCACGAATCGCATCGAGATGTTCGGCGATCAGCATGCGACGCACGAAATTTTCGTACTCGCGCTTGATCGACTCCTTCCCGGTGTCGATGCGCTGCCACTTGCCGTCGGTGGCGCGTATCGAGATGCGATACGCGACCTGGATGTATTCGCCGTTGACGCGAAAGCTGTTGGACTTGTTGACGCGATGACGGATCGTGCCCTCGTCGACCAGCGGCTGATACGACGCGAGCAACTCCTTGTGCAACAGCGCGCTCTTGCCGATCTTGCTGCGATGGCGCGTCTTGATGACTTCATAGAGATCCGGATGCTCGCTGATGAAGCGCTCCAGAATCGACTGCCTCGACTCTTCGATGTCCATGGTCTTCCTGTGATCGGACCGGAAGTGCGGCGACTACGATACCCGAAACATGCACGAAGTGACCACCGACGTGAGCACAAACGCGACCCTGCCGGTACCCGGTGTCTCAGGCGGGAAACACACCGGTCGATAGATAGCGGTCTCCGCGATCGCAAACCACGAAGACGAGGGTGGCATTCTCGACCGTCTCGGCGACGCGCAGCGCGATCACCAGCGCGCCCGCCGCGGAGATGCCGCAGAAGATGCCTTCCTCGGCCGCCATGCGGCGCGCCATCGCCTCGGCATCGGCCTGGCTCACGTTCTCGGTCTGGTCGACGCGCGACGCGTCGAAGATCTTCGGCAGGTAGGCCTCGGGCCATTTGCGGATCCCGGGTATCTGCGAGCCCTCGTCGGGCTGCGCGCCGACGATGCGGATCGCCGCATTCTTTTCCTTCAGGAACCGCGACACGCCCATGATGGTCCCGGTGGTGCCCATGCTGGACACGAAGTGCGTCACGGTGCCCTGTGTGTCGCGCCAGATTTCGGGGCCGGTGGTTTCGTAGTGGGCGCGCGGGTTGTCGGGGTTGGCGAACTGGTCGAGGATCAACCCGCGGCCTTCGCTCTGCATCTTCTCCGCGAGGTCGCGCGCGAACTCCATGCCGCCGTCCTTCGAGGTCAACACGATCTCGGCGCCGAATGCGCGCATCGTCTGACGGCGCTCCACCGACAGGTGCTCGGGCATGATCAGCACCATGCGATAGCCGCGGATCGCAGCCGCCATCGCGAGCGCGATGCCGGTGTTGCCGCTGGTCGCTTCGATCAGCGTGTCGCCGGGCTTGATGGCGCCGCGTTCCTCGGCGCGCTTGATCATCGACAGCGCCGGCCTGTCCTTCACCGACCCGGCGGGATTGTCGCCCTCGAGCTTGCCGAGGATGACGTTGCCGCGCTTCTGGTTGCGCTCCCCCGGGATGCGCAGCAGCCTCACCAGAGGTGTGTTGCCGACTGTGTCTTCGATGGTCGGGTAATCGATGCGCGTCCGCGCGCGGGAAGAGCTGGCCTGCATGGAGAACGAACCTGAGCTTTTCGAAGTTGCGATGAAGGGCGGAAGAGAGCGTTCAGTGTAGCCACAAAGACCAAACCCCGCGAAGGCGGGGTCTGGCGTTGAGCGTGCAGCGCGGGGTTCGACGATGCGAACCCCGTCGGGCATGGCGGCTTACTTCTTGGTGGTCGTGGTGGTGGTGTCGGTCGAGGTCGCGTCGCCCTTCTTGGACTTCGACTTGGTGGTCTTGCTCTCGGTGGTCGCAGCGTCGCCGTCGGCCTTCTTCGACTTGGTGGTCTTCGTTTCAGTGGTCGCCGCGGCCGTATCGCCCTTCGCGTCCTTCATCTTCGACGTCGTCTTGGTCGCCTTACTGTCGGACATCGCGTCGGACTTGACGGAAGTGGTCGTGCTCTTGGTTTCCGTCGGTGCTTTTGTCGGCGCTTCGGTCTTCGCTTTCGTCACCGTGGACTTGCTGTTCACGTCTGACGATGGTGGGACCGCGGCGGACACGGTGTCGGACTTCTTGGTCGTCTTGGTGCTTGTCGCGGTTGGTGCCACTGCGGGCGCATTGGCCTTGGCCTGACCGCCAACCGTCAGCCCGCCTTCGGAGAGCTTCGTCGAGTTCTTTTCGCCTATGCCCGAGATACGGGTTTCGAGATCGGCCCAGTCCTTGAAGTTGCCTTTCCTGCGTTCGGCGATGATCTTCGCCGAGATCGCCGGGCCGATGCCCTTGACCGATTCGAGTTGCGCCTGATCCGCGCTGTTGACATCGACCGCCGCGAGCGCGAAGCCGGTCGCGGCGAAGAATGCGACGGCAACCGTCGCGAATGTAGCCATCAGTCTGCGAAGCATGGAGGTCTCCCGTTGTTTCATGTGGTTCGAAACCCCCGAGCAGGCGAGGGTGGTCCTGCACCCCTCAACGGCGCATGGCGCGGGCCAGTTGACACAACGCGTTTTTTGCGATGGCCGTCAGACGGGCTTCACCGTCACACCCACCGCCAACCTGTGCTCCCCTCCCCCACGGATGATCCC
Organism: Burkholderiales bacterium; assembly: GCA_038318315.1. Taxonomy (GTDB): domain Bacteria; phylum Pseudomonadota; class Gammaproteobacteria; order Burkholderiales; family Burkholderiaceae_D; genus CAHJXF01. Next base: position 20,475 of record JBBQCA010000020.1, on the reverse strand, counting down.
GCGCAGCGGGCTCACGTCGCCGAAGTCGCGACCGGTCGCGAGCGTGACGTGCGAGGTCGAGGGAATCACGTCGTTGGTCGGATCGAGGTCGAGCCACAGGCCGTCGCCGTATTGCGCGTCACCGTCACGCGACGGGCACCACACCGATGCCCAGGCATGCGACGCATCGGCGCCGATCAGTCGCGCACGGCCCGGCGCCGGGCGCGTGAGCAGGTAACCGCTGACGTAGCGCGCCGACAGGCCGATCGCGCGCAGGCCGCCGATCATGATGTGCGCGAAGTCCTGGCACACGCCGCGGCGCGCGCCGAAGGCTTCCAGCACGGGCGTGGAGATGTCGGTGCTGTCGGACACATAGGTGAAGTCTTCGAACATGCGATGCATGAGGTCGATCGCCGCTTCCGCGATCGGCCGGCCTTCGCGAAACGACTGCGCCGCATAGCTTCCCAGTTCGCGATGACGAGGAACGAAAGGCGACGCGAATGCGAACTCGCTGGCCGGCGCGTAGACAGCCGCCGAGCGATACGCGAGTCGCTGCGCCACCTCCTGCCAGGGCAGGGTCCCCGATGGGACGAGGCCCGCGTATCGCGGGGCGATGCGCACGCGGCTGGTGGCGCGGACCGCGAGCTTTGCATGCGGCATGTCGAGCGTGAAGTAGGTGCGCCGGTTGCCGAACACGTCGAGCATCGTCCGTTCTATGGTCGGCGTCGGAAGGATGTCGAGCCGAAAACTTTCGAGCTGCTGGTGCGGCGATTCCGCGGGCCGCAGATAAGCGATGTGGTGCGCGAGTGCGACGTCGCTCGCGTAGCGGTAGCCGGTCTCGTGCGCGACTTCGAGCACGACGGCATCCGCTACGGCATTGCGTACGGCCGCGCCCCTGGGGACCAGGGTGCTCATCGCGCGATCGTCTGCCACAGGTCGCCCACGATGCTGAAGTAACGCAGCGCGAGGTCGTTCGACAGGCTGCGTGCGAGCGCCGTGAGATCGCGCGTCAGCACGAGGGCGCCGCTCAGGCCGCCTTCGTGATCGCGCTCGACCAGCGCGGGCAGGGTGGTGCCGATGCCTTCGCGCGGAAAGCCCGCGAGCAGGTCACTTGCGGGCCCCGCGCCGGTATCGGGCAGGCGCGGCAATTCCTTGCGCAGCACTTCGACCATGGTCGCCAGCGCGCGGGGATTCTCGGTGTCGAAGATCAGCAGGTCGAGCAGCGCCGGCAACTCCTGCCGGCGTTGATAGAGCGACCGATAGGTGATGGTGCTGTCGAACAGGCCGAGCACCAGGGCGAATGCACGTTCGCGCTCGCTTTGCAGGGCATCGCGTTCGAGCAGGATGGTCAGTGCGTTCGACATGGTGTGCAGCCGCTCGATCTGGCGTCCGATCGTGAGCAGCCGCCAGCCGTCGTCGCGCGTCATGCGGTCGGTCTGCGCGCCGGTGATCGCATAGAGCTGGGTGCCGACGTGTTCGAGCGCGTCGCGCGCGACGGCGCCCGTGACGGTCGCGTCGGAGCGTGTTTCACCGACCCTCGATCCGAGCCGCGCACTGAAATCTTCGACGGTCGATGACACCAGGCGCCAGTGTTCGGACGACAGGCGATCGCGAATCTGCCCGGCCGCGCGCGACAAGGCTTGCAGCGCGAAGCCGACCCCGCGATGGTCGTCGGACGCGGGAAGGCCTGCCAGCATGGCCCGCTCGAACACGCGCGGCGCGATGCGCGGCGAAGGTACCGCGCGCGGCACCATGCCCGCGGTGACGCACAGCTCGTGAACCGCGTCAAAGAACGAAGACGGGAGACTGTCGTCCGCAGGCAGCCGGTTGAGCACCAGGCGGGTGAGACGCACGCCGTACTCGGCGCGCTCGGTATAGCGGCCCATCCAGTACAGGTTCTCGGCGGCGCGGCTCGACACGGGACGTGCGCGCGTGGTGCGTGCGGCGACCAGTTCTTCGGGCTGGAGCTTGGCGGGCAACAAGGAAAATTCATCGACTTGGCCTTCGGTGCGCACCCAGGTGTCGAGGCTCGACCCGCCGCGTTGCATGGAGACGATCTGCCGATCGCGATTGGCGATGCGCGCGAGCGCGCCGGGCAGCACGCGCCAGCGTTTCTCCCCATCGGGCTGGGGATCGGCGATCGCGAACACGCGCAGCATCGCCGCGCGCGGCACGATGCGGCCACCGGTCCAGGTTGGCGCCTGCGACAGCGGCACGTGACCCTGCACCGTGAACGCATCCGGGTCCACTTCGATGCGCTTCTTCCATGTATCGAGCTGATTCGCGGATGCGGTCGCACCCATCAGCGGTTCGAACGAAGGTCGCGCCGCGGTTGCCGGGTAGGTGGGCTTGACGACGCGATGCACGAGATCGGGAAGCACCGCCAGGCGCGCCGCCGACTCGCCGCACCACCACGACGGCAACGACGCGAGTCGCAACTCTTCGCCCAGCACGCGGCGCGCGATCGCGGGCAGAAAACCGTTCAGCCCCGGCGACTCCAGAAATCCACAACCGAGCGCGTTCGCGACCAGCACATGGCGTGCGCGTATCGCCTGGATCAGGCCGGGTACGCCGAGCGTCGATTCGGACCGGAGCTCGACCGGATCGCAGAAGTCGTCGTCCAGGCGCCGCAGGATCGCATGTACGCGCGCGAGACCGTGCATGGTCTTCAGGTACACGCGCTCGCCGCGCACCGTCAGGTCCGAGCCCTCGACCAGCGGCAAGCCGAGATAGCGCGCGAGATAGGCGTGCTCGAAATAGGTTTCGTTGTACGGACCGGGAGTGAGCAGCACGATGCGCGGCACGCGCTCCTGCGCGTCCTCATCGACCCCCAGTCTCGCGAACGCGCGTTCGAGCGTGCTCTCGCTCAGGTCCACCGGCACCGGCTCGTCGAACATCGTGTGCCCTTCGCGATGCACCAGCTTCTCGAGCATGTCCACGACGTGGCGATAGCTCGCAGCCAGATGCTGGACGCGCAGATCGTTGAAGGCTTCCGGAAACAGGCGCGAGATCGTCAGGCGATTCTCGAGCGCATAGCCCAGGCCCGATGGAGCCTGCGTGCGTTGCGAGACCACGCTCCACGCGCCGTCGGGCCCGCGCGCGAGATCGAAGGCAACGATGTGCAGGCGCACGTCCGCGGGCACGTCGACCCCGTGCATCACACGCATGTAGCCGGGATGACCCTGCACCAGCGCGGGCGGGATCAGGCCCGCGGCGATCAGTTGCTGCGGACCGTAGACGTCGCTCGCGATCGCGTCGAGCAAGGCCGCACGCTGCGCGACACCCGCCTCGATCGCATGCCATTCGACTTCGTCGACGATGAACGGCAACAGGTCGAGCGACCAGGGACGCGGCGGGCCTTCGTCGGCATACACCGTGTAGGTGATGCCGTTCTCGTGGATCTGTCGGGTGACCACTTCCTGGCGCCGATCGAGATCCGCGAAGCCGTCGGCGCCGAGCAATTCGAAGAAGCGCTGCCATGATTCGCGCAGTGCGCCTGCGCCTTCACCGGCGCTCGCAGCAGCGCTTGCGCCCGCGCTCCCGCGCAGCTCATCGAAGTGTCCTTCGCGCGGCGGCAATGCAAGCCGATCGGCGATCGCCGCTGCGTGTTGGACGTAGTCGGACTGGAAGAGCGATTGCGGCACGGTGGTGTCGGGCGCGGCTTGGGGGTCGATCACGCGCGGGTGCGCCGCAGGTCCAGGGTCATCGGATACTCCGGTCCCGGCCTCGCCGGCTCGAGCACGATGCGCCCTGGTGTATGCCCGATCTTGAAGAAGCGCGCAAGGCGTCGGCTCTCGGCCTCGTAGGCGTTGACCGGAAAGCTGTCGTAGTTGCGACCGCCCGGATGCGCAACGTGATAGCGGCATCCGCCGACCGACTTCTCGCTGGTGGTGTCGACGATGTCGAAGGTCAGGGGCGCATCGACGCCGATGGTCGGATGCAAGGCCGATGGCGGCGACCACGCGCGAAAACGCACACCGGCCACGAACTCGCCGGCGCGTCCGGTCGGCGTCAACGGCAGCATCCGGCCGTTGACGGCGAGCACGAGTCGCGGATCGGCCAGTCCTTGCACGATCACTTCGAGACGTTCGACCGACGAATCGACGTAGCGCGCGGTCGCACCGTTGGCGGTCTGCTCGGCGAGCACGTGCCAGGGTTCGAGCGCGCTGCGCAGGGTCAGGTGCACGCCGCTGGCGGTGACTTCGCCGGCGAGCGGGAAGCGGAACTCGAAGTGCGGCGCGAACCACGACGCGTCGAGCGCATAGCCGGCTTCGACCAGTTCGGCGATCACGGTGTCGAAGTCGCTACGCACGAAGGTCGAGAGCATGTAGCGATCGTGCAAGGCCGTGCCCCATCGCACCAGCGGCGCCGCGTATGGCTGCTTCCAGAAGCGTGCCACCATCGCGCGCAACAGCAGTTGCTGCGCGAGGCTCATCTGCGCATGCGGCGGCATCTCGAAAGCGCGCAGCTCCAAGAGGCCGAGGCGGCCGGTCGGACCTTCAGGCGAGTAGAGCTTGTCGATGCAGAACTCGGAGCGATGCGTATTGCCGGTCACGTCGGCGAGGATGTTGCGCAGCGCGCGATCGACCATCCACGGCGTGGCATACGGCTCCTCGTGGCCGGGGACGATCACGGTCGCGCGATCATCGATGCGTTCGCTCACTTGTCGCTTGATCTCGGCGAACGCGATCTCGAGTTCGTAGAGTTGGTCGTCACGCGCCTCGTCGACGCGCGGCGCCTGGCTGGTCGGGCCGATGAAGAGACCCGAGAACAGATACGACAACGCCGGATGGTTGTGCCAATAGCCGATCAGGCTCGTCAACAGGCGCGGGTTGCGCAGGAACGGGCTGTCGGCCGGCGTCGCGCCGCCGAGCACGAAGTGATTGCCGCCACCGGTGCCGGTGTGTCGGCCGTCGACCATGAACTTCTCGGTGGACAGGCGGGTCTCGTGCGCGGTGCGATAGAGATATTCGGTGTGATCGACCAGCTGCTTCCAGCTCGAGGCCGGATGGATGTTGACTTCGATCACACCGGGGTCGGGCGTGATCTGCAGCATCTTCAGGCGCGGGTCGCGCGGCGGCAGATAGCCTTCGAGCACGACCGCGAGGCCGAGCGCATGCGCGCTCGCTTCGACGGCCGCGACCAGTTCGAGATAGCGCTCGGCGTCTGCCAGCGGGGGCATGAAGACGCGCAGGCGTTTGCCGCGCCACTCGACCGAAAGCGCGGTGCGGACGATTTCCTTCGCGGACTGGCCGACGGGCGCCGATGACGATGGGCTGGCTCCTGCCGACAAGCCGGTGGATGGAGTGGACGCGTCGGCAACGCGCGCGCGCAATTCGGCGTAACGCGGCAGGGGCGGGCGCGCCTCCGACGGATCGCTGGGGATCAGGTACGGATAGTCCTCGGGCGCCACCCAGGGCAGCGCGTCGAGCGGCAAGCGGTAACCGAGGGCCGAGTCGCCCGGTGCGAGTTGCAGGCGTTCGCCGCGCAACGGCCAGTGACTGGTGACCCATCCGTTCGTGACGCGCGCTTCGCCGGCCGGATGCGGCAGATCTTCGGCACGCGCGAGCGGCAGCACGAAGCCGACCGGCTGCGCGTCGCCATGCGCTGTGCTCGCATGCTCGACCTTGGCCTCGTCGAGCTGGGAGTTGACGGGAAGGCGTTGCAGATGCCACGCATCGTGAAACGCATCTTCGTACGCGGGGATCACGAACTCCGCAGGGATAGCGAGGCGCGCCGCGATCTGCGAGAGCAGACGCGACGCATCGTCGACGCCCTGCGCCGTGTGGCTGGCGCGGCTCGCGTCGTTCCGAACATCGGCACCGTTGGCGCTGGCGTCGTGGTCATCCGCGAGGTCGTCGGCGAAGACCGATGCATCGGCAACGCACGGCTCGCCATCGACCCGCCACAAGGTAGAGAGCGCCCAGCGCGGCAAGGGTTCGCCCGGATACCACTTGCCCTGGCCGAAATGCACGAAGCCATTCGCGCCGTAGCGTTCGACCAGCTTGGGCAGCAGCCGCAGCGCGTAAGTGCGCTTGGTGGGCCCCAGCGCATCGACGTTCCATTCGCCCGCGTCGCGGTTCTCGACGGCCACGAAGGTCGGCTCGCCGCCTTGCGTCAGGCGCACGTCCATCTCGTTCAGGCGCGCATCGACCTGCTCGCCGAGCGCATCGATCGGGCTCCATTGCGACGGCGTGTACGGCAGGGTCACACGCGGCGATTCGAAGGTGCGCGTGACCTTCATCGTGTGCTTGAACTCGACTTCGCTTTTCTCAACGATGCCCGAGATCGGTGCCGCACTTCCGGTCTCGGGAGTCGCCGCGAGGGGGATGTGGCCCTCGCCCGCGAGCAGGCCCGACGTGGGATCGAAGCCTATCCATCCCGCACCCGGCAGGAAGACTTCGCACCATGCGTGCAGGTCGGTGAAGTCCGACTCGGCGCCCGACGGACCGTCGAGCGATTTCACGTCGGGCTTGAGCTGGATCAGATAGCCAGACACGAAGCGCGCGGCGAGGCCGAGATGGCGCAGGGTCTGCACCAGCAACCAGCCCGAGTCGCGGCACGAACCGGCCGCGGACACCAGCGTCTCTTCGGGCGTCTGCACGCCGGGCTCCATGCGGATCAGGTAGCGCACGTCGCCTTGCACCCGCTGATTCAGGCCCACCAGAAAATCGATGGTGCGTTCCTTCATGCCGCGACGGGGCGCGACGCTCGCCACGAACGCGGCGAAACTCGGAGTGGACTCGCCCTTGACCAGATAGGGTGCGAGTTCGCGCTCCAGGGTTTCGTTGTAGCGGAAGGGAAAGGTCTCGGCGCTGTCTTCGAGAAAGAAGTCGAAGGGGTTGTAGACCGCCATCTCGGCGACCAGATCGACGGTCACGCGAAAGTGATCGACGCGATCGGGAAAGACCAGCCGCGCAAGATAATTCGCGAACGGGTCCTGCTGCCAGTTGATGAAGTGCTGGGTGGGTGAGACCGACAGCGAGTACGACAGGATATGCGTGCGGCAATGAGGCGCCGGCCGCAGGCGCACGACCTGCGGGCCGAGCGCGATCAGCCGGTCGTAGTGGTACTCGGTGACATGCGTCAGCGCGACGTGAATGGCCAACGCTTTTCTCCAGATGAATGAATCGGGCCGCGCAATGAATCGCGCGGACGCCCCGCGTGCAATGCCGCCATCAGGCAGGCATTCTGCACGCTGGACGATCTACGAATTCCATACGAGGAAGTTGCGGCTGATGCCCGCACCCAGGTTGTTGACTCTTTCGAGGAAATTGGTGAGCCAGGCGTGCAGGCCCGTCTGCAGGATGTCGTCGATGCGTCCGTACTCGAGCTCGGCGCGCAGCATGCCGGCGCGTCGCTCGGTGTCCTGCGACTGCTGGTTGCGGACCGCGGCCAGATTGATGACGACTTCGTTGATGCACGCCGACAGCGAGCGCGGCATGTCGGCGCGCAGGATCATCAGCTCGGCCACGCGCGCGGGCGTGATCAGGTCGCTGTAGACGCGGCGATAGATTTCGAACGCGGAGACCGAACGCAGTACCGCGGCCCAATAATAGAAATCGCCCTGCGAGGCGCCCTGCGAACTGGCCTGCGCCTCGTTACGCTCGACCGAGGTGGGTTCGACCAGGCGTCCGAGCTCGGCCATGCCGTGGTACTTCACGTCGAGCAGGCGCGCCGTGTTGTCGGCGCGTTCGAGGAAGGTTCCCATGCGCGCGAAGTGAAACGCCTCGTCCTTCAGCATCGTGCCGATCATCACGCCGCGCGACAGATGCGAGCGGAACTTGACCCATTCAAAGAACTCGCTCGGGTCGCGCTCGAGCGTCTTGCCGGTGAGCATGTTGTTCAGTTCGAGCCAGGTCGCGTTCGACGTTTCCCACACTTCGGTGGTGAGCGAGCCGCGCACCGCACGCGCGTTCTCGCGTGCTCGCCGGATGCATGAATAGATCGACGAGCTGTTCGACGGGTCGCGCACCATGAAGTCGATCACCTCGCGCGCGCTGAGCTGGTCGTGACGCGCGTCGTAGCGCGCCTGCAATTCCGAAATGCCGAGCAGCGCGCGCCAGCCTTCCTCGGCATTCTTCTCGGAATGCGGCAACAGCGACGTCTGCAGATTGACGTCGAGCATGCGCGCGGTGTTCTCGGCCCGCTCGACATAGCGCGCCATCCAGAACAGGTGATCGGCGGTACGCGAAAGCATGTCAGTCCTCGAGCACCCATGTGTCCTTGGTCCCGCCGCCCTGCGACGAATTGACCACCAGGGAACCTTCGCGCAATGCGACGCGCGTGAGGCCGCCCGGAACCATCGAGACACCGTTGCCCGACAACACGAAGGGACGCAGGTCGATGTGGCGCGGCGCGACGCCTGCGTCGACATAGGTGGGGCAGGCAGACAGCGCGAGCGTCGGCTGCGAGATGTAGTTGTCGGGTCGCGCGACCAGCGCCTTGCGGAAGGCCTCGATCTCGTCGCGGGTCGAGGCCGGCCCGACCAGCATGCCGTAGCCGCCGGCGCCGTGAATCTCCTTGACCACCAGCTCGGCCAGATGCGCAAGCGTGTATTCGAGATCGTCGGGCCGGTCGCATTGATAGGTCGGCACGTTGGCCAGGATCGCGTCTTCGCCCAGATAGAAGCGGATCATGTCGGGGACGTAGGGATAGATCGACTTGTCGTCGGCGATGCCGGTGCCGATCGCATTGGCGAGCGTGACCGTGCCGGCGCGATAGGCCGCGAGCAATCCCTTGGTGCCCAGCGACGAGTCGGGCCTGAACGCGAGCGGGTCGAGAAAGTCGTCGTCGATGCGGCGATAGATCACATCGACTTTCTGCGGGCCCTGCGTGGTGCGCATGAAGACCTGCTCACGATCGACGAACAGATCGGGACCCTCGACCAGATCGACGCCCATCTGCTGCGCGAGGAAGGCGTGCTCGAAGTAGGCCGAGTTGTACATCCCCGGCGTCATCACCACCACGGTCGGATCGGTCACGCCCTTGGGCGCGACCGCGCGCAGGTTGTCGAGCAGCAGGTCGGGATAGTGCGCGACCGGAGCGACGCGATTGCGCGCGAACAATTCGGGGAAGAGCCGCATCATCATCTTGCGGTTCTCGAGCATGTACGACACGCCCGAGGGCACGCGCAGGTTGTCTTCGAGCACGAAGTATTCGCCCACGCCGGATGCATTGGCGACGCGCACGACGTCGATGCCGGCGATGTGCGCATACACGTCTTTCGGGACATCGACGCCCTGCATCTCGGGTCGGTATTGCGCGTTGCCGAGGATGCGCCCAGGCGGCACGATGCCGGCCTTGAGGATTTCCTGGCCGTGATAGACATCGTGGATAAAGCGGTTCAGCGCGATCACACGCTGACGCAGGCCGGCCTCGAGCGTGTGCCATTCGGACGCCGGGATCACGCGCGGAATGATGTCGAACGGAATGGTGCGTTCGGTGCCGCCGCCCTTTTCGTCGAGATCGCCGTAGACGGCGAACGTGATGCCGACTCTGCGAAAGATCAGTTCGGCTTCGGCGCGCTTGGCCGCGATCGAATCGCCGCCCTGGCCGTCGAGCCAGCTCTTGAAGCCTGCGTAGTGGGCGCGGACGCCGTCGTCCGCATCGGTCATCTCGTCGAAGAATGCGGCGGGCATCGCGCTACAGGACAACGAAGATGCCGACGCCGGCGCTGCCGCAGGCCCGGGCGCGGCCACAGACGCGCCGCTCACACATGCAGCGCGGGCCGGGGTGGGGCAGCCGGTTCGTGCTCTGCGTCCACCGTTTCGTCCAGTCTGGCTTCGGCGCCGGAAACAACGCGAGATCGAGGGCCCTGGACGCGCGCCTCGCGATCTGGATAGACCACCGCCAGCGGACAGCGCGGCCTGCCGTATCGATCGGCGCGCATCGGTCCGCTCGAGGTCTCGACATTCATGGGTCTTGCCTCCAGCGAGAGGATGCATCGCTCCGCCGGCTTGGCTTCCGCGTCGATGCAGGCCAATGCGATTGTCGCCAGGAGGCTGGTGCGTAACGCCGAATTCATCGGATGGTCCTCCTCATCGCTGGCTCAGCGCGGATATCGTGCGCGAATCGAGTGTAGCAAGAAGGTCGCGGTTTGCGGAGCGATCAGGGCGCAGGGCTTCCGCCGGCAGCTATCCGAGCAGGCCGGTCGCCCACCGCGCGAAGACCAGCCACGCCTCGGTGCCCGACACCAGGAGCCGCAGCGGCTGAGAGACGATGATCAGCAAGCCGCCCCACAGCGTGACCGGATGCAGCCGGCCGCGCGTGCGGAAATCCCAGATCCCCAAGGCAACGATGAACAGGTCGGTCAGGCCGAAGAACGCCGGAGGTCCGTAGTCGAACACCCCTGGCCAGCGCGCGATGGCGGCGGTGACCAGGTTGACCGTCGCGAGCAACATCCAGCGCTTGTGGGTCTGCGCGTTACGGCGATTGGCGATGCCCAGGTACGCAAACGTCCCGAACAGGACCATGTCGAATATCGGGATCGCGAGGAACTGCAGCGGCGGGATGGGAACTCCGACAAAACCCGCGGGGCGACGCGCGGCGATCAATGCGCCGAGCGTTCCCAGGATCACCATCGCGACGGCCAGTACCGCGCCGACCGTGCCCAGCTTGCGATGCAGGTCGGTACGGCGACCGGCGATCAGCGACGCCTGCACCACCAGAAGCACGATCCATGCGCTGAATGCAGTGCCGTGCACGTAGAAGATCGTCTCCGAAGGCGAAGGCCAGGCCGGGAAAAGCGGTCGCAGGAAGAAGCTGCGCGAGAACCCGACGAGAACGGAGGCCAGCAGCACGAGGGCCATCCCCGTGAAGAATCGGCGTTCGGCTGAAGGATTGCCGGGCGATACGATCGCGGCTGCCATGGGTCGCTCCTTTGCGGAATTCCGTGCGGGCGGCGCGGCTGCGTTCCGGCTCGGCGGCAGTCTAAACGCCTTGGCCCCTGTAGCGGAAGCTCCGTCGATGAGCGTGATCGCTCCTTGCGGTCAAGCGATTTTCTCGATCACGACCGAAGCCCCGTCGCGCGATCCGCTTTGATCGCGAGGCCCGCCTGCGGTGATCGAGTAGCTCTGCAACACGGTTTCCGCCGCGCGCGCGGCTTGCGATTCGTCGCGCGCATCGATCAGCGCGATCACGTCGCCAGCCTCGAGCGTCGCGCCGAGTTGCGCAAAGCCGCTGAGTCCCACTGCAGGGTCGATGCGATCTTCGGCGCGACGCCGTCCACCGCCCAGCGCCACCACCGCCATGCCGAGCGCGCGCACCTCGATCGCGCGAACCGTCCCGCCCAATGGCGCGAGCACGGCGCGTCGAACGCGCGCGCGAGGCAGATGCCGATCCGGATGTTCGAGAAGATCGCTCGGACCGCCGAGTGACGCGACCATCCTTGCAAAGCACTCGGCCGCTCGCCCCGACTTCAGCGCATGGACCAGCACTTCGAGCGCGGCATCGCGGCTCGATGCGAGGCGCGCCGACACCAGCATCTCGGCCGCGAGCGCGAACGTCGCTTCGATCAGGCGCGCGGCCGGACTCTCGTCGGTGTACGCGCAGGTCAGCACATCGATCGCGCAGCGCACTTCGATCGCGTTGCCGGCACACGGCGCGAGCGGCTGGTCCATGTCGGTCAACAACGCTGTCGTCGCAAGCCCCGCGCCGCGACCGACTTCGACGATGCTCGACGCCAGCGCGCGCGCCTTCTCGAGAGTGGGCATGAATGCGCCCGAGCCGACCTTCACATCCATGACCAGCGAGTCGAGACCTGCCGCGAGCTTCTTCGACAGGATCGACGCGGTGATCAGCGGGATCGACTCGACCGTCGCGGTCACGTCCCGCACCGCGTACAGACGCCCGTCGGCTGGCGCCAGCTCGGCGGTCTGGCCGACGATGGCGACGCCGACCTCGCACACCACGCGTTGGAAGCGCGCGATATCGGGCGTCGTCTGGTAGCCCGGAATCGCACCCAGCTTGTCGAGCGTGCCGCCGGTGTGTCCGAGGCCGCGACCCGAGATCATCGGCACCGCGCCGCCACAGGCCGCGACCAGCGGGCCGAGGATCAGCGACACCGTGTCGCCGACCCCGCCGGTCGAATGCTTGTCGACGATAGGGCGGTCGAGATCGCGCCAGTCGAGCACGCGGCCCGAGTCGCGCAGTGCGCAAGTCAGGGCGACCGTCTCGGGGCGATCGAGGCCGTTCAGAAAGACGGCCATCGCCAGCGCGGCAAGCTGCGCGTCGCTGGCGCATGCGCTCGACGAGTCCGTTGCATCGGTGGGCTGCGTGCCGAACAGGGAGGTGAACTCGGCGCTCGACAGCCGGCCGCCGTCGCGCTTGTTGCGGATGATTTCCTGCACGAGTGCCATGGGCGAACGATAACGCACGCATGCGGCTCGTCTTCCGCACGGGAACACGCAAGATGACCGCGATCGATCGCGACAGCGATGCGCTACCGCAGCAACGCTTTCGGCAGCATCGCATGCACGCCGCGGTGAACGTTGACGGTCTGCGTGATGCGGAAGTCCACCGCGAGACTGCACAGCGTGTAGGCGTCGTCGCGCGACAGCCCGGCGCGTTCGCCGAGCAGCACGATCATGTCGCGCAGCGCGATCGCGAGACACTGGTCGAGATCGGGATCCATGCCCATCGTGATCAGGTGCGTGGGCGTCTCGCCGCGCGGGTAGGCCAGCTGGGTGCGCTTGTGCACGATCAATTCGAACGTGCCTCGCAGCGCGGTCTCGATTGCCGTCGTGCAAACCTCCCCATCGCCCTGCGCCGCATGTCCGTCACCGCAGGAGAACAAAGCGCCCGGCACGTGTACCGGCAGGAACAGTGAACTGCCCGGGCCCAGTTCCTTGTTGTCGAGGTTGCCGCCATGCGCGCGCGGGACGATGGTGCTGATGCGACCCCAGCGCGGCGGAGGCGCCACGCCCATCACGCCGAAGAAAGGATGCAGCGGCAAGGCCAGACCCCACGGCATGCGGCCGGTCATGCGATCGCGGTCGAGCGGGATGTTGATCAGGCGCGACGACGTGTCGAAGTCGGCGGGCAGCGTGCCGGCCAGCGGACGGATGACGTTGTATCCCCAGTCCTGCCGCAGCATCACGTCGAGCACGCGCACTTCGAGCGTATCGCCGGGCTCTGCACCTGCCACATGCACGGGACCGGTCAGGATGTGCCCGGGTTCATGACGCTCGCTGCGGGCATGGATGTCGAGCAATTCCGGCGGCACGTGAAAGCCCGTGGGCGGCAGCGCGTTGGGGCCGCCGCTCACGGTGTCGATGACGACGCGGTCGCCGCTCTCGACATGCAGCACGGGCGGAAGGGCCGCGTCGAACAATCCCCAATGACAGGTCTCGACCGAGGCTGCGAGCGTGTGTGGGGGCATGGCCGAACATTAGCGCATGTCCGCAGAATCGTTCGCGCTCGCGGGCACGGCGACTCGGACGAGCGCGATGACGTCGTCCGAACTGCGCTGCGATCAGGACCAAGCCACGGTGGCGGCGAACATGTAGCCCGCTCCATACACGGTCTTGATGATTTTGGCGTTCTCCGGGTTCGCCTCGATCTTGCGTCGCAGTCGGGAGATTCGTACGTCGATGCTGCGGTCCATTGCCGACAAGTCGCGTGTGCCGACCAGTTGCTCGCGGGTCAGGATCTGGTGAGGTCGTTCGACGAACACACGCAGCACCTGCATCTCGGCGGTTCCCAGCAGGTGTGCACTGCCATCGGCGGCGCGCAACACGTTGGAGGCGCAGTCCAGCGTGTAGCCCAGGAAGCTGGCGTACCGGCGCTGGACGCCGCCGCCCGATCCTGATGTGGCGCGCCGCCGCAGGATGCTGCGAACCCGGGCGACCAGTTCGCGTGGCTCGAAGGGCTTCACCACGTAGTCATCGCCGCCGAGCTCCAGTCCCATGACACGGTCGACCGTGTGAGCACGTCCGGTGAGGATCAACACGCCGGCGTTGCTGTCCGCGCGAATCTGGCGGACCACCTCCATGCCGTCCATGTCGGGCAGCCCGAGGTCCACGATGCACAGGTCGGGCCGCTCGGTCTTCAGTCGGCGCTGCACCGCACCTCCGCTACGAAAAGTCTCGGTGACGAAGCCGAAGTCCTTCAGGGCAAGGACGATCAGGCGCGCCACGCCCTCGTCGTCCTCGATCACGTAGATCAGGGCGGGTGGGGCGGACGCTTCCGCCGCATCGATCGAGCCAGGCGCGATCACGTCGCCACCTCGTTCAGCGCTGCGGCGAGTTGTCTCGGCGAGAAGGGCTTGAGCAGCAGCGGCAGGCCGCCGGGCTCGGCGCGTGCCGGGGCGTGGCCGCTCATCAACAGCACGCGCGCAATGCCGTGCACATCCCGTGCGTCGCGCGCCAGGTCGCGCCCGTCCACGCCGCCCGGCATCACTACGTCGGTGAGCAGCAGCGCGATGTCCGGCGTGCTTGCCAGGATTTCGCGGGCCTCGACGCCGTTCTCGGCCTCCAGCACGGCATAACCCAGGTCCAGCAGGCTGCGCCGCACCACCCGTCGCACGGCTGGGTCGTCCTCCACCAGCAGTGCCAGCCCCTGATCCGCGGCGCGGCACGCCTGAGGAGGCGGTTCGGCCGCAGGCTCGGCGGGGACGTGGGTGGCTGGCAGCCACAGCGAGAACGTGGCGCCATGCCCGGGCTTGCTTTGCACATCGATGGCGCCGCCCGACTGGTGCACGAAGCCGTACACCATGGCCAGTCCGAGGCCGGTGCCGGCCCCCGCCGGCTTGGTCGTGAAGAAAGGCTCGAACAGGCGCGACAGCGTGGCCTCGTCCATCCCGCAGCCGGTGTCGGTCACGTCGATGCGGACATACCTGCCGGGAGCCAGCTGGCGCGCGCCGGCGGCGTCCGGCAACAGGACTTCCTCTTCAACGTGCAGCGTCACTTTCCCGGTCCCCGCGGTGGCGTCGCGTGCGTTGATCAACAGGTTCAGCAACGCGGTTTCCAGTTCCGACGGGTCGACCCATGTCCACAGTGGCTGCACTCCGCATTGCGCCTCGATCTGCAGCGTTTCCGGCATCGACCCGCGCACCATCCGGGCCACATCGGCCAGCGCCTGGTCGGCATCGACCGCCACGGCCTTCAACGGCTGCTGGCGCGCGAAGCTCAGCAGTCGGCGGATCAGTTCGGCGCCGCGCCGCGCCGCCATCAGGGCCGGCTCGGCCAGTTCCTGTGTTTCAGGGATATCGCGACGCTGCTCGACGAGCAGCGACAGGTTGCCGATGACCACCGTCAGCAGGTTGTTGAAGTCGTGTGCCAAGCCGCCGGTCAGCTGCCCGAGAGCTTCCATCTTCTGCGCCCGGATGACGAGTTCCTGGGCGCGCAGGTGTTGGGTGTTGTCGAAGGTGAGCTCGAAGCACCCTGCCACCTCGCCGCCCACGCCGATGTCGGGAATCAGCGACGTGCGCACGCGGATGCGTGTGCCGTCGATTCGGTTCAGTTCGTACTCGAAGCTGACCGCGCTGCCTGCGAAAGCACTTGCAACGTATGACTTGATGGAATCGAAAGTGGCGGTGCCCAGGAACGCGCGCGCGCTGATGGCTCCGGGGTTGGCGGGGTCGAGGCCGAACCAGTCACGATAGCCGCGATTGACGTAGCGGTAGGTTCGTGTGCGGTCCACGTACCCCACCAGTGCCGGGATCGAGTCCGTGATCAGGCGGAGCTGCTGCACGCTGTGCTGCAACTCGAGCGTGCGTTCGGCCACCCGGTGTTCGAGCAGCGCGTTGTCGTCGCGGATCGTGCGTTCGGCGCGGCGCTGCTCCGTGATGTCCGAATAGAGCGTCACGAAGCCGTGACCCGGCAGCGGCTGGCCCACCACACGCAGTACACGGCCATCCGGTCGCACGCGCTCGATGTCGTGCGGTGCGAAACAACGGGCCGCGGCCACGCGCTCGGCGATGCGCGCTTCGGCGTCGTCGGTGCCGTATTCGCCACGCTGCGCGTTGTAGCGGATGAAGCTTTCGAATGAGACGCCTTCGTAGGCCAGGTGGTCCGGGAAGTCCAGAAGCCGCATGAACGTTTTGTTCCAGGCCACCAGCCGGAGCTCGGCATCGAAGACGGTGAAGCCTTGGTCGATCAGGTCGAGGCCCGACTGGAGCATCGTCTGGCGCTGCTCCCGGCGCTCGGTTGCGCGGGCGCTCACCGCACTTCCGCGTTCGGGTCCGCGCGCAAGTCCGGAGGTTTCCGGCGTCGCGATACCCGCTTGCAAACATTCGTCATATTGCCTCGATGCTCATGAAATAGTCGTCCGCAATGATGCGCTCCTGTCGCCGACGGTGGGCCCCCAGCCCGGCCAGTGCTCCTCGGCAACACCAGGAGACAACGATGTCGCGGAACAATCCGTACGAACTCGGGCTGGACAAGAACGCGGCCAACTTCGTCGCCCTTTCACCCCTGAGTTTCATCGAACGCGCCGCTTCGGTATATCCGGAACGTACTGCGGTCATCCACGGCGTGCTGCGCCAGACCTGGGCGGAGACCTTCGAGCGCTGCCGGCGCCTGGCGGGCGCGCTTCGCGGGGCCGGTGTCGGCAAGGGCGATACGGTGGCCGTAATGCTGCCCAATGTGCCTGCGATGTTCGAAGCGCATTTCGGTGTGCCGGCGACCGGCGCGGTGCTCAACACGCTCAATACCCGGCTCGACGCCGAGGCGATCGCCTTCATGCTCCAGCACGGCGAGGCCAAGGTCCTGCTGACCGACCGCGAGTTCGCAACGGTGGTCGAGAAGGCCCTGGCCATGCTCGGCGACAAGCGCCCATTGGTGATCGATGTCGAGGACGAAACGGCACCTGCGGGCAAGGCGCTCGGAGAGCTCGGTTACGAGGCTTTCCTCGCAGGCGGTGACCCTGCATATGCCTGGGGCCTGCCCGACGACGAGTGGGACGCGATCGCGCTGAACTACACCTCGGGCACCACCGGCAACCCCAAGGGCGTGGTCACGCATCACCGCGGCGCCTACCTGAACGCCGCGAGCAACGTGATCAGCTGGAGTCTGCCGGACCACCCCACCTACCTGTGGACGCTGCCGATGTTCCATTGCAACGGCTGGTGCTTCCCGTGGACGATGGCACTGGTGGCCGGCACCAGCGTGTGCCTGCGTCGCGTGGACCCGGCGTTGATCTACTCCCTGGTCCGCGAGCACTCTGTCACCCACCTGTGCGGCGCGCCGATCGTTTACAGCATGCTCCTGAACGCGCCAGCCGAATTGCGCGAGGGCATCACGCACACGATCAACGGCCTGATCGCTGGCGCTGCACCTCCAGCGGCGCTGATCGAAGGCTGCGAATCCGCAGGCATCGCGCTCACCCACGTATATGGCCTGACCGAGGTCTACGGCCCGGCCGCCGTGTGCGCGAAGCAGGAAAGCTGGGCCGCTCTTCCGCTCTCCGAGCGCGCCATGCTCAATGGCCGCCAGGGCGTGCCCTATGCGCTGCAACAGGCGGTGGCCGTGCTGGACCCCGAGACGATGCTGCCCGTGCCGGCCGACGGCGAGACCATGGGCGAGATCTTCTTTCGCGGCAACGTGGTGATGAAGGGCTACCTGAAGAACCCCACGGCCACCGAGGACGCGTTCGCGGGCGGATGGTTCCACACTGGGGACCTGGCCGTGATGCATCACGACGGCTACGTGAAGATCAAGGACCGCAGCAAGGACATCATCATCTCCGGCGGCGAGAACATCAGTTCGCTCGAGGTCGAGGACGCGTTGCACCGGCACCCGGCCGTGTTGCTCGCCGCCGTCGTCGCCCAGCCCGATTCGAAGTGGGGCGAGGTGCCCTGCGCGTTCGTCGAAATCAAGCAGGGATCAACCGCCACCGAGGCCGAGCTCATCGAACTCTGCCGCACGCTGCTGGCGCGTTTCAAGATTCCCAAGCGCATCGTTTTCGGCGAACTGCCCAAGACCTCGACCGGAAAGATCCAGAAGTTTCAATTGCGCGACCGGGTCAAGTCGACCAGCGCGATCGAATGAAGGGCACGCCATGAAAACCGACCTCATTCTTGAAACGCGCGACCTGACGAAGGAATTCAAGGGCTTCTCCGCTGTGTCGGACGTGAACCTGCGGGTGCAGCGCGGCCACATCCACGCGTTGATCGGCCCCAATGGCGCAGGCAAGACTACCGTCTTCAACCTGCTCACCAAGTTCCTGCAGCCGACCCGCGGCACGATCATCTTCAACGGGATCGACATCACGAAGGACGAGCCGGCGCAAGTCGCGCGGCGCGGCGTGATCCGCTCGTTCCAGATCTCGGCCACGTTCGGCCACATGACGGCGCTGGAGAACGTGCGGGTGGCCCTGCAACGTGAACTGGGAACCGCATTTCACTTCTGGCGACCCGAGTCCACGCTGAACCAGCTCAATGCCCGCGCGTTGGAGCTGCTCGAGTCCGTGGACCTGGGATCCTATGCACGCACCCTAGCGAGCGAGATGCCCTACGGTCGCAAACGCGCCCTCGAGATCGCCACCACGCTGGCGCTCGACCCGGAGTTGATGCTTCTGGACGAACCCACGCAAGGCATGGGCCACGAGGACGTTGACCGCGTGGTCGAATTGATTCGCAAGGTCGCCGCCCAACGCACCGTGCTGATGGTCGAGCACAACTTGTCGGTGGTCGAAAGCCTGAGTGACCGCATCACCGTATTGCAGCGCGGCCAGATCCTGGCGGAGGGCACCTACGACGTCGTATCGCAGGACCCCCGGGTGCTCGAAGCCTACGTCGGAGTCGAGGCATGAAGGCGCCCTACGAATCCAGCAACGAGATGCTGCGCCTCACCGACGTGCATGCGTTCTACGGCGAGTCGCACATCCTGCATGGCATCGACCTGCGCGTGAACGAGGGCGAACTGATCACGCTGCTCGGTCGTAACGGTTCGGGCCGCTCGACCACGCTCAAGTCCATCATGGGTCTGGTGGGTCGGCGCAGCGGCTCGGTGATGTTCAATGGCGAGGAGATCACCGCGCTCGCACCGCACCGAATCGCCCGTCTGGGCGTGGGCTACTGCCCCGAGGAGCGCGGCATCTTCTCCGGTCTGTCCGCAGAAGAGAACCTGATGCTGCCCCCGGTCGTGCGCAGTGACGGCATGACCATCGAGGAGATCTACAAGGTCTTCCCCAACCTCTTCGAGCGTCGTAACAGCCCGGGCATGCGACTGTCGGGCGGCGAGCAACAGATGCTGGCGATGGCGCGCATCCTGCGCACCGGCGCGCGCCTGCTGCTGCTCGACGAGATCACCGAAGGGCTCGCACCGGTGATCGTCAAGAAGCTCGGCGAGGTGATCCGCCTGCTCAAAAGCCGCGGCTACACGATCGTGCTCGTCGAGCAGAACTTCCGCTTCGCCGCGCCGCTGGCCGACCGCCACTACGTACTCGAGCACGGCCGCATCGTGGCCACTGTCCAGCGTGACGAGCTGGCCGCGAAGACCGGGATGCTGCACGAGCTGCTCGGCGTCTGACCCCTTTCCCCAATTACAAGACTCTCAGGAGACGTTCATGAAATTCAAACGCATCGCACTCGCCGCCGCACTCACTGTCTGCGGCGCTGCCCAGGCCCAGATCTCCGACAACGTGGTGCGCATCGGCGTGCTGACCGATCTGTCGGGCGCCTACTCAGACATCGCCGGCAAGGGCGCCGTCATCGCCACGCAAATGGCGATCGATGATTTCATCGCGAAGGAAAAGCCTGCGTTCAAGATCGAGATGGTCTCGGCCGACCACCAGAACAAGGGCGACGTCGCCGCCAACAAGGCACGCGAATGGTTCGAGCGCGACAAGGTCGACGTGGTCTCGGAGCTGGTGACCAGCTCGGTGGCTCTGGCAGTGCAGAAGATCGCGAAGGAGAAGAACCGCATCGCGCTGATTTCCGGCGCCGCATCCACCCGCATCACCAACGAGGACTGCAACGACGTCACCGTGCACTGGACCTACGACACCTATGCGGTGGCCAACGGTACGGCCAAGGCAGTGACCAAGGCCGGGGGCAAGAAGTGGTTCTTCCTGACCGCCGACTATGCGTTCGGCCATTCGCTCGAGAAGGATGCCAGCGACGTCGTCAAGGCCAACGGCGGCGAAGTCGTGGGTTCCGTGCGGCATCCGTTTCCGGGCTCGGACTTCTCGTCCTTCCTGCTCAAGGCGCAAGCCTCGGGCGCGCAGATCATCGGCCTGGCCAACGCCGGCAGCGACACCATCAATTCGATCAAGCAGGCCGCCGAGTTCGGGGTCACGCCCAAGCAGCAGCTCGCGGGCCTGCTGATGTTCATCAGCGACGTGCATTCGCTGGGGCTCAAGACCACGCAATCGATGTACCTGACCGAGGGCTTCTACTGGAACCTCAACGACGACACCCGCGCCTGGTCGAAGCGCTTCTTCGAGCAGCACAAGCGCATGCCGACGATGGTGCAGGCCGGCCAGTACTCGTCGGTGCTGCATTACCTGAAGGCCGTCAAGGCAACCGGCAGCGACGACACCCAGAAGGTCATG
>JBBQCA010000019.1:0-26191 GCA_038318315.1 Burkholderiales bacterium | reverse complement strand
TTGCTCATGTGTGGTTGCCGGTCAGAACAATTCGGCTTCCAGCTCCATCAGCGACTTCGCGCCCGCGCGCGCGCTGCGGATCGCCGCCGCGGTCTCGGGCAACAGCTTCGCGAAGTAGAAGCGCGCCGTCGCCAGCTTGGCCTTGTAGAACGGATCGCCGCTGCTTTCTTTTTCGAGTGCGATCTTGGCCATGCGGGCCCAGAAATACGCGTAGATCAAGTGGCCCGCGACGCGCAGGTAATCGACTGCGGCGGCGCCGACTTCCTCGCGATTCTGGAAGGCCTTCATGCCCAGTTCCATCGTCAGCTTGGTGACCTTATCGCCGATGTCGGCGAGCGGATTGACGAACTCGGCCATCGCCTCGTTGGTGCCTTCGGCCTCGACGAAGTCCTGCACCATCTTGCCGAACTTCTTCATCTTCGCGCCGTTGTCCATCAGGATCTTGCGGCCCAGCAGATCGAGCGCCTGGATGGTGTTGGTGCCTTCGTAGATCATGTTGATGCGCGCGTCGCGCACCATCTGCTCGACGCCCCATTCGGCGATGTAGCCGTGGCCGCCGAACACCTGCATGCAACCCGACGCGGCGAAGAAACCGTTGTCGGTCATGAACGCTTTCACGATCGGCGTCATCAACGCCATCATGTCGTCGGCGTCCTTGCGGACCTCTTCGTCCGGGTGCGCGAGCAGATCGCTTTGGAGAGCTACCCACGTCGCGAAGGCGCGGCCGCCTTCGGCATACGCACGCGCGGTCAGTAGCATCTTGCGCACGTCGGGGTGCACGATGATCGGGTCGGCGGGTTGGTCCGGTGACTTGGGCCCCGACAGCGAACGGCCCTGGATACGGTCCTTCGCATAAGCCGCGGCGTTCTGGTACGCGATCTCAGTCAGCCCCAGACCCTGCACGCCGACGGCCAGACGCGCACCGTTCATCATCACGAACATCGCGGCCAGGCCCTGGTTGGGGGCGCTTACCATCCAGCCGCTTGCGCCATCGAGATTGAGCTGGCAGGTCGCGTTGCCGTGTATGCCCATCTTGTGTTCGATCGCGCCGCAAAAGATCGGATTGCGTTCACCCACGGTGGCATCCGCTCCGGTACCGACCGGCAGGAACTTCGGCACGATGAACAGCGAGATGCCCTTCGAACCCTGCGGTGCATCGGGCAGGCGTGCGAGCACCATGTGCACGATGTTGTCGGTCATGTCGTGCTCGCCCGACGAGATGAAGATCTTGTTGCCGGTCAACTTGTAGCTGCCGTCGGGCTGCCCGTCTTTAAAGTTCGGTATGGCCTTGGTCCGCAGCATGCCGAGGTCGGTGCCGCAATGCGATTCGGTCAGGCACATCGTGCCCAGCCATTCGCCCGATGCGATCTTGGGCAGATAGAGCTGCTTCTGTTCGTCGGTGCCGTGCACGTGCAGGCAGTTGTAGACGCCGTGCGCGAGCGACGGGTACATGGTCCACGCCTGGTTGGTCGCGTACTTCATCTCCGAGAAAGCGATCTCGAGCAGATGCGGCAGCCCCTGCCCGCCGAACTCGGTGTCGCCCGACAGCGATGGCCAGCCGCCTTCGCGATACTGGCGATAGGCTTCCTTGAAGCCCTTGGGCACGGTCACGACGTGCGTGCCCGCATCGAAGTGGCAACCCTCCTGGTCGCCCGAGAGGTTCAGCGGCAGCAGCACTTCGGCGCAGAACTTGCCGGCTTGCTCGAGCACCTGATCGATGGTGTCGGCATCGATGTCCGCATGCGCGGGGATTTCTTTCAGCGCGGGCGTGACGTCGAGCAGTTCGTGCATCACGAAGCGCATATCGCGCAGCGGCGGGTTGTAGATGGCGGGCATGGCAGTTCCTGACGGTGATGGAGCGCGAGTGCGATGCGCGGAGGTTTCGGGAAGAAGGCTGCGATCAGCGCGAGGTCGCGGACGACCCAGCGGATTTTGCGACAAGCCGCAAGGAAGACGATGACGCGGACGATGACTTCTCCGACGATGACTTCGACGGCGGGAGCTTCGGTGGCGAGGACTTCGATGCCTTCGACGGCTTGGCGCGATAGCTGTCGATCAGACGCGCATAGCCGCGCTCGATGCGTTCGACCGCGTGGGTGTCGCCGAGGAAGCGCGCATCGTGATGAAGCGCGAGAACCATCGCGCGCATTTCGAAGATCAGTTGCTCGCAGTCGGTGTCCGACACGAGATGGCCTTCCTTGACCGCTTGCCTGGCCGCGCGCATCAAGGCCTTCTGCCAGGCGAGCACCATCGACAACAGCTCGTCGCGAATCGGGCCGGGTCTATCGTCGTACTCGACCGCGCCGCTGATGTACATGCAGCCGCTGTCGATCTCGCGCGTGTGGCGCGTGACCCAGCGCGAGAACATCGCCGAAAGGCGCGGCAATCCACGCGCTTCCTCCAGGCTCGTGAAGAAGACTTCCTCCTCGAAGCGCCGGTGATACTCCTGGATGACCGCGATCTGCAGGTCTTCGCGCGAACCGAAGTGCGCGAACACGCCGCTCTTGGACATCTGCATGCGATCGGCGAGGAGGCCGATGGTCAGGCCCTCGAGGCCGTCGCGGCTGGCGAGGTCGAGAGCGGCTTCGAGGATGGCGGTGCGGGTTTGCAGGCCTTTGCGCATGATTGGTTTCCTGGACCGACGGAAATCACGTCGATGCACAAATTAGCACGGTCGTGCTTTTTTGTCACGTGCTGCGGAATGAATTTCGCAATCGGGTATCAGCGGCCTGCACGAGCAGCCACCCGCATCTTCAGTGCCATCGGAGACATCGCGAAGGCGAACCGCTCCCGCGGTGGCGAACCATCCTCGGTCTTCACGTCGACCAACTCGAAGACGGATTGCGCGGCCGAAACCGGACACGACGACTACTGCTTCAACGAATTCATCAACAGCAAACGCGCCTTCTCCTAATCGCGTCGTACGGTGCGCTCGGTAAGCCCCAGCGCGTCGGCAATCTCCAACTCGGAGAAGCCCCCGAAGTAGCGCATCTCGACCACCTTTGCCAGACACGGCTCCGCGGCCTCCAGCGCGAGCAGTGCGTCATGGACGTGAAGGATCTCCGCTTCGCCTCACAGGGCATCGCGTGCTTCCTGGCTGCCATTGCCGACTTGCCGAATCAGCTGCGTGAGCCTGTTCATGTTGTCGTCGCCCGTCGAGGAGAGGAGCACTGCAACGGTGGGGCGCGGTGAGATGCGCGTCGGGATTCTGCGCCGCTTCAAAGAACTTGACCATCTCGAAACCGGTCGCGTAAGCGATGTCCGGTTCGCGATGCGAGCCGCGTCTGATCAAGGGAAGGCGGGTGCAAGCGATGGCTGACGCCCCGAGTTCTTCACGATCAACGGAGGTTCCACGGGTATACCGATCACCAATCCACATACGCCCGTCCGCGCGCTGCCGGGCGCATCGCGATGGCTGCTGCCGCCATCACGATCAGCGCCAGCGTGATGAGCGGCGTGCTCAGTCTCTTTGATGCGCAGCGCGGAAACACCCACGGCTCGCGCGCAACCGCCGGCACAATCGAACGACCGTGCGCTGGCACTGCGCGATTCGTCGGCGCGGGGCTTGAGCATTGCCCCACTCTCTCTCATCGATGTATCAGAAGCGGTCGTCGTCATGATTGCGCTCCACGAAGGTCGCCAACTCCCTCCGATCGCGCTTCGTGGGTCTGCCCTTGCGCGCATGCGCGGGCTCGCGCTCCAGGCGACGACGTGCTTCGGCCGCCTCGCGTGTTACGAGACTCACTTCGGTCTCGGCATAGCGGGTCTGCGCGATCGGCGCGGCGGCCCGAGCATCGGACAGGATGCGCACCCGCACTTCGCGCTCGATGCCGCCGATGCGCATCGTCACAAGGTCCTCGACATGCATCGTCTTCGCGGGCTTGACGCGTTTCTCGTTGACCCTCACCTGGCCCGCGTCGATTGCCGCTGCCGCGGCACTGCGCGTGCGATAGAAGCGTGCGGCCCACAGCCATTTGTCGAGCCGGATCGCGCTGGCGTCGTGCGCGGCTTCCGATGCCAAGATGGGCTTCTTCGTGCTCAAGAGATAGAGTCGGAAACCCGGGCGCGGCGACGATCGATCGCGTGGACCGCATCGGGCGCGACCACGAACACGCGATCGTCGGGCAATGCATCGACGATCCACGTGCCGGTGAATGCGCCGAAGGCCGGCAGCACGCCCACGCGCGAACCGTCTTCGCACCCGAACCAGAAGCACGGCAGCCGCACGCCGTCGCCCGCGCGACCGCCGAGCCGATAGCCGGGATGCAGGTGTCCCGCGAGCACATAGCCGCGCTCGCAAGGCTCGGGGTGATGGCGCATCGAGAAGGGCCCGATGGTCCACGACTCGTCGACGACATCGATCATCAGATGCGCCGGCGGGTCGCCGGCATGCGAGTCGTGATTGCCGCGCACCAGGGTCATCGCGACATGCGCATGTCGAGCGCGCCATAGCGCGAGCGCGGCTATGGTCGGTCTCGCGTTCGCTTCGCGCGCGTGCAGGAAGTCGCCGAGGAACACGATCTGCTCGACGTGCCAGCGTGCCATCAGCGCATCGAGGCGCGCGAGGTTGTCCGCGGTGGTCCCGTGCGGCACCGGTACGCCGCGCGCGCGAAACGTCGCGGCCTTGCCGAAGTGCGCGTCGGCCACGAGCAGCATGCGTCTCTCGGCCCAATAGACCGCGCGTTCGTGGCAGAGATGGAGAGTTTGGCCGGCAAGGCGAGCGCTGTGCATGGCGTGAATTTTATCGCGCGTTCAGGCGCGGGCTTGCTTGCGCCGAGGCGCCGTCTCGTCGTCGGCCGCCGCTTCGAGCTCCGACAACAAGCGCGCGATGCGTTCGCCCAGCTTCTCGGTCGTGACCTCTTCGCGAAAGCGCTCGACCATCAGCGGGAACGAGAACGGCGTCGCATGTGCGGGCCGCGTGACGACCAGCTCCCACTTCGCAATGCGTTCGAGCGTCGCGCGCAGGCGCCCGATCTCCAGCTCCTGCTCCAGCGCCTCGGTCTCGGCCTGGGTGAGCAGCAGGTTGCCGGCGTCGTGCCTGCGAAAGACTTCATAGAAGAGGCTGGCACTCGCCTGCACGTGTCGCGCCGACTCGCGGTCGCCCGGATAGCCTGCGAACACCAGCCCCGACACGCGTGCGATCTCGCGAAAGCGGCGCTGCGCGAGCTCGCTGGCGTTGAGCGACGCGAGGATGTCTTCGAGCAGGTGGTCGGTGGACAGCAGGCCTTCGGCGATCAGGCGTTCCCAGTCGAAGGGTTCGGCCGACAGCAACTCGAAGCCGTAGTCGTTCATCGAGATCGAGAACGTGCCCGGCTGATGGCGCGCGGCGCGCCACGCGATCAGTGAGCCAAGTCCGATGTGCACGATGCGGCCGCCGAACGGATAGCAGAGAAAGTGATGGCCTTCGCGCGACGCGATCAGTTCGCACACCAGGCGGCCGGTCTCGGGCAACGCCGACCAGCGCTGCTGCAATTCGAGCAGCGGCCTGACCGCGCGCATCTCGGGCTCGTGGCGAAACCACGCGTCGCTGGCGTGCGCGGCTCGATGCAGCATGTCGAGCGACGCATCGGCCAACTCGCTCGTCAACGGCATACGACTGCCCGACCACGCCGGCACGCGACCGTGCTTCCTCGTGGCCTTCTTTACATAGGCGGTCATGTCGCGCACGCGCACCAGTTCGAGCACGCGACCTGCGAACACGAACACGTCGCCGGGCTTCATGCGCGCGATGAAGCCCTCTTCGATATGACCGAGCTTGGCGCCGGTGGCGAGCCATGCGACGAACATCGCGGTGTCCGAGACGATCGTGCCGATGCTCATGCGGTGACGTCGCGCGAGGTCGGGGCGCGGCACGCGATAGACATCGCGCTCCGCTGCTGCGCCGTCGATGGCGTCGACACCAACGCCGCGCGCGATGCGGTGATAGTCCGGATAGGCCGACAGCGACGAGCCGCCGCCTTCGTCGAACGCGATCGCCCAGTCGAACTCGTCGCGCGTCAGTTCGCGATACGACCATGCGGTGCGCACTTCATCGAACAATTCGTCGGCGACGAAGCCGGTGCCCACGGCGATCGTGACCAGGTGCTGGACGAGGCAGTCGAGCGGTTTGTTGGGCGCCTTGCGCGGTTCGACACGGCGCGCGGCAACGGCGCGTCTCGCGGCTGCGGCTTCGACCAGTTCGAGCGCGTTGGTCGGCACCAGCGTCGCGCGCGATGCACGTCCGGGCGCGTGGCCGGAACGACCGGCGCGTTGCAACAGCCGCGCGACGCCCTTCGCCGAACCGATCTGCAGCACGCGTTCGACCGGCAGGAAGTCCACGCCGAGGTCGAGCGAAGCCGTGCACACCACGGCCTTCAGGCTGCCGTCTTTCAATCCCGCCTCGACCCAGTCGCGCACCTCGCGATCGAGCGAGCCGTGATGCAGCGCGATCACGCCGGCCCATTCGGGCTTCGCGGCGAGCAGGGTCTGGTACCAGATCTCGGCCTGGCTGCGCACGTTGGTGAAGACCAGCGTCGTCGACGACTTCTCGATCTCGGCCACCACCGCATCGACGAGCTTGATGCCCAGATGCCCGCCCCAAGGAAAGCGTTCGATCGAGTCGGGGATCAAGGTGTCGATCACGACCTCTTTTGGTGTGTCTCCCTTCACCATCACGCCGCGCCGCGGCTTTCCTTTCGCGTCCAGGCCAAGCAAGGTGTGACGCGCGACGTCGAGATTGCCGAGCGTGGCCGACAGCCCCCACACGATCAACTTGGAATTCCACAGCCGCAGGCGCGCCAGCGCGAGTTGCGTCTGCACGCCGCGCTTGCTGCCCATCAACTCGTGCCATTCGTCGACTACCACTACCGACACGTCGTCGAGCAGGTTCTCTGCATCGGCGCGCGCGAGCAACAGGGTCAATGACTCGGGCGTCGTGACCAGCGCTTCGGGCAGATGCTTCGCTTGCCGCGCGCGCGTGGCCGCATCGCTGTCGCCGGTGCGCATCGCGACTTCCCAATCGAGTCCGATGCCCGATGCCGCATCGGCCAACGCGCGCGTGGTGTCGGCGGCGAGCGCGCGCATCGGCGTGATCCACAGGACGCGGAGCTTGCGCGTGGAAGATGGCTTCGCCGCGCCGGTGGATGCGCGCAAGAGCTCGCGATGCAATGCGCCGAGCCACGCTGCGTACGTCTTGCCCGCACCTGTGGTCGCATGCAGCAGCCCGGATCGGCCGGCCACGATGTGGTCCCAGGTCTCGCGTTGAAAGGGGAAGGGTGCGATGCCGCGCGACGCGAGCCACGCGGCTATCGCCTCGGGCGCGGGCAGCGGGCCGGGCGGTGTGCGTCGCGCGCGTGGTGCGGGAAGCGAAGGCGCCGCGCGCTGATCGGGATCGGCATCGACCAGCGGCGCTGCCACCGCGATCGTGGCAGCCTTGCGTTTCGCGGCGGCCACTTCGCGACGCTTGCGATCGAGCTGCTTGCCCAGGTGGTTGCTGCCCGCAAGCGTCGACGGCAGGCCCCAGTTGCCGCCGCCCCTGGCATCGGACTTGGTATCTCTGCGGCGCCGGCTCATGCGACGGAGCTCATGCGAGTACGAGCGCTTCAACTTGTGGGACGCCGACCATCCAGCCTTCTAGCGGGTCGATCGCTTCGGGCAGGCCGTATCGATCGTCGCCCGCCTCTTTTTGCTGCCACGCCCACGCGGCCTGCGTGGCGCACAGCACGGCATCGAGCCGATCGGCGCTGCCTTCGGCTATCAGGTTCGCGCGCTGCTCGCGATCGAAGGCAACCCGTATCGCCAAGCGGTGCGTGCCAAGTTCCAGTGCCTCGACGATGCGCGCCCGCTCGTCGCGACGCGCGATGGTCTGCATGGAGCGCGTGTCGGACTTGTACGACGCGCGCGTGATCGATCGCGCGATGAAGCCCGGATAGCCTTCGAGCGCAATGCGGCTGGTATCGACACGGCATTCATCCCCATCGGCATCGTCGGCTAGCCCGGGGATGCAGACGCCGGCCGCGATCAAGCGCGGCACACCCGCATGCATCATCCAGGCGACCGGCGGATTGACCCACTTCATCGACGGACTCGAACCCGCCGGACCATCGGTGGCGCGATGCGCGAACTTCGATCCGACCGGACGCGCGTCGCACCAGGCCTTGAACAAATCGCGAATCGACGCGCGATCGAGCGACGCGTAGTGCCGCATGGTCATGCGCCAGTCGCGCGGCCAGTCGAGATGCTCGACCAATGCGCGAGGCAGTCCGAAAGGAAAATCGAAGGCCGCGATCCACGGTCCCGGGCGCGCGAGCAACGCGGCGAAGGACGGCCAGTCCGAAAGCGCCTCGATCGCGCCGAGCGCGAAGCGGTTCGCCTCGAGCGCCGTCAGCGTCGCGACCGTGATCGGCTTCCTGCCGGTCGGCGTACTGGTGAAATCGATGCCGTACAGAATCATCTGGTCCCGTCGGTCTCGTTCAGGCGGGTGCGCTTCACCGCGCATCGAGCAGGCTCTGCAGGCTGGCGATCGTGTCGGCCTCGTCGATGGGTTTGTCGACGCGCCAGCGCAGCATGCGCGGAAAGCGCACCGCGATGCCCGACTTGTGGCGCGACGAGCGCTGTATGCCTTCGAAGCCGAGCTCGAAGACCTGCGTCGGCCTGACGCTGCGCACCGGGCCGAACTTTTCTATCGTGGTCTTCTTCACGATCGCATCGACCCTGGCCATCTCTTCATCGGTGAGCCCCGAATAGGCCTTCGCGAACGGGATCAGCGTGCGCGCCTGATCGGCCTCCGCGCCCGGCTCGCGATCCCACACCGCGAACGTGAAGTCGGTGTAGAGCGACGCGCGTCGGCCGTGTCCGCGCTGCGCATAGATCAGCACCGCATCGACCGACAGCGGATCGATCTTCCACTTCCACCACGTACCCACGTCCTTGGTGCGGCCCACGCCGTAGCGCGCATCGCGATGCTTGAGCATGAAGCCCTCGACGCCGCGGGCGCGGGCTTGGCTGCGCAGGCTCGCGAACGAAGGCCACGAGTCCGCCTGCAACACCGGAGACAGCCGCAACGCCCCGTGGTTTGCGACACCGCCTGCGGAGCCGTTCACCGCGGCGACCAGCGCTTCGAGCCGTATGCGTCGCGCCGCTTGCGGCTCGCTTCGCAAATCGATGCCGTCCAGCTCGAGCAGGTCGTATGCGGCCAGCACCACGGGTTTCTCGGCGAGGATTTTTTTCGACAGGGTCTTGCGGCCGATGCGGGTCTGCAGATCGGCGAAGGACGCGGGCGTATCGGCTGCGTTCCCGTCGTTTGCATGCCAGACCAGGATCTCGCCATCGATCACCGTGCCGTCGGGGATGTGCACGGCCAATGCCGCGAGTTCGGGAAAGCGCTCGGTGACGAGGTCTTCGCCGCGCGACCACAGGAAAGCCTCGCCGCCGCGCACCACCAGTTGCCCGCGGATGCCGTCGTATTTCCATTCGACCTGCCAGTCGTCGATCGCGCCCAGCAACGCGTCGAAGCGCTCGACCGGTTCGTTCAATGCATGCGCGAGAAAGAAGGGGTAGGGCTGGCCGCGCAATTCATGCGAGGCGAGTGGACCACCTTCGGTATCACCTTCGGTCTCACCCGATGCCAGCGGCGCGATCAACGCGCGATAGGCCGCGGCGCTCGGCCGCGCGCGGCCATCGGTGTATCCCATCAGCCGATGCGCAACGATCTTCGGGTCGACGCCCGAGACGGTGGCGAGCGCACGCGTGACCGAGAGCTTCGACACGCCCACGCGAAAGCCGCCGCCGATCAGCTTGGTGAGCAGGAAGCGCTCGGCCGTGTCGAGCTCGTCCCACCAATCGGCAAGGTGATGCGCGATGGTCTCGGGCGACTCGCCCTTCAAGGCGAGCAGGCGCTCTTCGACCCATCGCGCGAGGCCGAGCTCGGAGTGACGCGAAGGCGGCGGCAGGATGTGCGCGATCGTTTCCGCGAGGTCGCCCACCGCCTGATAGCTCTCCTCGAACAACCATTCGGGCAAGGCCGCGACGGTGCGCGCGGTGTCGCGCAGGATGCGGGTCGGCACGGTCTGACGGGGCTTGCCGCCGGCAAGGAAATACACGGCCCATGCGGCGTCGCGCTCGGGCCCGTCGGAGGGCATGCTGGCGTCGGTGTCGACGGTTGCGTCGATCACCGTCTCGCCGGGCGCGCCGGGCTGGCCGCTGCGGCGAGCGGTCTCGACAAAATAGCGGACCAGCGCGGCCTGCTTGTCGCGCGTTGCGGTCGATGCGTCGAGTTCCGAGAACAGGCGCGAGAAATATCTCATGCGGGTTTTGGTTGCGCGTTTGCGGAGATGCGTTGCAGCGCGACGGTGGGACGGCGACGAGCGGCGGGGGTTCGCATGCCGGACGGCACAGGCCCGCAGCCTGTCGGCATGATAGCTTCCCAGGATGGCCAAAATACCTCGGGCAATGCGCCAGATCTTCCGGCCGATGACGCCTCGCTCGAGCGTGATCGAGCGAGGCCTGATGCTGACCAGCATCCTCGCGGCGGTCGTGCTCGCGGTGATGGCGCTGGTGGTTCATCACGTCAACAACGAAGCGGCCGATGCGGCCAGGCGATCGATCCGTTCGATCGAGGTCGCCGCCACGCTCGACAAGCTCCAACTGGCGTTGCGCGATGTCGATATGGTCGGGCGTGATCTGTCGAGCGGTCGCAGCCGCGACCACGCGGATGCCGATCGCTACGACGTCGCGCGCTTTCAGGTGCGCCTGAACCTGGCCGCGCTCGGGCCGCTGGCCGGCGACGAGCCGAGCCAACTCGAGCACCTGTCCCGGCTCGGCCCCCTGATCAACAGGAAATTCGCGCTCGGCCTGCGGGGCTACGAAGTGCCGGCTGGCGGCTCGCTCGACGAGATCGACGGCCTGATCGCAGCGATGCGCAACGACGAAGGCCAGCGCCTCGAGCGCTATCGCGCGTCGCAGCGCGATGCGAGCGAGAAATCGACCTGGATCATGGTCGGATCGCTGTCGCTGGTGGCCCTGTTGTCGCTCGGGTTCTGGTTCCTGCTTAAGGTCGAGTTCGGCGCCCGGCGCGCGCTCGAGCGACGCCTGATCGAATCGGCCACCACCGACGAACTGACCGGCGTTGCGAACCGCAGCGACTTCGATCGCAAGCTGGTTCAGGAGTGGACCTTTCGCACGCGCTATGCCACCGCGTTGTCGCTGTTGATCGTCGACATCGATCATCTCAAGGCGCTCAACGACCAGTGGGGACATCTCGCGGGCGATGCGATTCTTCGCGAGGTCGCGCGGCGCATCTCGTCGCGCGTGCGGCGAACCGGCGTGGTGGCACGCTCGGGCGGCGACGAATTCGCCGTGATCGTTCCCAACTACCGCAAGGAGGCCGTCGAGCTGGCCGAACAGTTGCGCGAGCGCATGGCAGAAGCGCCGTTCTCGGTGCAAAGCGGCGGCAAGCCCGTTCCGGTTGCGGTGACCATCAGCGTCGGCGTCGCCGAGGCAAGCGACGTGGGCACGCCGCGTGAACTGCTGGCCGCAGCCGAGCAAGCGATGTATGCCGTCAAGCGCAACGGCCGCGATGGCGTCGAGTCGTACCGACCCGATCCCACCACCTACGGGATCAATACAGCGACCCCGGCGCCGAGCAAGCACTCCACGGCATCGCGGACGACGGCCGCGAAGTGGCCATGACGCGATCCATGCCGTGATTCAACGCGAGGATCACGTCCCGGCTTGCGGCGCTTCCGTCCCCTCGTCGGCCGTATCCGCGTCATCGCCGTATTCGGTCTCGAATGCCTCGGCCTCCAGGCCGCTCTCGTTCAACCATCGCACCATCACCGCCACGTCGCCATGCGTGACGATGACGCGCTCGGCGCGGCTCGCGGCGATGGCCGCGTGCAGGCCAGTCCAGTCCGCGTGATCCGATAACACGAAGCCGCGATCCACGCCGCGTCTGCGCCGCGCGCCGCGCAACAGCATCCATCCGGACGCGAACGCGTCGCTGTATTCGCCGAAGCGACGCATCCACGTCGAGCCCGCAGCCGAAGGCGGCGCGAGCACCAGCCCCGTCCTGAAGCTGGCCTTGTCCTCGACTTCGGAGACCAGCGTGGTCGGCGGCAACGCCACGCCCGCCTCGCGATAGGCGCGGTTGAGCGGCTCGACCGCGCCGTGGCAGAAGATCGGCCCGATCGTCGCATCGACGCCGGCAAGCACGCGCTGCGCTTTGCCGAAGGCATAGCAGAACAGCACCGAGGCGCGATCGCTGTCGGCATTGCTTCGCCACCAGGTATCGATGTCCGCGAAGATTTCGCGTTGCGGTGCCCAGCGATAGATCGGCAGGCCGAAGGTCGATTCGGTGATGAACACGTCGCAACGCACCGGCTCGAAAGGCGCGCAGGTCGGATCGACATCGGCGCCCTGCATGAACTTGTAGTCACCAGATGCGACCCACACGCGACCATCGTGTTCGAGACGAATCTGCGCCGAACCGAGCACGTGACCGGCGGGATGCAGCGACACGCGCACGCCGTTGTGCATCACCGCTTCGCCATACGGCAGGGTCTGCAGGTCGATGTCGCCCAGGCGCGCACGCAGCACGCCTTCTCCCGGTGCGGCCGCCAGATAGTGGCCGTGTCCGATGCGCGCATGGTCGGCGTGCGCGTGCGTGATCACCGCGCGATCGACCGGCCGCCACGGGTCGATGTAGAAATCGCCGGCCGGACAGTAGAGACCCTGCGGTTTCAGGACGACGAGATCGTCGCCGCGCGCGCGACGCGGCGCGATCCGATCCGCGTGACCTGGAGGACCCTCAATATTGATTGGCATGCCCGCTGATATACACGGCAAAGCGCAAGGCCGCGTACGACAGCGCGTGGATCGCGCGCGCGGCAACGCCGCTCTTGATCAGCCGCTCGACCTGCACCGGCGTGGCGTCGTGCGCGATCGCCTCTTCGAGCCTGGCGCGCAAAAGGCCCGCGAATGCCTCGTTGAGCACCACGATGTTGGCCTCGCGCGCGAGGAAGAGGCTGAACGGATCGATGTTCGACGAGCCGACCGTTGCCCATCCGCCGTCGACCACGCCGACCTTCGCGTGAAGAAAGCCGCGCGTGTATTCGTGGATCTCGATGCCGGCGGCGAGCAGCTCGGCATACAGGACCTGGCTGGCGTAATGCTGCACCGGATATTCGGGACGGCCCTGCAACAGCAGGCGCACGCGCACGCCGCGCCTGGCCGCGGCAATCAGCGTCTTGCGAAAGCGCCGGCCCGGAAAGTAATAGGCGTTGCAAAGAATGATCTCCTGCTTCGCGAGCTTGATCGCCGCCAGATAGGCGCGTTCGATGGTTCGCCGATTGCGCAGGTTGTCGCGCGTGAGGAAGGCCACGCGCACGTTGGCGCCGTCGGGATGGGGCGTGGCCCATTCGCGTCGCGTGACCCAGGTATCGATCGCCCGCTGAAGCTCGCCTTGCTTGCTCGCGATCCGTTTCCAGTCCAGCCGCAGCCATTGATTGAGCATGTAGGCCGCGATCGGCCCGACGATCGGGCCTTCCACGCTCGCGGCGAAATCGAAGCGCGGCGCTTCCAGCGGGCCGCGATTGGGATCGACCAGGTCATCGACGATGTTGATGCCGCCGCAGAATGCAAGCTTGCGATCGATCATCGCGAGCTTGCGATGCAGGCGCCGCAGCCGTTCGCGGGAGAAGAATTTCAGTCCGCTCTTCCAGAACGTGTATTCGGGACGAAACACCACCACTTCGACGCCGGCGTCCTCGAGCGTCTTGCGAATCGGTTGCGCGAGGTTGCCCGAGCCGAAGCCATCGACCGACACGCGCACCGTGACACGGCGACGCGCGGCAGCCGCGAGCGCCTCGGTCACGCGCCGGCCGGTGTCGTCGTCGTTGTAGATGTAGGTCTCGAGATAGACCTCTTTCTTGGCGCTCTCGATGGCGACGATCAACGCCGGGAAAAACTCCGCGCCTCCGCACAACAGCTCGACGCGGTTGCCGACTTCGAAATTCACTGCGGATCGAAGACGAGCTCCGCCAGGATGGGCGCGTGGTCGGAGAGCTTGCGCCACGCGGGGCCGGAAAGGACCTGGGCCGACGCGATCTTGAAGCCGCGCACATACACACGGTCGAGGCGCAGCAGCGGAAAGCCGGCCGGGTAGGTGCGGGCAGGCGTGGCGATGCGTGATGTGCGCGAGGACGTGCTCGACGACGCGTGAGCATCGGTCGCGTCCGAATCCGTCGTCGACTCTGCCGCGACCTTCGCAGTGGCTTTGGCCGCGGCCGATTTCGCGGCTGATTTTGCCGCTGACTTGGCCGCAGACTTCGCGGGCGTCGTGAACGGCGCGGCGATCGTGTCGCTGATGCGGGCGCTCTGCTTTTGCACAAAGCCGCTCGCACGCCGCGCGAGCGCCGCGCTGCGCGTCTCGGTCGCCGAGAACACCTCGCGCACACCGAGACTTTCGACCAGTCGCCGGCCGAGGCGATGCCGCCAGTCGTTGAAGTCGCCGGCAATCACCAGCGGCGCGTCGTTGGGAACGTGCGAGCGGATGCGCGCGATCATCGCTTCGGCCTGGCGCACGCGGCTCTCTTCGAACAGGCCGAGGTGCGCGCAGATGCAATGCACACGCACGCCGTCGACTTCGAACTCGCCGTGCAGCAGGCCGCGCGACTCGAAGCGGTGATCCGAGATGTCGATGTTCTCGTGCGCGATCAGTGGAAAGCGCGACAGCAGCGCATTGCCGTGGTCTCCGTCGGTGCGCACCGAGTTGCGTCCATAGGCGGTCTGCGCCCAGCGATCGCCGGCCAGGAAGGTGTGCTGCGCGACTTCGGGCCAGTTGTCGAAGCGCTCGGCGTGCAGGTCGTTACGCCCCTGCACTTCCTGCAGGAATACCAGGTCGGCTTCGAGCGCGTGCAGTCCGGCGCGCAGATCGTGGATGCGATTCTTGCGCGACATCGCGGAAACGCCCTTGTGGATGTTGTAGGTCGCGATCCGCAAGCGTGTCGCCGACGGCGGAACCGCTTCGTCGGATACGACCAGCGAGGCATCGCGCTCCTGCACCAGCGCGGCCGAAGCGTTGTCGTTTGCAGCGCCGTAGGGGTCGTCGGCGTCGTGATTCATGGGCGTCTCGCGGTCGTCATCTTGCATCGCTGAGGCAATTGAAGAATGGCATCCGCGTTGCTCGGTGAGAAGCAACGCGCGGCTGCATCTCGAAAAGGGAGCCAAGCGTATTGCAAATGCTCGCGAGGGGCAACGCGCACCGCCTCGCGAGAAGGAAAGTCGTCGGGCAATGCGAGTCCGAACCAGCGCTCCTGATTGCGCACCACGCCGGGCGCATAGCGATGCTGCCAGTGGGGATAGATACCGTATTCGATCGCATGGTTCCAATCGACCAGTGTGCCGTCGCGATCGGCCGCGATGCCGGTCTCTTCGGCGACCTCGCGAATCGCCGCCTGGCGCAGCGGCTCGGCTATCGTATCGACGCTGCCGGTCACCGACTGCCAGTGGTCGGGGCGATCGGCGCGTTCGAGCAGCAGCACGCGCAGGTCGAGCGTGTGGATCACGACCAGGACCGATCGCGGAATCTTCCAGGGCGTGGTCATGCGCGTGCTCACGGGCCGGTTCCGGCCATCGCCAGCGCCTGGCCTCCGGGCGCGTCCTTGTCATAGACGAACAGCTCCGATGGGCGGGGTCGCGCATCGTCGCGCGCGTTGTCCCGCGCTGGGCCGTCGCGCGTGCGGGCAAGCGGAACCAGCGCCTGCCTTCCCGCGGCATCCACACGCGCGAGCAGGAGCACACCGCGCTCGGGCACGGCGCAATAGACGCGGCTCGATCCGACCAGCGTCGCGAGTGTTCGCATGCGGCTTGCATCGAGCAGGTTGGCAACGGCATCGTCGTTCGAGACCACGCGATAGACGCCCGGACGATCGGACAGCAGTTCGGCGCGGGGCTCGCCGTCTGCCGCGAGGTTCGCGCGAGCGGCTTCTCTCAACTGCGCACGATCGACGCCGAGGCGATCGGCGATGGTCGAGGTGACGAACGTGGAGGCCGCGCCCGCGACCAGCGCATAGCGAACCTCGAGTGCGCCGATCAGCGGCTCGGTCACGAAGCCGTAGCGAAATCCCGGCGAGGTTTCGCCGATCACCATCGCGCGCAGATCGGCCAGGCGCGGCTTGGCGCCCAGGAGTCCGGCACGCTCGACGTCGGCGACGACGCGATCGATCGCGTTCGAGCAATCGAAGCGATCGTCGCGACACTTCTCGAACGTCGGTGCGAGGCGCACGTCGATGTAGAGGCCCGAGGGCATCGTAGCGCGCAGCATGGCGTTGCCGAGCGTTGCGACGCTCGCGCCTGGATGGCGATCGACGAGCCGCGCGACGACGCGTTTCGAAACGGCATCGGGCCTGGTACGCGCGTCGAACCACCAGGCCGCGGCGCCCGACGCAACGGCCACGAGGACGAGAACGACGACCAGCACGACCGCAAGACCGACGCGTCGCGTTGGACGTCTCATGGGCCGTCGATGCGCGATGCGGTCGGCGTCCGCGACCACTCAGGCCGCACGGGGCTCCGTATGATTGATGCCACCGTTGACGCCGTTCGCTGTCGCAGGCGCTCGCTCGCTGGTGCGCAGCCGGATATGCAGCTCGCGCAACTGGCGCTCATCGACTGCGCTGGGCGCCTCGGTCAACAGGTCCTGCGCGCGTTGCGTCTTCGGGAACGCGATCACGTCGCGGATCGAATCGGCGCCGGCCATCATGGTGACGAGGCGATCGAGACCGAAGGCGATGCCGCCGTGCGGAGGCGCGCCATAACGCAGCGCGTCGAGCAGGAAGCCGAATTTCTCCTGCGCTTCCTCGGCGTCGATCTTGAGCGCGCGGAACACCTTGCTCTGCACCTCTTCGCGATGGATACGGACCGAGCCGCCACCGATCTCCCAGCCGTTGAGGACCAGGTCGTAGGCCTTGGCGGTGCAACGCGCGGGATCCGTGGCCAGAAAGTTCTCGTCGCCATCCTTCGGCGCGGTGAAGGGATGATGCGCGGCGGTGAAGCGGCCCTCGCCCTCGTCGTATTCGAACATCGGGAAGTCCACCACCCACAAAGGGCACCAGCCCGTTTCGAAAAGCCCGGTCCGCTTGCCGAATTCCGAATGTCCGATCTTCACGCGCAACGCGCCCATCGCATCGTTGACGACTTTGGCGCGATCGGCGCCGAAGAAGATCAGGTCGCCGTCTTTCGCGCCGGTGCGCTCGACGATGGTCTTCAATGCGGCGTCGTGGATGTTCTTGACGATCGGCGACTGCAGTCCCGCGCGCAAGTCGCTTTGCGACAGATCGTTGACCTTGATGTACGCCAGACCCTTGGCGCCATAGATCGCGACGAACTGCGTATAGGCATCGATCTCCGATCGCGGGAAACCGCCGTTGGTGGCGCCGCCGCCCGGAATGCGCAGCGCGACCACGCGCCCGCCGTCGCTGTTCGCCGCCGCAGCGAACACCTTGAAGTCCACGTCGCGCATCGCGTCGGTCAGTTCCGTGAACTCGAGCTTGACGCGCAGGTCGGGCTTGTCCGATCCGAAGCGCGCCATCGCTTCGGCGTGCGGCATCACCGGAAACGGCGGAAGCTCGACGTCCATCACGGTCTTGAACACGTGGCGCGTCATCGTCTCGAAGATGGCGCGGATCTCGGTCTCGTCGAGGAACGAGGTTTCGCAATCGATCTGCGTGAACTCGGGTTGCCGGTCCGCGCGCAGGTCCTCGTCGCGAAAGCACTTGACGATCTGGTAATAGCGATCGAAGCCGGCCACCATCAGCAGCTGCTTGAAGAGTTGCGGCGACTGCGGCAGCGCGAAGAACATGCCGGGGTTGACGCGGCTGGGCACCAGGTAATCGCGCGCGCCTTCGGGCGTGCTCTTGGTCAGCATCGGCGTCTCGATGTCGATGAAGCCTTGCGCATCGAGATACCTGCGCACCTCCATCGCCACGCGATAACGCAGCATCAGGTTCTTCTGCATCATCGGACGGCGCAGGTCGAGCACGCGGTGCGTGAGGCGCGTGGTCTCCGAGAGGTTGTCGTCGTCGAGCTGAAAGGGCGGCGTCACCGACGCGTTCAACACTTCGATTTCGTGAGCCAGCACTTCGATCGCCCCCGACTTCATCGCCGCGTTGGCGGTGCCTTCCGGCCGCGCCCGGACCACGCCCTTGACCATGACGCAAAACTCGTTGCGCAGCGATTCGGCGATCGCGAAGCTTGCTGCGCGATCGGGGTCGCAGACGATCTGGGAGATGCCTTCGCGATCGCGCAGGTCGATGAAGATGACGCCGCCATGGTCGCGCCGGCGATGAACCCAACCGTATAGAACGACGGGTTTGCCTAGCTCTTGTGCGGTGACCAGACCGCAATAGTGGGTACGCATGGGAACTCCAGAATCAGATGGGCTTTCGCGAGCACGCCCGCACGGCGGGCGGCATCGGGTGATCAAGTTGCAGTATTGCCCGAGTCGCTATGCGAGGAATGGTGGGCAATGACGAAGCATACGCACGCAAACGATCAAGCTTCGCGCGGCGCGGACGCGACGGCCGGTGTTGCCACCGCACGCGCGCCTGGTGCAACCACACCCATGGAGACGACGAATTTGAGCGCCTCGTCCACGCTGATGTCCAGGTCGACGATTTGCCCGATCGGCACGATGAGGATGTAGCCGGACGTGGGATTGGGCGCGGTCGGTACGTAGACGCTCGCGTGCTCGCCGGTCAGCGGTCGCTGCAAAGGCGCGCCGGGACTGCCCACGACAAAGCCCACGGCCCATACCCCTTGACGCGGAAATTCGACCAGCACGGCTTTGCGGAAAGCCTGACCCGAGGGCGAAAACAGCGTATCGGACACTTGCTTGACGGAGGAATAGATGGTCGAGACGATCGGGATGCGCGCAAGCAAGACCTCCCACCAGACGACCAGGTGTTTCCCGATGAAGTTGCGGCCCAATATGCCGACGACGAGCACGATCGCGAGCGTGAGGATTACGCCCATTCCCGGAATGTTGAACGGCGCCTCGTTGCGGATCGATGCCGGCAACAACAGCAGCGTCTGATCCATCGTTGTCACGATCAGGTTCAGGACCCAGAGCGTGATCGCGAGCGGAACGAGGATCAGCAGCCCCGTGAAGAAATACTTCTTGAGCATCGTGGCGATCAGTTGGACACGGATGCGGGCGACGAGCCGGGGGCCGCGCTCGGCGTCTTGCTCGTCGCGCTGCTCGACACGGGACTCGCGGCGGGCTTGTCGCTCGCGGACGAAGCAACGACGGTCGCGGGCCCGGAGGCTTTCTCGGCCGTGGCGGGTTCACCGCTTGAGGCTGGCTTGTCGGCGGTCGAGGCAGCGTCCGTGGAGCTGCCGTCCTTCTCGCCTTTTCCCTTGGCACCCGCGGCCGCCGCCGCCGGATTGCGGAAGTCGGTCACATACCAGCCCGATCCCTTGAGCTGGAATCCCGCGGCCGTGACCTGCTTGCGAAATGCGGACGCCCCGCACGACGGGCACACGACCGGTGGCGGATCGGACATCTTCTGCAGCACGTCTTTCGCGTACTCGCAGTCTTCGCAACGATAGGAATAAATGGGCATGGGGCGCAACACCGCGCGGTTTCGCGCGACGTCCTGCAAGTGGTCCGCGGGGGCCGATCCGCGCAAAGGCGTGGATTATATGGGAGCGACTCCGCAAAAAAAAAGCTCCGGAGACCGGAGCTTTTTCGAACCAGAGCAGGCCGACTGCCGAATTACTTGCCGTACTTGGCCTTCGCGCTCTTCTGGCAGCCATCCTTCGCATCGCCCGCGAGCCCGTCGCACTTTTCCATCGCGACCTTGTACTTGGCATCGCGCGTGTCTTCGGCCGCATCGTTGCGGGCCGTCGTGGACTTCTGCATCGCCTTCGCGTCGCCCCGGGCCTTGGTCTGCACGGCCTTGGCTTCCTTTACGCAAACATCCTTGTCATTGCCGGCCTTGTCGTCGCACTTTTCCTTGGCGACGTCGTAGTCCGCATCGGCCGCGGTGATCGCAGCGTCCTGGCGGGCCTTGGGCGTGTTCTTGTACTCGGCTTCGGCGTTCGCGTCGGCCTTCTTGCGGGCGCCCTTGGCCTCGGCCTTGCAGATGTCCTTGGCGTTGCTGGCCAGGCTGCCGCACTTGTCGTCGGCGATCTTGTATTCGGCCTTCGCCTTGTCCTTGGCCGCATTGTATTCAGCCTTGGTGGTGGCCGATGCGGTTCCCGATGCCATCAGGAAAAGGGAAGTGGCTACGGCACTCACGAGCATTTGAATATTTCGCATAGTTTCTACTCTTGAAAGTTATTGGGAAAATAAAGCGTAATTTCGACCATCAAATCGGCGACGATCAAAGCGACATCGATTTATCTACCGAGCCAAGATTGTGCTGGTGCTCGTCATCGCTCCGTATCGGAGAAGAACTGAGATTCCACAGCGCTTGGTGCTTGAGCGTTCCATAACGCATCTGCAGTCGCCCGGAATACTCCGCACGCTCACCGCTAATAACCAGATTTCGATTCCCCATCCGGCTTCCAAGTCGCTGCAAACAACGACCATAGCTCTGCTTGCATTGGCCGATGGTAATGTCCCAGTTCATGATTCGTCCTTCGTGATGAATTTTCGCCAAGTTGGTTATCAAAGGAAAAGTAATCCCGGCAAGGTAATCCCGGAAAAAGCAAGGCGCGGTACGACGCGCGAAGAGGAATTCAAATCCACATATCGAAACCTCACCTCCATTTGCTGACATGGCGATAGAACACGAAACGCACGTCGGGATCCCATGCGTAGATTGCAGGAACGACATGCCCGAATTCGCTCGACGCTACGGCATCTGGAACATCGGACGCCAACGACGGTAGTGCCGCGCGCTCGGCGCCCATAACCCGAGCATCGAATTTCGAATAACTGAAGCCGGACATCGCCTCGGCGGCCAGCATGGAACTCGCCGATGCAGTTACCGCTTGCGGAGATTCGATCGCCGAAGTTGTCGATGCAATGCCCGCGACCCCCACCGATGGGTGAGCGGACGAAGTGGGCGCCGCCTGCGGCAGCGCCTCCGACGCCGACAACGAAACGTTGCCAACGACGGAAGCCACCACGATCACGCCGACGGCAACGGTCTTGGTCCAAAGCGACGAACGACTGGGTGACATGATTCTTCCCCTCCCGACCCGAACGGTGCGGTCAGCCCGCGCTTACTTCTTGGACGCGTCCTGAATCTTTTCTCCGGTCCGCTCGACATCTTTGCCCGCGCCCTGGACCGTGTTGCATCCGACCAACGTCAATGCGAAAGAAGCGAGAAGGGCAGCACCGATCATTTTTTTCATTTTCAACTCCGGGAATGAAGGACAAGGGGATTAGGGACCAAACCGGAACCGTCAGCGTCTGACCAGACCGACAATCAATGAAATGACGAACAGAACGACGAATATGAAGAAAAGAATCTTGGCAATTTCCGCGGCGCCGGCCGCGATACCGCCAAAACCGAAGATCGCCGCAATGATGGCTATAACGAAAAATACAACGGCATAATGCAGCATGACTATTCTCCTTGGCAGTTAATCAATGTCGCAACGAAGAATCCAAATGACCTTCGTTACTTATTCCTATCAATATTCTTGGCAGATCGGAAAACTGCGTTGACTTGTCCAGAAAGTAATCCGCACCCAGCTGCTTTGAATTGCGCAAATATTCCTGACGTGGGTAATTGGTGAATACCACGATTTTCGGCCTCGTGCCATCATCGAAAGCCAGCTTCAATTGCGCAAGAACATTCAACCCGTTGCCCTCGCGCAATTTGATGTCTACCACCAGTGCTTCCGGTTTCAACGCCCTGATCTTTGCCAGCGCGTCCTTCTCCGTGTCGGCAGATCCGACCAGGATCAGCGAGGGTTGATCCGCGATGGCTTCCGCAATTCTTTCCAACAGGATTGGAGAATCTTCAATCACGAACACCCGCAATGGCGCCTTCATTGGGAAAACTAGCATTGGGTCGAGATCGCCCGGGATGGTCACCGTGGCGCCCTCATATGATTTCTGTACGGTTTGCTGCGACGTTCGATGAGACAAGCAGCCTGAAACGAAGGTTAAGCAGCCCTACGTTTAGCACGTATCGGTTCACCGCTCTTTGGGGTGTCCGCGTTTGTCTTATGCAAGTCCGAGAGGTCATCGCCGCAGCGGCGTGCTCCTCGTGCAAGGGCGGGGCCCTTGCGGCCGAGCTACTGGATGAGCTCGTTCTTGATCGCGTAGTAGGTCAGATCCGCGTTGGTTCGCAGATTCATCTTCTCGAGGATGCGCGCGCGATGCGTGCTGACGGTTTTCACCGAGAGAAACAATTCGTCTGCGATATCGGAAACGCTGTGGCCCGCAGCCAGTTTGCAGAACACCTCGAACTCGCGCGTCGAAAGCTTTTCATGGGGAGCGCCGTGGACATCGCTGGTGAATGCGGTCGCCAATTGCTGAGCCAGGGCCGGACTGACATACTTCTTGCCGGTCAACACCATGCGAACCGCCTTCAGAATCTCGGAAGGCGGACTGCTTTTCGCGATGTAGCCGTTGGCGCCGGCCTTGAGCACGTTCATCGCGTACTGTTCTTCGGCGTGCATGGAGAGGATCAATATGGGCAAATCGGGACGGTCGCCTCGCATGCGGCGCAGCACGTCGATGCCGCTCCGATCGGGCATCGACAGGTCGAGCAACACGCCGTCGACCGGTTTGGCCCGCAGCAGTTCGAGCGCTTCGGTGCCGGTTGCCGCTTCCGAATCGACCACGATGTCAGTGCATTCGGCGAAGATTTGCTTGAGCCCTGCGCGAACGATCTGATGATCGTCAACGATC
Source organism: Burkholderiales bacterium (assembly GCA_038318315.1). Classification (GTDB taxonomy): domain Bacteria; phylum Pseudomonadota; class Gammaproteobacteria; order Burkholderiales; family Burkholderiaceae_D; genus CAHJXF01. The sequence goes on along the minus strand of JBBQCA010000019.1, from coordinate 3,342 downwards.
ATGATTTTTTTGATCAAGGGTGTATCCCCGCGAGTGTTTCTTGATTTGATGGCCGTTCGATTGTAGCGCCACCCAGAAAAAAAGCCGGCAGCGTCGGCGCGAAAAAAAGCCGGCAGCGTCGGCGCGAAAAAAAGCCGGCAGCGTCGGCGCGAAAAAAAGCCGGCAACCTGCCGGCTTGAAATGCGAGCTTTGCACTCGCAGGGGAATTCGGTACATCGTCGTTCAAAGTGCCGCGCGGGGCATGCTTCTAGGATACGTTGGCGCGAATCACGCATGGCATCATGCATTTTTCCGATCGACTGCGCGCTCGGCCATAAGCCGGTTCGATTGTCCGCATTCGTCCTACTTTGGGCGCGAGGCGGAGATTTATGATGCGTCTTTTCAGACGCACGCTTTCTCCGCACACCGTTCTCCCATACCGCAGCATCGACCGCATTCATCAACCTCCACGAGGCAATCGCATGGCCAAGCCCACATCGAAGAAGGCAACCGCAAACACCAAGAGCAAGGCGCCGACCGCCGGTTCGGCGCATCCCTTCCTGAGCGACATCAAGACTCTGCGGGCTCGAGCCCGTCAACACATCGAAAAAGGTGCGGTAACCGGGGACTACAAGGCCGACCGGACCATCGTCTGCAAGATCCTGAACGAGGCTCTCGCGACTGAAATCGTCTGCGTGCTGCGCTATCGCCGGCATCACTTCATGGCCAAGGGCGTGCTCGCACAACCGATCAAGGCGGAGTTCCTCGAGCATGCGAACGAGGAGCAGGAGCATGCCGATGCAATCGCCGAACGCATCGTGCAGCTGGGCGGCGAACCGAACTTCTCACCTGAAGGCCTGGCCTCCCGCAGTCACGCGGAATACGTCGAGGGCGAGACGCTGGTGGACATGATCAAGGAGGATCTCGTGGCCGAGCGCATCGCTATCGAGAGCTACATCGAGATCGTGCAATATCTCGGCGACAAGGATCCGACGACCAAGAGACTGATGGAATGGATCCTCGCGAAGGAAGAGGAGCATGCCGACGAATTGAACGACTTGCTCGAAGGGCTTCCAACCGGCAATACCAAGTCGTACAAGGTCCTGGGCGCCTGACCTATTCAAGCGCACCAGGGCTACGCGTCACGCGAGCGTCGCCGCTTCGGCGACGGCGCTTGCGCCAGGTCCGAACCCTTGCACGGAAGCGTCGCGCGGATCACGGTCCCACCCGTGGGTCCGCGCAGGATTTGCAGCCGGCCCTGGTAGGCAAGTACGCGTTCGCGAATTCCCAGCAGCCCATGTGCGCCCGGCTTGCCGGGGGCGGCATCCGGCAGGCCGATGCCATTGTCGACAATCTCCAACTCGATCGAGTCGCCGATGCGTCTCGCATACGCGTGCACTTCGGTTGCGCCCGAGTGCCTGGCGACGTTGGTGAGCGCCTCCTGGAACACCCGGAAAATCGCGATCGCGCAGCCGTCGTCCTCGCTCTCCAGATCACCGCTGTGATCGAACGTGGCTGCGATGCCGGTGTGGCGCGTCCATTCGTCGATGAATTGCTCGAGCGCGGCGCCGAGGCCGAGGTTGTCGAGAATGCTGGGCCGCAACTCGCTGATCAGCCGTCGCTTCATGTCGATGGCCTGGTTCAGCAAGCCGAGCGTGCGATCGAACCTGGGCGCCTGCTCGGGGTTAGTGGTTGAAATCTTGTCGCGCATGCGCGAAACGTCCATGTTGATCGCGGTCAGGAAGCTGCCGAACTCGTCATGCAGTTCGCGCGCGATGCTTCTCTTTTCGTCCTCGCGAATGCTGAGCAGGTGGCGCGAGAGACTCGACAGCTCGACGGTGCGCGCGGCAACGCGCTCCTCGAGTTCGGCGTTGCTCGATCGGACGGCTTCGAGCGCGCTGTCGCGTTGGCGCAGGAACCGAAGCGTGAGCAGGTAGAACACGCTCAATGCCAAGGCGACGACGACGCTGGCGAGCACACGGAAGTCGAAGAACGCGCTTGCCGCAATTAGCGCAAGCGCGATGAGGTAGGTCATCAGCAACACGACGGGCGCGGCCCAGGCGCCCACGGATACTCGCCCCAGGGGGCGGTTCGTTTTCATTCCGATGCCGCGAGCGGCCGGTGACTCGCGCTTCGCACGCGCAGGGGGAAGCGCCGACCTGCCATGTCAGAACGGGATGTCGTCATCCATATCGTCGAACCCGGAAGTCGCGCGGGCGGGAGCGGTCTTGGATGCCGCGGGGCGGCGCGAATCTCCGCCGGGCGCGGCGCTGGACCCGGCGATCGGCCCACCCTGCGACATGTTCGCGGGGGGCTCGTGGTCCATCGGCCCCGACGATTCGCCGCGACGATCGAGCATGCGCATGACGTCGCCACGAACCTCCGTGGTGTAACGATCGTGTCCGTCCTTGTCCTGCCACTTGCGCGTGCGCAGCGAGCCTTCGACATAGATCTTGGCGCCCTTCTTCAGATATTGGCCCGCGACTTCCGCAGTCCTTCCGAAGAAAGCGACACGATGCCACTCGGTGAGTTCCTTTTTGTCGCCGCTGGTCTTGTCGGTCCAGTTCTCGCTGGTGGCCAGGGTCAGGTTGGCGATCGCATCGCCGCTGGGCATGTAGCGAATCTCGGGATCCTTGCCGAGATTGCCGATCAGAATGACCTTGTTGACCGATGACATGGCGATCTCCTAACGAACGTAGTGGGGACTTGGTGGGACGATGCGAGGCGCGTTTGGGGATGACTCGGAGCGCTTGGCGAAGAAGTTTCTTGCCGATCATCATTGCGTCCCCATATCGAAACGGCTAGAGACCAATCGGGCTCAGTTATATTAACCGATTGACTCTTCGAGACGCCTTCGTCGGCATCCGATCCGCACCTCATCCCGAACCCCGCAGCCCATAGTCGCAGGTCGCAGGCCCAAGCCCGCTTGGCGCCGCCCCACCCGGCGCTTATCCGCTGCCCCACTTCAAACAGACCATCGATGGACGAGATTCGCATTCGGGGTGCGCGCACGCATAACCTGAAAAACATCAGCCTCGATCTGCCGCGCGAGAAGCTGGTGGTCATCACCGGCCTGTCGGGCTCGGGCAAGTCGTCGCTCGCGTTCGACACGCTCTATGCCGAAGGCCAGCGCCGCTACGTCGAGTCGCTGTCGGCCTATGCGCGCCAGTTCCTGCAATTGATGGAGAAGCCCGATGTCGACCTGATCGAAGGCCTGTCGCCGGCGATCTCGATCGAGCAGAAGGCGACCAGCCACAACCCGCGTTCGACGGTGGGCACGGTCACCGAGATCCACGATTACCTGCGCCTGCTGTTCGCGCGCGTTGGCACGCCGTATTGCCCGGATCACGAGTTGCCGCTCGA
>JBBQCA010000018.1:0-26307 GCA_038318315.1 Burkholderiales bacterium | reverse complement strand
AGGCCGAGCGCGACGCCCAGTTCGCGGACCTCGTCCTTGAAGAGCTCGCGCAGCGGCTCCAGCAGTTGCAGATGCAAGGACTCGGGCAGGCCGCCGACGTTGTGGTGGCTCTTGATGGTCTTGGCCTTCTTCGCGCTGCCGACCTTGGACGATGCCGACTCGATCACGTCGGGATAGATGGTTCCCTGCGCAAGCCACTTCGCGTCCTTCAATTTCGCAGACTCGGTCTGGAAGACCTCGACGAATTCTCGGCCGATGACCTTGCGCTTGGCTTCGGGGTCGGTCACGCCTTCGAGCTTGCCGAGGAAGACCGTGCTCGCATCGACGTGGATCACCTTGACGCCGAGATGATCGGCAAACGTGCGCATCACCTGCTCGGCCTCGCCCAGACGCAGCAGGCCGTGATCGACGAACACGCAGGTGAGCTGGTCGCCGATCGCGCGATGGATCAACGCGGCGGCCACCGACGAGTCGACCCCACCCGACAGGCCGAGGATGACCTTGTCGGTACCGACCCGGGCGCGAATTGTCTCGACGGCCTCCTCGACGTAGTCGCGCATCACCCAGTCGGGTTTCGCTCCACACAGGTCGAGCACGAAACGCTCGATGATCGCCCTGCCCTGCACGGTATGCGTGACCTCGGGATGAAACTGCACGCCGTAGAAACGGCGCTCCTCATCGGCGATGCCGGCGATCGGACAGTCGGGTGTCGAGGCCATCAGCTTGAACCCCGGCGGCATCGCCGTGACCTTGTCGCCATGACTCATCCACACCTGCAGCATGCCGTGACCTTCGGGCGTGGTGCGATCGGCGATGCCATCGAGCAATGCGGTGTGGCCGCGCGCGCGCACTTCGGCAAAGCCGAATTCGCGGCGATCGCTCGCCTCGACTTCACCTCCCAGTTGCACCGTCATGGCGAACATGCCGTAGCAGATGCCGAGCACAGGGACGCCGAGCTCGAACACCGCTTGCGGCGCGCGCAGGTCGCGGTCTTCGTAGGTGCTGGCATGACTGCCGGAAAGGATCACGCCGCGCAGCGCGCCATCGCTGGCGTAGTCGCGTATGAACGCATCGTCGACATCGCTGGCGTGTACTTCGCAGAACACGTGCGCTTCGCGTATGCGTCGCGCGATCAGCTGCGTGACCTGCGAGCCGAAATCGAGAATGAGAATTTTGCTGTGCGTGGACATGCGTTCAGGATGAAGGAGATGTGGTGGACGGGCCGATCGCATCGTTCGCGGCGATCGATGCCGATGGCTTGACGCGATGCGAACGAAAATGCCGGATCGCGATGAAGAGCGAGATCGCCTGCAACACAGCGCTGGCGAAGAACGGCGCACCCACGCGCCAGTCGCTGGGCGGCAACTGACTGACGGCCGCCAGCAAGGGCGCACCGATCAGCGGGGCAAGCACGGTCATGATGCTGGCCACGGCATTGAGCGAACCCATCGTGATGCCTTGCGCCTTCGGATCGACGTTGTTCGAGATCAGGCCCTGCAAGGCGGGCCCGACTGCAAAGCCCAACGCATTGGCCGCGATCACCGCGTACATCATCCAGCCGTGTTGCGCGAGTCCGTACAGGATGAACGCGATGGCAGCCGATGTGAGGCCGATCAAAACCGTGCGCACTTCGCCCCAGCGTCTCAACAGCAAACCGAGCAGGCCGCCCTGCACGATCGCCGCGGCCAGACCGACCACGAACAGCGAGATGCCGTTCTCGCGCGGCGTCCATTCGAAGCGGAAGGTGGTGAACAGCACCCAGGTCGAATGCAGGATGAACTGGGCGAGGATGGTGAAGGCATAGACCCACACCAGCCCGCCCACGCCGCGCAACTGCACGAGGCCTTTCAATGCCGAGAAGGGATTGGCTTTCGCGAAGACGAATGGCGCGCGGCGATCGAGCGGCAGCGATTCGGGCAACACGAAGAATCCGTAGGCCACGTTGACCAGTGCGAGCGCCGCGGCCACATAGAACGGCAGGCGCAGATCGATGCCGGCGAGCAAGCCTCCGACCACCGGCCCGATGATGAAGCCGACGCCGAACGCCGCGCCGATCAGGCCCATCGCCTTGGAGCGCTGGTCGGGCGCGGTGACGTCGGCGATATAGGCGGACGCCACCGAGAAGTTCGCTGCGGTCGCGCCCCCTACGATGCGTGCGACCAGCAGCCATGCCAGCGACGGCGCCACGGCCATCAACAGGAAGTCGATGCCCAGCCCGGTGATCGCGAACAGCATCACCGGCCTGCGCCCGTAGCGGTCCGACAAGGCGCCCAGCAGCGGCGCGCAGGTGAACTGCATGACGCCATAGACCGCGGTGAGCACTCCGTACCAGTAGGCCTGGCTGCCGCGCGCACCCGTGAATTCCCCGACCAGCGAAGGCAGCACCGGAATGATCAGCCCGAAGCCCAGCACGTCGAGCAGCACGCAGATCAGGATGAACGGCACTGCGGCTCGCCGCTTCGAGCCGGCCGCGTTTGCAGTGTCCCTCGACATGTCGTTCATGCGGATGGCAAACGGCGTGTCATGCCGAGCGCGATTACTCGACCCGATAGTTCGGCGCTTCCTTGACGATCTGCACGTCGTGCACGTGCGACTCGCGGATACCCGCGGTCGTGATCTCGACGAACTCGGCCTTGCTGCGCAAGTCGTCGATGGTTGCGCAGCCGCAGTAGCCCATGCTTTGCCGCAAGCCGCCCACCATCTGAAAAAGAATCGCGGCGACCGATCCCTTGTAGGGCACACGGCCTTCGACGCCTTCGGGAACGAACTTGTCGATGTTGTTGGCCGGGTCCTGGAAGTAGCGATCGGCCGAGCCTTCGCTCATCGCGCCCACCGAACCCATGCCGCGATATTCCTTGTACGAACGTCCCTGGTACAGGATGACTTCGCCTGGCGCTTCCTCGGTGCCAGCGAAGAGGCTGCCCATCATCACGCACGATGCGCCCGCCGCGATCGCCTTCGAGATGTCTCCCGAGTAGCGGATGCCGCCGTCGGCAATCACGGGAATGCCGGTGCCTTCGAGCGCCTTGGTGACGTTGGCGATCGCGGTGATCTGCGGCACACCCACGCCCGCCACGATGCGGGTGGTGCAGATCGAGCCCGGACCGATGCCGACCTTGACGCCGTCGGCGCCGTGATCGGCCAACGCCTTCGCGGCCGCGCCGGTCGCGATGTTGCCGCCGATCACCTGGATGTTCGGGTACTGCAACTTGATCGCCTTGACTCTCGCGAGCACGTTGGCGCTGTGGCCGTGCGCGGTATCGACCACGAACACGTCGACGCCCGCAGTTGCCAGCGCCTCGGCGCGCTCGTCGGTGTCCGCGCCTATGCCCAGCGCCGCACCCACGCGCAGCTTTCCCTGGTCGTCCTTGGACGCGTGCGGATGCTCGACCGCCTTCTGGATGTCCTTGACCGTGATCAGGCCGCGCAGGTCGTCGTCGCCGTTGACCACGACCACGCGCTCGAGCCGATGGCGGTTCATCAGGCGCTTGGCTTCGTCGAGCGTCGCGCCCTCCTTGACGGTCACGAGCTTCTCGCGCGGCGTCATCTTGTCGCGCACTTCGGCGTCGAGCTCTTCTTCGAAGCGCAGGTCGCGGTTGGTGATGATGCCGACCACCTTGCGCCCCTCGACCACCGGGAAGCCCGAGATACCGTGCTGATGCGTGAGCGCGATCACATCGCGGATCTTCATCGAAGGCGGAATCGTGATCGGGTCGCGCAGCACGCCCGACTCGTAGCGCTTGACCCGCGCGACCTCGCGCGCCTGGTCCTTGCCGGGCATGTTCTTGTGGATGATGCCGATGCCGCCCTCTTGCGCCATCGCGATCGCGAGGCGACCTTCTGTGACGGTGTCCATCGCCGCCGAGACCAGCGGGATGTTGAGCGTGATGCCGCGCGTGAGGCGCGTCGTGAGATCGGTGTCGCGAGGGAGGATGGCCGAGTAGGCCGGGACCAGCAGAACGTCGTCGAACGTCAGGGCTTTTTGACTCAAACGCATCGCGTTTCCTTTTGTCCCAAAATGGAATTATACAGAAGGGTTTTGCGCGAGCCGCTGCACTCCCCGTCGCATCGTGTCATCGTCCGCCATGCGCCATGCGTTTTTGTCTCGAACCGGTTGGGAGAACGCGCCCGGTCGCGATCGGCTCTTTCCTATCTGTCGCGTATCCGCCCCATTGCGCTCACTGTCGCCCCTTGTCACTCGTTGTCCGTTGACGCTCGCCAGTCGCTGACGTACCGTTGGCGGCAACTCTTTCAAGACCCATCCAATGAAATTCGCCCCACGCTTGGTCCTCGGCAGTTCGATCGTTGCGGCTGCGCTCGTTGCGAGTCCCGCGTACGCACAGTGGATGTGGAAGGATGACGCGGGACATGTCGTCGCCAGCGATCAACCGCCTCCGACCAACGTGCCTCTGTCCCGCATCCTGAAGTCGCCGAAGCAACGCGCCGCCGACGTCATGCCGGCGCCTCCCGCGAAGGAAGCGGAGACGAAGGACACGGCAAAGGCCGATGCGAAGGCCGATGCGCCCAAGACCGTTGCCGATCGCGATCTCGAATTCAAGCAACGCCAGAAGGAGTCCGCCGAGGCTGCGAAGAAGGCCGATGAAGAAACCACCAAAGCCAGGGCGATGAAGGAGAACTGCAACTCGGTGCGCGGCAATCTCGCGGGCTTGCAGGGTGGTGGGCGCGCCGCGAGGATCAACGAGAAAGGCGAGAAGACCTACATCGACGATGCCCAACGCCAGAGCGAAATCGCGAAGACCCAGGGGCAGATCGCGCAATACTGCAAGTAACCGGCGCGTAACTGCGGCAAGCGGCTTGCGGCTCCGAACGGCGACGAGGCCTCAGCTTTTCTTTTGCGTGCCGCGCGCTGCGTCGGCGCGTTTCTTCTCGACGCGACGGCGCCGCGCTTCCATCGGATCGACGATCAGCGGCCGATAGACTTCCACGCGATCGCCGTCCTGCAGACAGGCGTCGGTGTCGGCACGGCTGCTGAAAATTCCGAACGACAAGCTTTCGCGCGCCAGCGACAGGCGTTCGACGATGCGACTGGCCGCAATCGCGTCGCCCAGCGTCGCGCCCGGATCGAGTTCGACGGCGATGCGCGTCGCGCCGCGCGCGTCGGCGTAGCAGACTTCGATCTTCATTGCGTGCTTCTCAAGCCGAATCTCAAGCCCAATCTCAAGCCGCCTTGTCGGCAATCGCATCGGCTCGCTTCACGAAGCTCTCGACCATCGAGGCCGCGATCTGGTGGAACACCGGACCGACGAGCTTGCCGAGCAGGAAGTTGTTGAAGTCGTAGTCGAGCGCGAGCTCGACCTTGCAGCCGTCGTCACCCAGCGGCGTGAAGCGCCACCCGCCTTCGAGCCGCGAGAACGGGCCTTCGACGAGCTGCATGTCGATGCGCTCGAAAGGGACTTGACGATTGATCGTCGTGAAGCTCTGGCCGATGCCGTGAAAGCGGATGTCGATGGTGGCCGTCACGGCTGCGCCGTCGCGCGAGAGGATGCGCGTACCGCCACACCACGGAAGAAATTCGGGATATGACTCCATATCGGCAACCAGCGCGAACATGTTTTCTGCGCTGTGGCGGACCAGAACGGACTTTGCTACGGATGCCATGCGGTTGCCACTAGAATGCGCGTTCGCGCCGCCAAGGAAGTGCGGCGATTCTACCGAAGGCTGGAACCCGTCCCGCAATCCATGAGCATCATCGACAACCGGAAGGCGTTTCACGAATACTTCGTCGAGGACCGCTTCGAAGCAGGCCTCGTGCTGCAAGGCTGGGAAGCCAAGGCGATTCGCGAAGGCCGCGCCAACATCAAGGAAGCCTATGTGCTGGTGCGTGGCGCCGAAGTGTTCCTGTTCGGCGCGCACATCACGCCGCTGATCAGCGCATCGACGCACATCACGCCCGACCCCGTGCGCACGCGCAAGCTGCTGCTTCACGCCGAAGAAATCAAGAAGCTGATCGGCAAGGTCGAGCGTGCCGGCTACACGCTCGTGCCGATCAACCTGCACTTCAAGGGTGGTCGCATCAAGCTCGAGATCGGCCTTGCGAAGGGCAAGAAGCTGCACGACAAGCGCCAGGCCGATCGCGATCGGGATTGGAAACGCGAGCAGCAGCGCCTGATGAAGACGCGCTGAGCCACGCCTCGCGCGTCAGCGCGAAACGTTCTGACTCTTGACGGTCTGCATCGCCGATGCGATCAGGGTCGAGATGTTCGACAGGTCGCCCGGCACGATCAAGGTGTTGCCGGTCTTGGCAAGCTTCTCGAAGGCGGCGACATACTGCTCGGCGACCTTGAAGTTGACCGACTCCATGCCGCCCGGCCCGGCGATCGACGCACCCACCTGACGGATCGCTGCGGCGTTGGCTTCGGCCACCGCGAGGATCGCCGACGCCTCGCCCTGCGCGCGGTTGATCGCCGCCTGGCGTTCGCCTTCGGAGCGCTGGATCTGCGCTTCGCGCTCGCCGGTCGCGATGTTGATCTGCTCCTGCTTCCTGCCTTCGGACGCCGCGATCAACGCGCGCTTCTCGCGCTCGGCGGTGATCTGCGCCTGCATCGCGTGGAGTATCTCTTTCGGCGGCGTGAGGTCCTTGATCTCGTAGCGCAGCACCTTCACGCCCCAGTTCGCGGCCGACTCGTCGATCGCCGCGACGATGCTGGCGTTGATGTGATCGCGCTCCTCGAAGGTCTTGTCGAGTTCCATCTTGCCGATGATGCTGCGCAGCGTGGTCTGCGCCAGCTGCGTGATGGCGACGATGAAGTTCGAAGAACCATACGACGCGCGCATCGGATCGGTGACCTGGAAGAACAGGATGCCGTCCACCTGCAGCTGCGTGTTGTCGCGCGTGATGCAGATCTGGCTGGGCACGTCGAGCGGGATCTCTTTGAGCACATGCTTGTAGGCGACGCGATCGATGAAGGGGATGACGATGTTCAGGCCCGGCGCGAGCGTCGCGTGATACTTGCCGAGCCGCTCGACGATCCACGCATGCTGCTGCGGAACGACCTTGATGGTCTGCACCGCGAACACGATGAAGATGACGAATAGAACCAGTGCGACGATGCCGACGCCTTGCATGGATGTTCCTTCGAGTGGCAATGTGGAGCGGGGAATGTGAAGCGGAAAATGAGAACCGGTCGAGGCGTGCGGACGAAACGCGAGCGCTACAGAACCGGGACGACGATCAGCGTGCTGCCGCGCACGGCCTTGATCACCTGCGCGCCCGTCTTGGGCGCAGCGCCCGGCTCGAGGGCGACGTCCCACTGGCAGCCACGGTAGCGCACGTGCGCCGTGCGATCGTGCCAGGTCTCGACCTGCACGACCTCGCCGATGTCGAGGATCACGTCGCGATTTTCCGAGACGTCGCCGTTCAACCTGCGCATGCCCCAGCGCGTGCGGCGCAGGACCAGCGTGGCCGCGATGCCGACCGCCGCCCCGACCACGAGCTGCAGGGGAACGCCGCCTCCGGCGAACGCCACCACGCCGCCGATCGCACAACCGATCGCGACCATCAGCAGATAGAAGGTCCCGGTCATCAGTTCGGCGATCAGGAGGCCGAATGCCAGCACGAACCACCACACGACATCGTTCATGGCGAACCTCCTGTCATCCACAGCGACGCATTGTTCCTCAATGCTGGGCCTTCGCAAGCTGATTCCACGTATCGACGACGGTGTCCGGATTCAGCGAGATCGACTCGATCCCTTCTTTCATCAGCCACGCGGCGAAATCGGGATGATCCGACGGACCCTGTCCGCAGATGCCGACGTACTTGCCCTTTGCAAGACACGTCGAGATCGCCTGCTTGAGCAGCGCCATGACGGCGGGATCGCGCTCGTCGAAGCCCTCGGCCACCAGCCCCGAATCGCGATCGAGGCCGAGCGTCAATTGCGTGAGGTCGTTCGAGCCGATCGAGAAGCCGTCGAAGTATTCGAGGAAGCTGTCGGCAAGGATGGCGTTGGACGGCAGTTCGCACATCATCACGATGCGCAACGCCGTGCCTGGGTCTGCGCCACTCGTCTTGCCGCGTTGCAGCCCGTTCTTCGCCAGCAGGTCGATCACCCGCCTGGCCTCGGTAAGCGTACGCACGAAGGGGACCATCAGCTCGACATTGGTCAGGCCCATCTCGTTGCGCACGCGCTTCATCGCCAGGCATTCGAGCTCGAAACATTCGGCGAAGTCGGGCGAGAGATAGCGCGCCGCGCCGCGCAGGCCCAGCATCGGATTCTCTTCATCGGGTTCGTAGCGCGTGCCGCCGATCAGCTTCTTGTACTCGTTGGACTTGAAGTCCGACAGCCGCACGATCACCTTCTTCGGCCAGAACGCGGCCGCGATCGTGGCCACGCCTTCAGCCAGCTTGTCCACATAGAAGGCACGCGGCGATGCGTGACCGCGCGCGACGCTCTCGACCGCCTTCTTCAGGTCCGCATCGATATTCGGGTAGTCGAGGATCGCCTTGGGATGAATGCCGATGTTGTTGTTGATGATGAACTCGAGACGCGCGAGGCCGACGCCGTCGTTGGGGATCGCGCGAAAGTCGAAGGCGAGCTGCGGATTGCCGACGTTCATCATGATCTTGACGGGGATGACCGGCAGCTCGCCGCGCACTACCTCGGTCACTTCCATGTCGAGCACGCCCTCGTAGACATGGCCTTCGTCGCCCTCGGCGCACGAGACCGTGACGAGCGCCCCTTCGATCAGGCGCTCGCTCGCGTCGCCGCATCCGACCACGGCGGGCACGCCGAGCTCGCGGGCGATGATGGCCGCGTGACAGGTGCGACCGCCGCGATTGGTGACGATCGCCGAAGCCCGCTTCATCACCGGCTCCCAGTTGGGATCGGTCATGTCGGCCACCAGTACGTCGCCCGCTTGTACCTTGTCCATCTCGCTCGGATCATCGACGATGCGCACCTTGCCCGTTCCGATCTTCTGACCGATCGCGCGCCCGCTCGCGAGCACCGTCGCGCGTTCGGCCGATCCACTTTTCAAACGGAATTTCTGCTCCGAAGTCCCGGCCTTGATCTGCGAGCGAACCGTCTCGGGTCGCGCCTGGAGGATGTAGAGCTTGCCGTCGTTGCCGTCCTTGCCCCACTCGATATCCATGGCGCGGCCGTAGTGCTTCTCGATGGTCAGCGCGTATTGCGCCAGCTCGATCACCTCGTCGTCCGTGAGCGAATAGCGATTGCGCTGCGCGACCGACACATCGACAGTGCGCACGCGCTCCTTCGAACCCGCGGGAGCGAACTCCATGCGAATCAGCTTCGAGCCGATCTGGCGTCGGATGATGGCGCGCTTGCCGGCTTCCAGCATCGGCTTGTGCACGTAGAACTCGTCGGGATTGACTGCGCCCTGCACCACCGTCTCGCCCAGGCCGTAGCTGGACGTGATGAACACCACGTCCTCGAAGCCCGACTCGGTGTCGATCGTGAACATCACGCCGGCCGCGCCGAGGTCGCTGCGAACCATGCGCTGCACGCCGGCCGACAACGCGATCTCGGTATCGGCATAGCCCTTGTGCACGCGATAGGAGATCGCGCGATCGTTGTAGAGCGACGCGAACACTTCGCGGATCGCCACCAGGACGTCGTCGATGCCGACCACGTTGAGGAAGGTTTCCTGCTGGCCCGCGAAGGATGCATCGGGAAGATCTTCCGCGGTGGCCGACGAGCGCACCGCGAACGACGCCGCGTCGCGGCCCTCTCCGCTCGAGTCGCCGGCCAGACTCGCAAAGGCCGCGCGAATCTCGGTCTCGAAGGCTTGCGGCAGAGGCGCTTCGATGATCCAGCCGCGAATCTCCTTGCCCGCGACAGCCAGCTTCTTGACATCGTTGGCATCGAGCGACGCGAGCCGCGTCGCGATCCGGTCGGTCAGGCCGCTCTCAGAAAGAAACTCGCGGTAGGCCGCGGCCGTCGTCGCAAATCCTGCGGGGACACGCACGCCGGCCTGGGCGAGTTGGCTGATCATTTCCCCGAGCGAGGAATTTTTTCCGCCGACCGCATCGACATCGCTGGAACGCAATTGCGTGAAATCGATGACTCGTGCCTGTTGCGACATGGGCGTTACCGCTTCCTTGATGTTAAATTCCGCCACCGCCTGGCGTGGCCCCGAATGCTCGCCGATTCTAACCTGTGGGTACCGCGCCGCTGTCCGCCGATCGCCCGTTCCGATGCCTCAGTCGATGCCGCAGTCATCTCGCAGTGAATCCAGCAGCGTAGCCCGCAGCCCAACCGTGTCCGACCCGATGGCCGTGAACGCGCCCGGGCCTGCCGCCGTCCGAACCGTGTTCTTCGTCTCCGACGGAACCGGCATCACGGCCGAGACCTTCGGGCACAGCCTGCTGGCGCAGTTCGAAGGCGTCGAGCTCAAGCAGATCCGCATTCCGTTCATCGATACGATGGAGAAGGCGGGCGACGTGATCGAGCGCATCAACAACGTGGCCCGGACCGACAAGCTGCGGCCGATCGTGTTCTCGACGCTGGTCGATCCCGAGATCAACTATGCGGTGCGCTGCGCGCACGGCCTGTTCCTCGACATGATCGAGACCTTCGTCGAGCCGCTCGAAAAGGAGCTGGGCGTCAAGTCGACGCACTCGATCGGACGTTCGCACAACATCGCCGACTCCAAGCAATACAACCAGCGGATCGACGCGATCAACTTCGCGCTTGCCCACGACGACGGCCAGACCCATGGTGGCCTGACCAACGCGGACGTGATCCTGGTGGGTGTTTCGCGCAGCGGCAAGACGCCCACCAGCCTCTATCTGGCCATGCAATACGGGATCAAGGCGGCCAACTATCCGCTGATCCCGGAAGACTTCGAACGCGATCGCCTGCCGTCGGTACTGCCCGAGTTCCGCGCCAAGCTGTTCGGCCTGTCGATCGCGCCCGAACGCCTGGCCGAAGTGCGCCACGAGCGCCGTCCCAACAGCAAGTACGCGGCGCTCGAGAATTGCCGGGCCGAGGTGATCGCGGCGGAGGCCATGATGCGGCGGGAAGGGATACGCTGGCTGTCCTCGACGACCAAGTCGATCGAGGAGATCGCCACCACGATCCTGCAGGAAATCCGGCTCGAACGTCGCTCGTTCTGATGCAATCGAATAACCCGAAAAAATAAGGCTGCTGCGGGATCGCCCCACCAGCGGCCGATCCACGTCGCCATACGCGAGCCTGCGAGCAAGGACGGCATGTTCCGATGGCTATAATCGATCAGGGGGTCGACGCGTGTTCGCACAACTGATCAACCGCATTCAGCGCAACGAGCCGCGAAACACGGACGGGTCTGCGCAGACGCCAACTGTCGCGGCCGAGGGCGCGGACGTACTCGGGGACATCGCCGGTGTCATCACGCCCGGGCAGCGCGACCTGATCCACGCGGCGATCGACTGGGTCGATGCGCCCCTGGTTTTTTTCGATGCGGGTTTCATCCTTCAATTCGCCAATGCGGCCTATTGCCAACTGATCGGGCGCGAGCGCGATCAGTTGATCGGCCAGTCGGTCGACGAACTGTCTCTCGAAGGCCAGACCGAAATTACGCGCGCCTACTTCGAGCGCGCGCTTGCGGGCGAGAGTCTCGACATCGATGTCGTGCATCGACAAAACGGAGCGATCGAAGGCGCGAGCCGCTTCGAATATCGTCCGCAGCGCGATCGCGACGGTCGCATCGTCGGCGTGCTCGGGGTCATGCATCGCCTGGGTCGTCGTCAATCGGATCAGGACGGGCATCAGTTCGAGCCGACCGAGTCTTCGATCATTCCTCTGGGCGGCAACAACATCAGCGCCCCGATGCGGGTGGCGCTGCGCATCGCGCAGGACGACGTGATCGAGCGCGAGCGCAAGCAGAAGGAGCAAATCGAAAGCCTCCCCCTGCCCTTCGTCTTCATCGGCGGCGATGGTTTGTGCAAATGGGCCAACCAGGCGTTCTGCGATGCCTTCGATATTTCGGAACAGAGCATCGCAGGCACGCGGCCCGGCGCCGTGTCGAGCGCGTTCGCCCAGATCATCGACACCAGCCTGGCGCGCGCGAGCGCCGGTGAAAAGCACAGTGTCGAGAAGCAACTGGCCAGCGGACGCGGCGCCATGCGCTGGCATCGCATCGACTTCGTTCCGGGCTTCGATCGCAACGGATTTCAGAACGGCGTCTATGTCCTGGTTTCGGACATCCACGAGTCGCGCGTGGCGACCACCATGCTTCAGGAAAGCGAAGCGCATTTTCGCGGCTTCACCGAGAGCATTCCGGAAGCGATCGTCTTTCTCGATCGTGACCTGCGGTATCGCTCCATCAACCAGAGTGCCTTGAAGCGCCACGGCATGACCCGCCCCCAGATCATCGGGCACTCGGTCGAGGCGATCGTCGGGCCGAAGATCTTCGCGCAGCACCGCGCATCGCTGGCGCGCGCGCTCAAGGGCGAAGCCGTCACCGCTGAAGTTCAGGACGATTTCGGACGCTCGCGTGAATGGCGCGAGTTGCGTTACCTGCCGGTCCGCGGCGAGGGCGGCGAGGTCGAAGGCCTGTACATCATTTCACGCAGCCTCGAGGAAGAGAAACGTGCGCAGCGCGCGCTGTCCGAACGCGACGAACGCATCCGCTTTCTCACCGACAACCTGCCCGCGCAGGTCTGCTACGTGGACACGTCCTTGCGCTACCAGTACTGCAATCAGCGCTTCCTGTCGGACTACGGCATGACCACGCTCGACGACGTGGTCGGCAAGACACCCCAGGACATCTTCGCGCCGGAGGTCATCGCGGTAATCATTCCGCACATCGAAGCGGCCCTGCGTGGGGAGCGCGTGCAATTCGAGCGGCGCGCGACCGGCAACCCGAACGACATGCGCTGGCTGCGCATCACGCTGGTGGGCGACTTTGCCGAGGACGGCACCGCGCGCGGCATCTATGCGATCGGCTACGACATCACCGACTCGAAGATCGCCGAGGACACGCGCGCGCGCCAGCAGCAATGGATCGAAGCGTTCATCGAAAACTTCCCGCAGCCGTTGACCTACATCGATCCGAACACGGTTCATCAATTCTCGAACCGCGCCTACGCCGATTTCATCGGGCGACCCAAGGACGAGATCATCGGCCGATCGAGCAAGGAGCTGTTCGGCCGCGACCTGTCGCTGTTCTTCCAGCCCAGCTTCGAGCGCGCACTACGCGGCGAGCGCATGCGTTCGGAACACGAGCTGCCGCACGAAGCGGCCGGCCATCGTTTCATTTCGATCGACTGGCTGCCCGACCTCGATGCCAGCGGAACCACGCGCGGCATCTACTTCGTCGCGCATGACATCAGCGAGGCCAAGCAGGCCCTTCTCGCCTACGAGGAGTCGATTCGCGAGATGCAGCGCGCGATGGACAGCGTCGCCTTCCCGATCACCTTCATCGATGCCGAGGAACGCATCCGTTTCGTCAACCAGACCGCCACCACGTGGCACGGCCTGCCGGCCGAGATGCTGATCGGCATGCCGATGAGCGAGCTGATGACGCAAGACGACTATCGATACGCCGAGCCCTACATCCACGCCGCGCTCGAGGGCGAGGCCGTGCAGTACGAGCGCGAGATGAGCTATCAGGAAGGCGTGCTGCGCTGGGTGCTGTTGCGCTATGTCCCGAGGCGCGACGAAGCCGGCGTCGTCACCGGCTTCTATACGACCGCGACCGACATCCAGTCGCGCAAGAAGCAGGAGATTGCCCTGCAGCAGGCCAACAGCCTGTTGACGGCGCACTTCGAAAACACGCCGCTGGCTTCGTTCACGCTCGACGGCAACGGGCGCGTGACGCGCTGGTCATCGCAGGCCGAGGCGCTGTTCGGATGGCGGCGCGACGAAGTGTTCGAGCGATCCTTCGGCGAACTGGGCTTGATCGACGCCGACCTGCTGGCCACTTTTCTGCCCGACGAGAACGACCCGAACACGGTGGTCGGCAACACCCGCCTGCACGTCGTCGAGACGCGTCGCCGCGACGGTTCCGGCGTCACCTGCGAATGGCATATCGCAGCGATGCGCGATGGGTCCGGTCGCATCACATCCTCGCTCGCGCTGATTCAGGACGTCTCGCAACGCGTCGAGGCCGAGCGACGTTTGACCGAGATCGCGCAGCGCGACACGCTCACGCGCCTGTTGAACCGCAACGCGCTCGAACCGACCTTGCGCGCCTTCATCGAACGCGCGCGCCAGACCAACACCGGCGTCGCGGTGCTGTTCCTCGACCTCGATCACTTCAAGAACATCAACGACACCCTCGGCCATCGGGTCGGCGACCTGATGCTGGTGGAGATCGCGGCGATCCTGCGGCATTGCGTGCGCGCCGAAGACGAGGTCGCGCGCATCGGCGGCGACGAATTCATGGTCGTGATCGGCCACGCGCGGCCCAAGGCGATCGCGCACGAAACCGCCCAGCGCATCATCGCCGCGCTCGGCACGCCGATTCGCGTCGAGAACCAGCGGCTCTCGGTGGCGGCGTCGATCGGCATCGCGGTCTATCCCGATCACGGCCGCGCACCCGAATCGCTGGTGCGCAGCGCCGACCTCGCGATGTACCGCGCCAAGGAGAACGGCAAGAACCGCTTCGAGTTCTTCTCGGCGATGCTGGCTCAACGCAGCGAGCGCCGCAGCGCCGTCAAGGGCGCGCTCAAGCTCGCGTTGCACAGGGACGCGTTGCGCCTCTACTTTCAGCCGCGCGTACGCATCGCGGACAACCGGATCGTCGGCGCCGAGGCGTTGCTGCGCTGGACCGATCCGCGCCTGGGCGTGGTGTCACCCAAGGAGTTCATCGGCATCGCCGAGGAATCGGGGCTGATCCACGAGCTCGGCCTCTACGTGTTCCGCAAGGCCTGCCGGCAATTGCGCGAGTGGCAGGAGCGCGGCGTTGCACTGGGCGTGCTGTCGATCAACTTCTCCGCGCACCAGTTGCTGGTGGCGACCTTCATCGACGAAGTCGATCGCGTGATCGAAGAGACGGGCGTCGATCCGCGCTTCATCGAAGTCGAGATCACCGAGACCAGCATGCTGTTCGACCTCGGCGTGACCCGCAACGTCATCGCCGATCTCAAGCATCGCGGCATGCGCATCGCGATCGACGACTTCGGGACCGGCTTCTCGAGCCTGTCGCACCTGCAACAGCTCGATGTCGATACGCTCAAGATCGATCAGAGCTTCATCCGCAACATGCTGCACGACGCGGGCGATGCGGCGATCACGACCTCGGTCATCAGCCTCGCGCGCGGGCTCAAGCTATCGACCACCGCCGAAGGCGTGGAGAACGAGCTGCAGCTGCAGTTGCTGCGCGACTCGGGCTGCGATTACTACCAGGGCTTCCTGTTCTCGCCGGCGATCGTGGTCGAAGACATCGAGGCGCTGCTGGACCACGAGCATTCGATGTCGGGGATCACGCGCATCTAGCGCGCATCTATCGCATAGCGCGCTGTCGTACCTGCTCGAAAAAGCAGATCGCAGCCGATGCCGCGACATTGAGCGACTCGACCTTCCCGGGCTGCGGGATGGAGAGCGCGATCGCGTCGCGCATCAATGCAGGCTCGAGGCCCCTGCCTTCATGGCCGAACATCCACGCGATGTCGCCGGTGAGATCGGCATCGTAGATCGACTGCTTGGCCGACGGGCTGGTTGCGATCCGGGAAATAGATGCTTGCGCAGCGAGCGCTTGCAGGTCGCAGTCTTCGTGGATGCGCAAATGAAAATGCGCACCCATGCCGGCGCGCAACACCTTGGGCGACCACGCGCTCGCGCATCCGCGCGACGCGTAGACGGTGGCGATGCCCGCGGCCGCCGCGCTGCGCAGGATCGATCCGACATTGCCGGGGTCCTGGACGCGATCGAGCAACACGCACCCACGAGAGATGCGATCGGGCGGTTCGAGTTGCGGCACATCGATCACGAACATCACGGCCACGCCCTGCTCGAGCTGGCTCAGGTTCGCGAACAAGGCGTCGTCGAGCAGGATGAGATGCGACGCCGGGACGCTGTCGCCGAGTGCGGCGATCAGCGCAGCGACCTCCGCGTTGTGCAACGACGATTGCCCGACCACGCAGTAACGCGGCAGTGCCCCGCTCTCGATGCAGGCCTCGCAAAGATGTATGCCCTCGAGCAACGCGAGCTTCTCGTCGCGCCGCGCCGACGCGTCGCGCACCAGTTGCCGCAGCGTCTTGAAGAGCGCGTTGTCGCGTGACGCGATGGTCTTCAGTCTTCGCTCCAGGCGGTCTCGGGCTGATGCAATATCGACACCGTCATGCCGCGCGCTTCGAGCAGCACGCGAACCG
This sequence comes from Burkholderiales bacterium, assembly GCA_038318315.1. Taxonomy (GTDB): domain Bacteria; phylum Pseudomonadota; class Gammaproteobacteria; order Burkholderiales; family Burkholderiaceae_D; genus CAHJXF01. Next base: position 10,031 of record JBBQCA010000018.1, on the reverse strand, counting down.
GCGCGAACGTGCGTCTGTGGATGATCGACGGGCCGTGCAGCGCCAGCGATGCGAGGTGTTGCGGCGTGCCGTAGCCGACGTGACTATCGAAGCCGTATTGCGGATGCTCGTGATGCAGCGCGTGCATCAGCGCATCGCGCGAGGTCTTGGCAAGGATCGACGCCGCGGAGATCGCGGCGACCTTGGCATCGCCCTGCACGATCGCATCGCACGTGACATTGAGCCTGGGCAGGCAATTGCCATCGACCAGCACGTGCTCGGGCTGCATCGCCAGCGCTTCGACCGCGCGTTGCATCGCCAGCAGGCTGGCCTGCAGGATGTTGATGCGATCGATCTCCTCGACCGACGCGGATGCCACCGCCCACGCCAGCGCGCGCTCGCGGATGCGATGCGCGAGGCGCTCGCGTTCTGCGGGCGTGAGCTGCTTCGAATCGCGCAAGCCGCGGATCGGTCGCGCCGGATCGAGGATCACAGCGGCGGCGTACACCGGCCCCGCGAGCGGTCCGCGTCCTGCTTCATCGACGCCGCAGACGCGCGTGGCGGTGGTGAAGAAGCGCAGGGAGAGAGAGCGCGTGCGAGCCATGTCTGTTACGTGCGATCCGGCGGGAGAGCACCGGATCGTTCGAGCAGTTCGGCGATCACCGCCGCTGCGCGTTCGCCGGTATTGCAACGGAGGTCTTCGTGCATTTGCCTGAAGCGTTGTTCGAGGTGGTGGCGATTGTGATCGTCCGAGAGTTGATGGTCGAGCGCATGCGCGAGCGCTTCGGGGGTCGCGGCTTGCTGCAGGAACTCGGGCACCAGCATCTGTCGCGCGAGGATGTTCGGCAAGCCAACCCACGGCAGATAGCCCATGCGGCCCATGATCATCGCCGACAGTCCGGCCATCTGGTACGCGATCACCATCGGGCGCTTGAACAGCGCGGTCTCGAGGGTTGCGGTGCCGCTCGCGACCAGCACGGCGTCGGCCGCGGCGAGAGCGTCGTGCGAGTGGCCATCGAATATGCATAGCGGGAGTCGATCCGGGCTGGCGGCGCGGATCGTCTCGAACGAGCGGCGCGCATCCGCGCTCGCCATCGGCACGATGAACTGCACGTCGGGATGCCGTTGATGCAGCAGCCCGGCGGCATCGATGAAGGTCCGCGCCATGTAATGCACTTCGGACAGGCGACTGCCGGGCAGTAGCGCGACGACGCGGGCGTCGAGCGGCAGGCCGAGCGCATTGCGAGCCGCCGCGCGATCGGGCTCGAGCGGGATCACGTCGGCGAGCGGATGCCCTACATAGGTGGCCGCGATGCCCGCGTCGCGATAGATCGCTTCCTCGAACGGAAACAGCACCAGGATGTGATCGACCGCGCGCTTGATCTTCTCGATGCGCTGGCCGCGCCACGCCCAGATCGACGGCCCGATGAAATGCACCACCGGCCTGCCCTGCCCGCGCCATGCCTCGCGCAGCGCGAGTTCGAGATCGAGATTGAAGTCGGGCGCGTCGATACCGATGAAGGCCGCAGGCGGTTGATCCAGCAATCGGCGCTTCAGGGTCTTGCGGATGCCCGCGATCTCGAAGTAGTGACGCAGCACCTCGACGTAGCCGCGTACCGCGAGCTTGTCGATAGGCCAGTCGTTGCGGAAACCCTGCTCGGCCATGCGCGGGCCGCCGATGCCGTAGGTCGCGAGTTGCGGCACGCGCTCTTTCAGCGGGGAGAGCAGAAGACTCGCGAGCAGATCGCCGGAGGCTTCGCCGGCAACCATCGCGACCGGAACGCTCATCGCGGGCGCGGCTGCGATCAGCGGACGATGCCGCGAGACGCCGAACCGAGGAAGCTGTTCAGGGCGCGCAGCGCGTCGGCCGAACCTGCATCGCCTGCCGCCTGCGCGTCGATGGCGGTACGCGCTTCGGCGAGCGTTAGACCGCTTCGATAGAGATTCTTGTACGCCTGGCGCAGCGATGCGATCACCGGCGCATCGAAGCCGCGGCGCTTGAGGCCCTCGACGTTGATGCCGTGCGGCGTGGCCGGATCGCCGCTGACCATCGTGAATGGCGGCACGTCCTGCCGCAACATCGTGCCGATGCCGGTGATGGCATGCGCACCGATGCGCACGAACTGATGGACGCCGGTATCGCCGCCCAGGATCGCCCAGTCGCCGACCTCGACATGGCCCGCGAGTTGCGCCTTGTTGGCGAAGATGGTGTGGTCGCCGACCTGGCAGTCGTGCGCCAGATGCACGTAGGCCATCACCCAGTTTTCGTTGCCCAGGCGCGTCACGCCGCCGCCCTGCGCGGTGCCGACGTTGAAGGTGCAGAACTCGCGGATCAGGTTGTCGTCGCCGATCTCGAGGCGCGTTGGCTCGCCCGCGTATTTCTTGTCCTGGGGTTCGCCGCCGATCGCGTTGAAGGCGGCGATGCGATTGCGCGCGCCGATGCGCGTGTGGCCTTCGACGACAACATGCGCTGCGATGCGCGTGCCGGCCCCGATGGTGACGTGCGGGCCGATCACGCTGAACGCGCCGACCTCGACATCGTCTGCGAGCTTCGCGTGCGGATCGACCTGCGCGGTCGGATGAATGCGGTCCTTCACGTGCCCCCTAAGCTTCTTCGCTGACCATCTTGTAGGCGCACATCAACTCCGCTTCGGCGGCAACGACGCCGTCGACACGCGCAGTCGCCGCGTACTTCCACATGCCGCGCATCGCGCGCGTCAGCGATACCTCGAGGATCAGTTGATCGCCCGGAAGCACCGGCTTCTTGAAGCGCGCGCGGTCGATGCCGACGAAGTAGTACATCGACTTGTCGTTGGGCCTGGTTCCCATCGTGACGAACGACAGGATCGCCGCGGCCTGCGCGAGCGCCTCGATCACCAGCACGCCCGGCATCACCGGGCTGTGCGGATAGTGGCCGGGAAAGAAAGGCTCGTTGATGGTGACGTTCTTCAACGCCTTGATGGACTTGCCCGGTTCGCATTCGAGCACGCGGTCGACCAGCAGCATCGGGAAGCGATGCGGCAGATGTTCGAGGACTTCATGGATGTCGAGAGACGTCATGCGGGACTTTCGGGCTCTGATGGCTTTCGCGTTTTGGCTTCTGCGGCTTCGAGCAGGCGCACGCGGTCGCGCAGGCTGTCGAGGCGTCTCAATGCCGCGGCGCTTCTTTCGAACGCCGCGTGTTCGGACCTCGGATAGTAGCCGGTGTACTGGCCCGGCTTGGTGATCGAGCGGCTCACGAAGGTCTGCGTCGAGATCACGACGTCGTCGGCGATCGTCACGTGACCCATGATGCGCGCCGCGCCGCCGATCATGCAGCGGCGTCCGATGATCGCGCTGCCGGCCACGCCCACGAATGCCGCCATGATGGTGTCTTCGCCGATCTGCACGTTGTGTCCGATCTGGATCTGATTGTCGAGCTTGACGCCATTGGCGATGCGCGTGTCGGAGAGCGCGCCCCGATCGATGGTGGTGTTCGCGCCGATCTCGACATCGTCGCCGATCGTCACGCCGCCGACCTGCGGGATCTTCACCCAGTGCGACCCGTCCTTCGCGAAGCCGAAACCGTCGGCGCCGATCACCGCGCCCGAGTGCACGATGACGCGCGCACCGATCGTGCAGCGCGGATAGACGACGACCTTCGGGTAGATCAGCGTCTCGTCTCCGATCGTGCATCCGTCTCCGATGACGGCGCCGGCGGCGATCCGCACCCGCGCTCCTATCGTCACGTTCGCGCCGATCATCGCATGCGGTTCGATACGCGCGCTCCCAGCGATGCGCGCGCTCGCGTCGACCGTCGCGCGCGCATCGACGCCGTGCGCGAGCGCCGTGCGATTGGCCGCTTCGATGAATTGCGCGATGCGCGCGAAATGCAGGTAGGGATCGCGGCAGGTCCAGAGCCGCTCCGCCTGGGATGCGAGCTGCTCCGCGTCCGCCTCGGTCACCAGCACTGCAGCCGCGCACGACGACTCGATCGCGGCACGATAGCGGGCGGCGCTCACGAAGGCAAGGTGTTCGGGCGTCGCGTCTTCCAGTGCGGCAAAGCCGACTACGCTGCGCTCGAGATCGCCTCCGCACGCACCGCCGAAGCGATCGACCAATTCCTTCAGCGTGAATCTTGCGGGCATGGCTTCACGCCAATCAGGTCGACCTCGATACCGCTCGTTTGCGACCCAGCTACTTGGTCGCGTTGAGCGCCTTCAACACCTTCTCGGTGATGTCGATGCGCGGGTTCACGTAGACCGCGTCCTGGAACACGATGTCGTACTTGTCGCCTTCGGCGATCTGACGGATCACCTTGTTGGCGCGCTCGACGACACTCGCCAGCTCTTCGTTCTTGCGCTGGTTGATGTCTTCGTTGAACTCGCGCTGACGACGCTGAAAGTCCTTGTCGAGGTCGGCCAGCTCGCGCTGCCGACGCGATCGGTCGCTCTCCGAAAGAACCGGAGAGTCCTTGTCGAACTTGTCGGCCGTGGCCTTCAGGCGATTGCCGGCGTCCTGAAGATCCTTCTGGCGCTTGGAGAACTCGGCCTCCAGCTTGGACTGGGCGGTCTTGGCCGGTACCGAGTCGCGCAGGATGCGATCGAGGCTGACGAAGCCGATCCTGGAACTCTCCTGCGCAGCGGCGGGCTGCATCGCGACGACCAAGGCGCATGCGGCGAGAACCGGGACGAATCGTCGAATGAATCGAATTTCCATAAAGAAAACCTTTAACTAAAAAATGATTTTGCCATGACTGTCCATCGACCCGACGGACGCACTATCGTTCAGCGCTTCTGCCGTTAGTTGCGCATGGTCAGAACTGGTTGCCAATGGTGAATTGAAGACGCTGCAGCCGATCGTCCGGCTTGGTCTTGAAGGGAATCGCATACGAAAGACGCAAGGCGCCGATCGGTGAGAGCCAGTTGATGCCGAAGCCGGCCGAGTACCGGAGGCCGTCCGCCTTGATGCGCTGGGTCTCGCCATAGACCGCGCCGGTGTCGAAGAACGTGAAGCCGCGGAATGCCCGATCCTTGCCCGTTCCAGGCAAGGGGAAGAGCAATTCGATATTGCCGTTGAAGCGCTTTGCGCCGCCGATCGGATCGCCATTGACGTCGCGCGGCCCGAGCGAGCTGGTTTCGAATCCGCGCACCGAACCGATACCGCCTGCATAGAAATTCTTGAACACCGGCAGAGGACGGCCGCCGAAGCCGTGACCGTAGTCGACCTCACCGTTGAACGAGAGTGTGTAGTTGGGCGTGATCGGGTAGTAATACGTGTGCTGATAACTCGCGCGGTAGTAGCGAAGCTGGCCGGTCGGCAGCGTGGTTTCGAGACTGGCGCGCTGATAGCGACCCTTGGTCGCCGTGATGGCGCTGTCGCGACTGTCGCGCTGCCATCCGACGGTGGCGGTGACGGCGTTGGTCGACGGGCCGAACTGCGCGACGTAATTGATATACACCAGCGGGCTGGTATCGGTCAGGTCGATGCGCGTGTGCTCGTAGCGCGCGCCGAAGAACACCGTGTCGTATTCGGTGAACGGCACGCCGAAGGTCAGGCCCGCACCGGCGGTACGAAGTGAAAAGTCGCCGAGGCTGATGCTCGAAGGATTGGTGGTGCGATAGAACACATCGACCGTGCGCGACACGCCGTTGTCGGTGAAGTAAGGGTTGGTGGTCGATAGCGCGGCGGTGCGATTTAAGCGGCTGGTGTCCAGACGCAGCGACACGTTCTGGCCGCTTCCGAACAGATTGTCCTGCTGCACCGAGGTGGTGAGGATGACCTTGTCGGCCTGCGAGAAACCCGCGCCCACGTTGAAGCTGCCGGTGGGCTTCTCGGTCACGGCGACGTTGACATCGACCTGATCGTTGGTCCCCGAGACCTGCGGCGTCTCGACGTTGACGTCCTTGAAGTAGGCTAGGCGCTCGAGGCGTTCCTTCGACAGCTTGATGGCATCGACGTCGTACCAGCCGCCTTCGGCCTGACGGAATTCGCGACGCACGACTTCGTCGCGCGTCTTGGTGTTGCCGTTGACATTGATGCGCCGCACGTACACGCGGCGACCCGGGTCGACGAAGATCGTGAAGGCGACGGTGTGCGCCTCGCGATTCAGCTCCGGCGCGGCGTTGGCGTTCGCGAACGCATAACCCAACGCGCCGAGACGGTCCTGGATCGCCTTGGTGGATTCGGTCAGCTTCTCTCCCGAATAGGTCTCACCGGCCTTGAGCTTGACGAGCTTCTTCAACTCTTCTTCGGTGACCAGCGCTTCGCCGGCGATCTTCACATCCGAGACGGTGTACTTCTCGCCCTCGGTGAGGTTGACGGTGATGTAGATGTCCTTCTTGTCCGGGGTGATCGACACCTGCGTCGATTCGACGTTGAACTCGAGGTAGCCGCGGTTCAGGTAGTAAGAGCGCAGCGACTCGAGGTCGCCGTTGAGTTTCTGTTTCGAATACTGATCGCTCTTGGTGTACCAGGTGAACCAGCCGGGCGTGGTCAGCGCCAGTTCCTTGATCAGGGTCTTTTCCGGAAAGGCCTTGTTGCCCACCACGTGAATCTGCTTGATGGTCGCGACGTCGCCTTCGTCGATGTTGAAGGTGATGTTGACGCGATTGCGTTCCAGCGGCGTGACGGTGGTGGTCACCTGCGCGCCGTACTTGCCGCGCGTCAGGTACTGGCGCTTGAGCTCCTGCTCCGAGCGGTCGAGGATAGCCTTGTCGAAGATGGCCGTCTCGGAAAGACCGATGTCCTTCAAGGCCTTCTTCAGGGTGTCCTTGTCGAACTCCTTCAAGCCGGTGAACTCGATGCTCGCGATCGCCGGCCGCTCATCGACCACGACCACCAGCACATCCTTGTCCACGTCGATGCGCACGTCCTTGAAGAAGCCGGTCGCGTAGAGCGCCTTCAAGGCCGCGGTGGCCTTCTCGTCGGTGAAGGTCTCGCCGACCTTGACGGGCAGGTAGCTGAAGACGGTGCCCGCATCGGTACGCTGTATGCCTTCGACGCGAATGTCGCGCACCACGAAGGGCTCGAACGCAAGAGCCACATGCGTGGCAAATGCGCCGATCAACGCAGCCGCGATCGTGAGCGGACGGAATTGAAAGCGCGGAAAGCGCGAGAAGCGCAACAAACGGGATTTCGTCATCAAGAGATGCGTGGGGCCGAAGATGGGGGGAGGGACCGACCTGCGCATGAGCAGCGCGCGGCGCGACGGACAACATCGCAGCGTCTTAAGGTCACGACAGCAAGCGCACGACGTCGTTGAACAGCGCTACGACCATCAAGCCCGCTAGGAGGAACATGCCTGCCCGCTGACTCCATTCGAGAAACCTCTCGGATGGCGGGCGCCCCCTGACAATTTCGGCGAAATAATACAGCAAATGCCCTCCATCGAGCATCGGCACCGGTAACAGATTCATCACGCCGAGGCTGATGCTGATGAAGGCGACGAAGCTGATGAAGGCCAGCGGGCCGAGCCGCGCGGACTGGCCCGCGTAGTCGGCGATCGTCACCGGCCCGCTGATGTTCTTGAGCGAAATCTCGCCCGACAGCATCTTGCCGATCATGCGAATCGAGAATACGCACAAGTCCCAGGTCTGAGAGACACCGTGCCCGATCGCCGCGATCGGGCCGTAGCGAACCAGCACGGTCTGTATTTGCGCGCCCAATTGAACGCCGATGCGGCCCGCTGTCGGGGCCGGCCCCGCAGTGCTCTGCGCAGTGCTTGGCGCAGTGCTCGGCGCAGCGGTCGAGGCGGTGCCCGATGCCGGGTTCGGCCCTGCGCCCGCGACGGCGACCGGCGTGACCGCGGCAGTGATCATGGTCTTGTCGCGCTCGACCACGAATTGCAGGCGCTTGCCGGACGACGCGCCGACGATGCGCTGAAGCGCGTCGACGTCGTCGATCGGCTTGCCGTCGATAGCCACGATGCGGTCGCCGCGTTTCAGACCCGCGAGCGCCGCAGGTCCATGGGCATCGGCGATGTCGCGGATCGTCGGCCTGGGTCGCAGCAGCCCGAGCCCGAGCTTCTGCATGAAGTCGCTTTCGAAGTCCTTGGTCTCCAGGCGCTGGAGATCCAGTGTCACGCTGCGCTCGCCCTCGCTGGGCCGATCGAGTCGCCTGATCTGCAACGCGACCGATTCGTGATCGACACCGCTCTTGAGAACGCGCCAGCGCAAGTCGACGATCGAGCGGATTGCAGCACCGTCGATGCCGGTCACTTCGAATGGCGCGTCGATGCCGGCCTGTGCGAGCGCACTGCCCGCGACGGGCGCTGAAAACATCGCGCGCGGCTCGTCGACGCCGACCATGTTGATGCCCGCGTACAGCAGCACCGCGAGGACCAGGTTCGCGATCGGCCCCGCGGCGACGATCACGATACGCTTGGCGACCGACTGACGATTGAACGCGCGCGGCAGATCGCTCTCGGCAATCGCCACACCCGGAGCCTCGCGCTCGTCGAGCATCGCGACATAACCGCCGAAGGGAATGGCCGAAAGCACCCATTCGGTCTTGTCGCGCCCGCGCACCCACTTCACCAACGGACGTCCGAAGCCCACCGAGAAGCGCAGCACTTTCACGCCACACAGCCGCGCAACCACATAGTGGCCGAGTTCGTGAAACACGATCAGCGGTCCGAGCGCGGCAAAGAATGCGGCGATGGTCCAGACGAAATTCATCGGTTCGTTCCCAGTCCTGGTGAGTTGCCGGCCCCGCTGTCGCGGGTCACGAGATCGCGTGCCAGTACGCGCGCCCTCGCGTCGATCTCGAAGACATCAGCAAGCGATTGCATCGCTTGCGATGGCAACGCGGCCAGCACGCTTTCGACGACAGCGGCGATCTCGGTAAAGCGGATGCGCTCATCGAGAAACGCTTCAACCGCGATTTCGTTGGCCGCGTTGAGAACGGCCGGCGCACTGCCTCCTGCGGCAAGCGCATGGTATGCGAGATCGAGGCAGGGGAAACGCGCGAGATCGGGCTTCTCGAAATCGAGTCGCGCGATCGCGGTCAGGTCCAGCGACGGGACACCCGACGCGATGCGCTCGGGCCATGCGAGCGCATGCGCGATCGGCGTGCGCATGTCGGGGTTGCCCATCTGCGCGAGCACCGAGCCATCGACATATTCGACCATCGAATGCACCACGCTTTGCGGATGGATCACGATGGCTATGCGATCAGGCGTGAGGCCGAACAGCCAGCGTGCCTCGATCACTTCTAGCCCCTTGTTCATCATCGTCGCCGAGTCCACCGAGATCTTGCGTCCCATCGCCCAGTTCGGATGGGCGCATGCCTGGTCGGGCGTGACGCGCGCCATCGCTTCGAGCGGCATGGTGCGAAACGGGCCGCCCGATGCGGTCAGCACGATGCGTGCGATGCCCCGATGCTCGTGCCGGCCATCGGTGGCCATCGGCAGGCATTGAAAGATCGCGTTGTGCTCGCTGTCGATCGGCAACAGCGTCGCGCCGGCGGCTGCGATCGCGTCGATGAACAAGCGGCCGGCCATGACCAGCGCCTCCTTGTTGGCGAGCAGCACGCGCCGTCCCGCGCGCGCGGCCGCCATCGCGGCCGGCAAGCCCGCCGCGCCCACGATCGCCGCCATCACGACATCGGCTTCGCGCGCGACCTCGCACAGCGCCTCGGGGCCGTGGTCGATCTGTATCGTGCGATGGCCGCTCGCCTTCAACGCATCGTCGAGTATCCGTGCATCGTTCGCATTGGCGACGATCGCGCGCGCCGGCGTGAAGCGCCGGCATTGCTCGGCCAGTTCGGCGATGCGCGTGTGGCCTGTCAACGCATGAACGCGATAGCGTTCGGGATGAAGCGCGACGACGTCAAGCGTGCTGACGCCGATCGAGCCGGTCGAGCCCAGGATCGTGATCGACTGGATAGCGGTCGAGGAAAGGCGATGCGTGTCGCGATGGGTGCTGCGCTCGGTATCGATCAGCGCGTTCATTGCGTCACGCGACCAGGCTGATCAGAACGGCGACCGGCACGACCGGCAGCAAGGCATCGACGCGGTCGAACACGCCGCCGTGCCCAGGCAACAAGCGACCGCTGTCCTTGACGCCGTGCTG